>CANHVO010000417.1 GCA_947463915.1 Planctomycetaceae bacterium
ATGGCCAGCGAGGCGATAGCGACGCCGGTCCGTTGACCGTGAACATCGCGGGCATTTCCCGGCTTAAGAACCAGCGACGCTGCCATCACAACGGAGCCACCAAGGATCAAAGTGATCGCTGGAGCCATCAAAGCAAGTGAGGACTTTAGTGTTTCGAGGGTATCCACAGTAGGTTCAGACTCTTAAAGTGTCGTATGCGTTTTTGGATTGACTAAGGTTTAGATTGAGCGACGAGTCCATCCATTTCGGGATGAATTGCCTTGGCACTCGGTTCGGAAACATTGGCGATTCTCGCAATGTCCTTTTCAATCAATTGAATCGTATCTTGAGGACGCAGACCGATGAACAAACAAACGGCCGCCATCCCTACTAGAGGCAAGAATTCGTTGATTTGAATGTCTCCTGTGACACCGACCGAGACTTTCGAATGGGAAACGCCATCGCTACCAAAGAGCAGTCGCTGGACAATTCGCAACCCGTACCATGCACCAAGCACCGTCCCGAGAACTGCAATTCCAGTAAAGAAGCCCGAAACACGAAGCATTCCAGTCATCGCTAACACTTCACCAACAAAGCCATTTAGGCCAGGTAATCCAGCCCCTGCAAGTGTGAAGAAGATCATCAGTACGGCAAGCTTTGGGTACACCGAAGCCAGCCCGCGATCCTGCTCAGCCAGCGACAATCGTCCGCGTCGCTCCTCAACCATCGCCAGCATCAAAAACATTCCACAAGTAATAATGCCGTGATTGAACATCTGAATCGCGGCCCCTGTTAGACCTTCTGTGTTCATCGACATCAGCCCCAAAGTGATGAAGCCAACGTGGCTGAGTGAACTGTAAGCCAAAACTTTTCGCAAATCAGTTTGCGACAATGCCACCAAAGCGCCGTAAACAATGGCAAGTGCCCCAAGCCCTCCAAACAACATCTGTGCGTAAGTGCTCAAGGCGATCGGCGTAAGTGGAACGACAATTCGAATGATCCCGAATACCCCTAGCTTGGCCACGACCGAAGCGATGAGGGCTGTGGTATTAGGATGAGCCACCGAATACGTCGTCGGCAACCACGTGTGAAGCGGCAAAATGGCCAGCTTGATTCCAAATCCCAATAGCAGCAACCAAACGATCCATTGCTCCTTCGATGCCAACGCTCCAATCGCACTGGCTGAATCTGTCGAGGCCGAGCTGATGGCTGCAAGCTGCGTCTCTCTCGCAAGAGATGAAAGGGTTTCAAACGAAACACTGGAAGCCCGATCCGGGCTCGCGGACAGCAGAGCCAAGCCTATCAAACCAAGCACCATCGGTACACTTCCAACTAAGGTGTACAGCAAGAATTTTCGAGATGCATTAAGCGATTCTCCCTTATTGCCCCAACCATTGATCAACAGTACAAGCGGCAAAAGTACCGCTTCAAAGAACAAGTAAAAGGACAGCAAATCCATCGACAAAAAGACACCCAGCAACATCGATTGAGAAATCAACATCAAGGCCAAGTATTGCGGCAGTCGTTCTTTGATTTGAATCGTTGCCAAACTCATGGTGACCAAACCAACAATGCCTGTCAGCAGAACCATCAAAGCTCCAATCCCATCCGCTCCAAATTCCAATTGCCATCGAACCTGATGACCGCCAACGGAAACCGGTAAATGCACTTGAAGCCAATCGGGAGCATACGCCAATCGAGGTTGGATCGTTGCTCCGCTAGCCGCCTCCGGCACACTCGACGTGTAAACTTGCCCAACCAGCAAAAGGCTAAAGAGGAATACGAGCGCCGCAGTTCCGACCGCAGTCGCAACCAGTGCATCGCCTTTTTTCCCGGCAAGAAAGATCCCAAGCCCAACAAAGAGCGGCAGGACAATGATTAATGGAATGAGAAAGGTCATGGTTCTCGTAAAATTAGCGAGTAGCGATCCAAACAGCGAGGGCGGCGATTCCAAACGCAGTCATGTAGGTGTAACCAGGTACACGGCCATTTTGAACGCGTTGTCCAATCAAGCCAAAGAGTCTCGGCAACGATGCGACCCGCATTGCAAGTCCATCGATCACGTTTTCATCAATCCAACCCAATAGGTTGGCAAACCATTCCATTGGGGCGACAATGGCGACGTTGTACAACCAGTCGATGTACAAGCGATTGCGCCCAAAAGCAGCAAAGGCAACCAGTGGTCCTGATTCTGCTGTGCTTGGCCCCCTCAGCGAAAGAGCATAGCCAATTCCGATCCCTGCCAGAGCCAGAAAACCCGACGCTGCCATCACCCACATCTCTTCGTGATGCTCTCCGTGGCCACTATCTTTGAAACTCTGCAACAAGTAGCTTGAAATCGCCCCAGTTGGACCAAGCAGCCCACCTGCAAACACTGCTCCGACAGCCAGAACCGCCATCGGTGCCAACATGACATTGGTCGCTTCGTGAGCATGATGACCGGCTTCTTCCGGAACCTTCTCTGCACCCAAGAAAGTACTAAAGTAAGCTCGCGAAGTGTAAATGGCTGTCATCAAGGCGGTCACAAATCCAATGCAAAGCAAGACAAAGAACTGACCTCCAAACTCGCCGTCCTTGCTGGCCTGCGCCAACACCGACAAGATTCCATCCTTACTGAAAAATCCAGCAAGCAAAGGTACCCCAGCCAAAGCCGCCGCACCAATCAAAAACAGGATATTGGTCTTCGGCAATACTTTTCGCAAACCACTGAATCGACGCATGTCGATCACATCGCCCATCGCGTGCATTACATTCCCGGCTGACAAGAATAGCAACGCCTTGAAGAAAGCGTGTGTCACCAAGTGGAACATCGCAGCAACCACGGCCGCGGTCATCAGATCGCTTACGGCACCTGCACCCAAGGCCATAAACAAGTACCCAAGTTGACTAACCGTGGAGTAAGCCAAAACTCGCTTTAAATCAGTCTGGTATAGTGCCATCCAAGCACCGATAAATGCCGTGATGCCTCCCAGCCAACCAACCGCACTGAGTACCGCCGGGGTCAATTCCAAAAGAGGCGACAAGCGTGACATCAAGTAAACACCCGCAGTCACCATCGTCGCCGCGTGAATCAGAGCCGAGACAGGTGTTGGGCCTTCCATCGCATCCGGCAACCAAACGTGGAATGGAAATTGAGCTGATTTGCCGATCGCACCGATCATCAACATAAATCCGATCGTGGTTAGCAATTCCGGATGTTCTAACGACAGGAACGGAACGGCCTTGACAATGTTGTCGAAATTTAAGCGAGCGAAGAAACTAGCCTCTGCACCTTCAACATGTCCAACCCCATAGGCCAACAAAAGAATCCCCATCAGAAATGCACAGTCCGCAACTCGGTTCACGAGAAACGCCTTGGTCGCAGCCCGCGCTGCACTTGGCTTGCGAAACCAAAATCCAATGAGCAAATAGGAACAAGTACCTACCCCTTCCCAAAAGGCATACAGCATTAACAAATTGTTGGACAGAACCAGCATCGTCATGGAAAAAACGAATCCGCAGAAGACAGCGAAATACCGAGCATACCCGGGGTCGTCGTGCATGTAGTCGCGGGAGTAAATCGCAATCATGGCCGAGATGCAGGTCACAACCGCCAACAATGTCAAGCAAAGCGTGTCCACCTTGAGCGAAATGTCCAACGTCAGACTTCCGACGTTGAGATACCGATAGCCGCTAAACACGGCCCCAGACTCTCCCTGCGCTCCAAACACAATCAAACAAATCGTGAACAAAGCGGCGAACAAAAGGGAAATGATAGCTGGCAAATGTGCAATCTTCCGGTCGCCTCGAAAGGCCAAAACCGAACACGCGATGCAACCCACCAATGGAGCTATCGGAACCATCCAAGCAAAGAGACTAAGCATGTGTTCCTGCCTCCAATGTATTCGCTTTCACACTTTCACCATTTTCCATCGATTGTGCGTCGAAGTCAGCAGAGATAGGACGCGACAAGGGGTCCAAGCCTGCAGGGGTAAGTTTCGGGAACTCCATCGCTGGCTCTTCCAATGTCTGAGGAGACTCAATAACTTTCGGAATCAGCGTTTCACTCAAGTCGTCCCAGGCTGCCACGTCAAGCGTCGCTTTTCGTCGATACAGCGAAACGACCAAAGCCAATGCGATTGCCGCTTCGCAAGCTGCAATCGTGAGTACCATGACCGCAAGAATCTGACCTTGGTAGTTTTGATGGTGTCGCGAAAAAGCAATCAAATTGACGCTGACGCCAGACAACATCATCTCCAAGGAGAGGAACATCAAGATCAGCGATCGCCGAGTCAAAAACCCAACCATCCCAATCACAAAAAGGACGCCACCAAAGACGAGCAAATTTTGCGTTGTTTCGTTCAAGATTGTGTCTCCGTGGTTCTCTGTGCCAAAGCGATTGCTCCGATAGTGGCTACCAACAGAACCGTCCCTGCGAGCTCAACAGCCAAGAGATAGTCCGTATACATCGAACGCCCCAAACCTGCAGTCAGCTTCGGAACGTATCGCAAATTCGGGTCGATGGCATCTAGTTTCTTGGACGCTTCTTTTCCAGCTTCCGAGCTCAGACTATCCGGTAGACTGGCTGCACTCATCACCCGAGTCGAATCGACCCGCACAGGCAGAATCGCATTGTTTTCGGTAACACACATCGTGATCGTAGCTAACAAGATCGCGCCGATCGCAGTTGCCACCAAAGGGTTGTTCAATTGCACATCGTAGGTTCGCAATTCGGTTTGCTGAGCGAACATGAGTACGAACAAAAAGATGATGATCGTCGCTCCTGCGTACACAATCATGGTCGCAGCCGCAATGAAGAGTGCAGACTGCATAAACAGAACACCGCAGACCGACAAAACCGCAGTTGCAAACCCTAACGCAGCGTAAACCGGTTCGCGAGCTGTCAAAAAACCGATACCGCCTCCGGTTGCAACGGCACAAAAACTCATCAATACGTAAGATTCAAAGGTCCCAGGTGTGAATCCGAGAGCAAAGCCGACGGCTAACAACGCAGCCACAGCCCCGCCTGCAAAGTACGCTTTGGACTTCACCACACCATGTTGAATCAACAGGTACGCAACCGCACCAAGCACGATTGGAACCAACATCGAGTTAGTCCATGCCTGAATCGGAGCAGCCTGATCCACAACTTGGCTGACCGCCGTCGGGAGGGCAGTGCCCGCGTCAGTCTGCGCGAAGAACGCAGAATTCAAAAAGTAGTTGTTGAGTAAGTTCATTTTGATTTGATCGAATTGGTTGAATTAACCGTGACTTCCGCGACCTGGAGGTGGAGGACCTTGCGATGCTGTTGAAGCTTCCACGGAAGCTGGCCCCAGTGCACCGCGATTCGTTCGAACAGGATCTTTGCCGCCAGTCGACGTTTCATCAAACACCGAAAGCAGCTTCTCTTTGTCGAAAATCAACTCTTTGCGTGTGTAACCCGTCAGGTCGTAAACGCTGGTCAATTCGATCGCGTCTACGGGACAAGCTTCTTCGCACATCCCACAGTAAATACACCGAAGCTCGTCGATCGTAAACGTTTGTGGGAACTTGTCGCGATCCTTCCAATGAGGATCGTCCTTTGGGGCTGGTGCCGCAATGATTTCGATACAGTTTGCCGGGCAAGCTGTTTGGCACATGTAACATGCCACACACTTAACGCGTCCCTCTTCATCCCGATTGAGTCGATGCACGCCGCGGTAGTTTGGCGGAATTTCTGGCTCAACATCAGGATACTGGCGAGTCGTCGTCCTTCCGGAAAACGCATGCTTGATCGCAGTCGCAAGTCCACCTGCAATCGCAGGCAAATACATCGCTTCCCACCAACCGATTTTGGGCTCTTCACCCCATTTCACGGTCTTGGACTTCTTCGTTGTCATATTGCGCTCTCCGTCAAATTCACATTGGTCGCTGGTCGACCTTCGGAACGGGGTCGGTTAATCGTATGCTGCAATTGTCGAGCACTGACCATCGATCCTGCCACCAAAAACAGGGCTGTCAACGCTAAGTAGTGTTTCGGAAGATCGTAGGTAAGGACGATCGCAACGCACAAAAAGTTAAGCAAAGCCAGCGGAAT
>CANHVO010000418.1 GCA_947463915.1 Planctomycetaceae bacterium
AGCCGCTGTTCCTTTCGATCGGCATCTTGAAGTGGTCTGGAAATGAATCGATCGGATACCCGAAGATCAATCTCAGGGTGGCCGGGATGAAGCAGTCGCACCATTGGAGTCATCGGAGCGTTGCTGTTTCCTCGAACGACGACGGCTTCGGACAAGTCATCCAATTCCACTCCGGAGCCAACAGGATACATGGACAAGCTCGTAGTCAGCAGCATCAATGCATCTCGGCTAAATTTGCCTTGGGCTGTATGAAAACAAAGGTAACTGATCGCATCGGCTGGTACTATTGAACGCCCTTGGACAGGGTTTGTCAACGACAGGTATGCATCTGCCAAATTGAGTATTTCGGCGCCAGGCTTGATTTGGCTGATCTCCAACCCTCGAGGGTATCCTGAACCATCAGCCTGTTCGTGAACTTCCTGAATCAGCGTCAGAACCGACTTCGAAATCCCGCCAAAACCGTTTAGCAGATCGGCACTCTCAATCGAGTGCCTACGGTATCGCTTTCGAGCCGTTTCGTCCCGCGAGTTCACTTTGCCCGTAAACCATTCGTCATTCAGCATAAGCGAACTATCGTGAAGTAAGCCAGCCAGTCCGATTTCAAAAGATTGGATGGGCTCGTCCCTTTGCAGGGTACTCATGACGGTTGCGAGCAAGGACAAATTCGCGGAGTGATTTGCAAGGCCATTTGCAATCTCAGAATCCGCGACCTTTGCATTCAGCGCGAGCACCGCAAGCGTTGCTGCGACATCCCGCTTCGCTTGAACAACAAACTCTCCGACGCTCCTTTGAATCACATCGACGCGAATCTCCTCCTTGTTCGTCAACGAGGTCAAGAGTGATTTGACGGAGGTTCGCGCCGACTCCATGGAAGTTTGGATCTGGCGGACCGTTTCTGCTGGAAAGTTCGACAGGAGCGCAGTGGTTTTCTGTTCTGGTCGAAAGCGTGCAGCAGGATGCAAGATTGGTGACTGGATGCCACGTTCACGCAGTTGCTCAAGCAGCCGATTTGTGATGGGCTCACCTGCTTTTAGAAGCAATTGGCCATCGGGACTGACTAGATCGAAATGGATGGAGGCACCACTACGGAGCTTGTCCGTAGGAATCCCCCATTGAGATTCAACGTTCATCTTGCAGCCTCACTGATTGAGGGAAAACGAACGACTGCACAAGCTCGAACGGATGCGAGCATAGCTCTTTGGTTTGGGCGACGACTAGCATTGGGGCAATGGTAGCGATATAAAAATCGCTAGTGGAGAGTTAAAACGGCCAATTTGGCCGAACACTGGGGGTAGTTGGTCTATCGACATCCGACGAATGAAGGAATCGTCCTGATCCAAAGGAAGACGGTATTTCCCATAAAATGAACCAGTTGAATGGTTCGTTCCAGAAAACCGGATTGAAGCGACCGGATCATGCTTGTTCGAAGTACGAGCAAAGACTCCAATCTTGAATGGTTACAAACACGCTAAGCCAATGGAGAAAACCGACATGCCTCAAAATGTCTCACATAGCACGACGCGCAAGCTAGTGAATACTATTAATTCACACGGATTCCGATCCATGGTACGCCCTGCTGTCGGCCTAGCCTCGATGTTCATGTGTCTAACCGCAATCGTTACCGATACAAATGGCCAAGAGGCAACGATCGCAGCTCCAAAAGTGGCTAACCTCACAACGGAGGACCGACTCCGCGAAACAGTTACTCACCTCAGCGAAACCATCGGAGAAAGGAATTTAACCAAACCGAAAAAGCTAGATGAAACCGTCGAATATTTGCAACGAGAATTTGAGGCGATCGGCTACAACATCACCAAGCAAACTTTTCAAGTCAACGGCAAGGATTGTCATAACTTGATTGCGGAAGTGATCGGTTCTGATAAACCTGACGAGATCGTGATCGTGGGTGCTCACTACGATAGTGCGGAAGGCACACCTGGCGCAAACGACAACGGCTCAGGTGTCGCTGCGTTGCTAGAAATAGCGAGACAGATGAATGGCAAACCATATCCCAAGACCATTCGTTACGTTGCCTTTGCAAATGAAGAGCCACCCTACTTCCAACGCGACGGCAAAATGGGCTCATGGGTTTACGCTAAAGCCTGCCGCCAACGCAAGGACAATATCAAGGTAGTTCTTAGCCTCGAGACCATGGGTTACTTTACCGATGCACCCAATGGCCAAAAATATCCAGCGTTGTTAGCCCCTTTTTACCCCAGCACAGGCAATTTCATCGGCCTTGTTTCGAACATCCCGTCTCGGAAGTTGCTCGACCAAGTTGCCGAAAAGCTCAAGTCACATTGCAAAGTCGATGTTCAGAAAGGTGCGCTTCGAGACGAGCTGCCGGGCGTAGGCTGGTCGGACCATTGGTCATTCTGGCAAGAAGGCTATTTGGGCATCATGGTCACCGACACGGCACTGTTTCGTTATCCGCACTACCATCAGCCAGAAGACACAGTCGACAAGTTAGCCTTCGGTCCCTATTCGCAAGTCGTCGACGGTTTGGCGAAGACGATTGCCGATTTGGCCTCCGAGAGCAATATGATTGTCGCTGAGAACGCGAAGCCAGGGGCAACGGATTGGCAACTCACCCGAGTCCGTGTTGATGGCCAAAAGTATCGATCGCCTTGGATCGAGGGATACTGTTCGCGTCAAAGCGTTCGTGCTGGCGAAACGATCGACATCAAGGTTTCAGCCAATCCGGCCCGATCATTCAACTTGGAAATTTTCCGGACTGGATTCTATGGTGGTGCTGGGGCCAGATTGATGAAGTCGATCGGACCGCTCGAAGCCACGACTCAAGCGACGCCAACTCCTGGTGAAAAAGACTTGCACGAATGCAAGTGGTCAACAACGCACAGTTTAAAGATCCCCAAAGATTGGCTAAGCGGTGTCTATCTCGGACGTCTTACAACGATTCCAGCAACCCCGTCAGAACCGTATTGGCAGAGCTATGTCATCTTTGTGGTGACCGATGATCGCAAGTGCGATGTTTTGTTTCAATGCTCCGACAACACTTGGCAAGCCTACAATCAATGGCCAAGTCACTACTCTGTGTACACTCATCCCAAGGGCAATCAAGGACCGTGGGCGGATGTCAGTTTCGACAGACCATATGGCCGCGAGGCTCAATTCGATAGCGTCGTCAACGATCCGCTCACGGTGGGAGCGGGCGAGTATCTACCTCTCGAATTCCCTTTGGCTTATTGGCTGGAACAAAATGGCTACGATGTTTCTTACGTTTGCAACAGCGATATGGTTACGCCAGAGCGTGGCCTCAAGAGCAAAGTGTTCGTCAGTGTTGGCCATGACGAGTATTGGGACATCCGTCAATTTCGTAGCGTTGAGAAAATGCGTGATGAAGGTGTAAACTTGATGTTCTTGTCGGGCAACAGCGTTTGCTGGGTAACACCCATGCGTCCAAGCTTCGACGATCGTCCAAACCGAATCATGTTCCGCGGCGGTCCCTACGGCGGCGATCGTCAAGTTGCAAAAGAGAGAGACAAACAGAACGGCCCATTTCCAGAACATGGCCCCGATGAAGGTTTATTGATGGGAGCCAGAAACGTGGAGCCGGTCAATGGCGGCGGCGATTGGATTTGCACCAACTCGAAGCATTGGATTTTCGAAGGGACCGGCATGAAAGATGGCGAAAAAATACCAGGACTCATTGGTTGGGAATACCACGGCGATCCGGCGGACATTCCAGGGTTAGAAGTTGTTGGAGCCGGGACGGCTTGGGTTGGTGGCGAAAAGCCTCAGCAATGGACGGCGACAGTCTACGAAGGGCCAAAGGGCAACACGGTGTTTAATGCATCGAGTATTTTCTGGGTACAAGGGCTTTCCTCCCCGCCCGGGCACACTCTACCGTGGTCGCACTGGAGTCGACCGCACGGTCCAGATGCGAGGGTGCAACGGATTACCAAGAACGTAATCGACCGAGCGATCGTGGGTAAAAAGTAGCAGGCCTAAAGTAGCAAGCACACCTAGCCCGAAGGGGTTGTGAAAAAATGTAGGACGCCCTTTTTAGGGCGTCGAAATTGGCCGTTTTTTGCATTAACGACGGCCTGAAAAGGCCGTCCTACGAATAAATTCACAGCCTCGAAGGGCTGATACATCCTCTGCCGGTGTTGTTAACCACCGGATGTAGTTCAAAAAGAGAATTCAAAAGCCCGAAAGGGCTGACACATCCATTGAAAACAATACTTGGATCATATTCAACTCATATCTTGTCAATAGGCCCGTCTTAACGGGCTGCTTCTTGATGTGCTTCAAAGTGAGTGCCATTGGCCTGACGGCACCCGGCAGAGAATGTGCCTGCTACTTTGTGACCTTTGTGAATTTTTGTGGCTATCATGTAATCCTGCGTAAGCAGGGAGCTTTTTGCAGCGACTCGCTTTCGCATCGGCTGCGAGTCACGGCTTGGAGAGCCGTGCTACAATACCTGCCAATTCCCTCCAATAAACTCCCTCGAGGCCTGCCCAATGATTGTTTCGATTCTTTCTATTTTAACTTTGATACTAAGCAGTTTTGTTGCAGGCGATTGGACTCAGTTTCGTGGCCCCAATTCGGATGGCCATGCGGTCGGTTCCAACACGCCTTTAGAATGGTCCGATACGAAAAACGTGGTCTGGAAAGTTCCTGTCGCCGGACTGGGGTGGTCCTCTCCGTCGATCTCGGATGGCAAAGTCTATCTGACAACGGCTGTGGCCAAAGGCGAGGGACTATCGCTGAGAGCCATCGCCCTGGTCAAAGAGACCGGCAAAGTCATTTGGGATCGCGAAGTTAAAGCTGTCGATAAAGCACCTTCGATTCATGCCAAGAACAGCCATGCAAGTCCCACGCCGGTGGTTCGCGATGGCTCGGTTTTCGTGCACTTCGGGGCACTCGGAATGGCTCGGCTATCCGCAAGCGACGGAGCAACTCAATGGATGTGCAACGATCTCGACTACCCGCCGATGCATGGCAGCGGTGGATCGCCTATTCTGAACGATGGCAAGTTGGTGATTGCTTGCGATGGCAGCACCAAGCCCTTTGTGGCAGCAGTGGATGCAGCAACGGGCAAAGTCGCATGGAAGACATCGCGTTCTATGGAGGCAAAAATTAGTCACTCCTTTGTGACGGCGACGGTAACGACTGTGAATGGCCAATCGCAAATGTTTGCGCCTGGTCCTGATCACTTTGCAGCATATGATGTGAAGACGGGCGAGGAACTGTGGAAGGTGCGGGCGCCAGGTTGGTCCGTTGTGCCACAACCAACCGTTGGACACGGGCTAGTCATCTACAATCACGACTACGACAATCCCGAGTTGATGGCGGTGAAGCTGGGTGGCAAAGGGGATGTCACCGATACAAATGTTGTATGGCGACTCAAGCGTGGCGCACCAAGCACACCTTCCATGCTATTGGTGGGCGATGAACTCTATTTCGTTTCCGACAAAGGCATCGCTTCATGCGTCGACGCCAAGACAGGCGAAAGCCATTGGATGGAGCGGCTCGGAGGAAATTTTTCAGCTTCGCCAGTATTTGTTAACGGACGCATCCTGTTCTTGAACGAGACAGGCACGGCAACGTGGGTCGCGTTGGGCAAGAAATTTGAAGAGCTCGGAAAGAATGAAGTGCCAGGGCGAACGTTAGCAACACCTGCATTTTCTGACAATGCTATGTACCTGCGAACGGATGAGTATCTGTACAAAGTTGCTACGAGATAGCAGTATGATGTTGCCCGCTCGTTCGCTCGTTCTCAGGCTCCGTGGCTCGAACCTGGGCTATGCGACAAATACCAGTTCAAAAAGACTTTGGTAATGTGACTCTCGTTGAGCTGAATGGCACTTGAAGGTCGGTGGTCTGATAGCCCGGAGGTCGACACATCTCTGCCGGTGGCGTAAGCCACCGGGTTAGTGGCAGTCAAATGAGAAGCCCAGAGGGCGACACATCGAATCATGCAAATTGTGTCGCCCTCCGGGCTTAAACACCGATGATTAACCTAGACCGGTGGCTTACGCCACCG
>CANHVO010000419.1 GCA_947463915.1 Planctomycetaceae bacterium
CTTCCACTGACCAGAGTAAAGCGATTGTCCGCAATACTGTCCTCAATCGCTTGGCAGGCACTTTAGGTCAGTCTTGATAAAACAGATAGGAAACGAATCGGTCGTAAAGTTCTTGCGATTTTGGTCATTACGTGCGTCAAAAATGGTGGACAACTGTGCGACATTGCAGCCAAGTACGCCTTCGGCTAACTTTTAAACGAATACTTGAATATTGCTGACAACTAAACACGCAAGATCGGCTTGAACTTTGGACCTGGAAAAACTTCGCGAGACGGCCTCGCAACTCAAGATCGGAAATTTTGCACGGCATGTCTTTTTGTGCATCGGGGAATCGTGTTGTTCAAAGGAAGCTGGTGAGTTGGCCTGGAAAGCCCTCAAAGACCAACTCAAGGAACGTGGACTTTCTCTCTCGTCCGGACCTGCTGCTTGTTATCGAACCAAAGTAAACTGCTTGCGAGTTTGCATGGGAGGCCCGATCCTTGTGGTCTATCCCGAGGGGAATTGGTACGGGGGGATGACTGCGGATCGGATTCCTGAATTTATCGAAAGGCAGCTGGTCCAAGGGCAAGCCATCGAGGAATGGATTTTTGCCAAGAACCCACTGTGAGGTAATCCTATGAGGTAATCCGTTGTAGAATCGGGCTATAAGGCGAACGGTTGGTTCAAATAAACCTAGCACGACGCGCAAACTAGTGGGTCGGATCGTTGATACACTAGCTTACGCGTTTTGAAGTTGCACTGTATTGAGAAATGTAGCTGAATTCGTGAGAATTCAAGCACTTTGCAATTAAGACGCGGGTAGAATTCTCACGAATTCTGCTGCGAAATCACAAGTGTGCAACTTCAAAACTTGCGCGTCGTGGTAGGTTAGTATTCATGCTGCCGCTCGCCGAAGGTGGGTCACTCTTGCCGAGAGTGACGTTGTGCTGGAATGAAACGTCGAACTAAAGCAGGTTCAAATACCATGAGCGTTACCAAAGTCGTAGTTTACCCCGTGATTGCATTGACAGCGTTGCTGACGACGTCACTATCTTTTCTCAACGCGCAGGAGATCAGGCGAGATGTTCCGTATGCGACTCCAGCGCACGCACGTCAAGTGCTCGATATCGCTTCGCCTAAAGGAGCTAAAGACCTGCCGGTGGTTTTTTGGATTCATGGCGGTGGGTGGCAGCAAGGAGACAAGGCAAATGTCCAGCTCAAGCCGCAATGGTTCGTTGAGAATGGATATGTGTTTGTCTCCACCAACTATCGTTTGCTCCCTGAAGTTGATATGGAAACCATAGTCCGAGATGTCGCGAAGTCAGTTGGTTGGGTTAGCGGCCATATTGCGGAGTACGGAGGGGATCCAAAACGGATTTTCGTCATGGGCCATTCGGCAGGTGCTCAGCTTGCAGCTTTGATTTGTACCGACGATCGCTACTTGAAAGCGGAAGGAGTTTCGTTCCGTCAGATTGTTGGTTGCGTGCCCGTGGATGGAGATACCTTTGATATTCCAGCCATCATTTGGACGGCAGAGATGCGCCAGCTTGCTCATTCCATGCCGCAAGCGAAATTTGGGCACCGAGAAAAATTTGGAAACGATCCAGAAAAGCATCGCAATTTTTCGGCGGTGAACCACATCGCCAGAGACAAGCAAATTCCGCCATTTTTGATCCTGCACGTATCTGGTCATCCAGACACCTCGATTCAAGCGAATCGATTTGGATCGGCCCTGACTAATTCAGGTGTTGCTTCCAAAGTGTTCGGGGCCAAGGAAACGACACACAGCAAGATCAACGACGATCTTGGCGTGGCAGGAGATCCGACTTCGAAAGTGCTTCTGGAGTTCATGACGCAATCACTCAAGCGGTGATTCGTCCAACTACCATCTACGCGAAGAATTAATTTTTTAGATTTTCTGGACGCAATATTAGCTTGTCTAAACTGGCGTCTTTTCTGCTAAGAACGGTAAATTGCCACTGCTTGGCCTCTGAGGCGGCTAACGCGACATTGGATAGGTTTTGCCGTTTCAAAACACGTGTCCTGGATTGCTGACTATTCAAAAGGCAGGCTCGTTGCTCCTTGACTCCCTCAACTTGAGCGGGTATCTTTCGAATCGACAATGTTAATACAGGAGCTTTACGATTAACAAAAGTAATAACAGGGCTGCGAGCTCCCATGGAGCGGTGCACATTCGATCACTCAAGGTTTTCTATGATGTTGTTCGTCGGCGAAGTTTTTCGCAGGCGGCTAGCGATCATGGGATGACTCAGAGTGCGGCTAGTCAAAGCGTCCAACATTTGGAGGACTTTCTATCGGTCCAATTGATCGATCGGACGAAACGTCCGTTTGTTCTGACCGTGGAGGGACAAAAGTTCTACGATGGTTTGGCTGGCGTTTTGCGTCAGTTCGATTCGTTGGTGGATGAAGTACGCATGGGTGGCACGAGTTCCGGCGAAGAAGTGACTGGGCACGTCGTGGTTGCATCGATTTATTCGATCGGCTTAAGCTACATGCCTACCTTGGAAGAGAAATTCCAAAAGAATTGTCCATCGGCCAGTTTCGCGTATCAGCTTGCTCACCCGCATGAAGTTTACCGAATGGTCGAGCAGGGAACGGTTGATTTTGGGATGGTGAGTTACCCTGATCAGAATCACCCATCCTTGCTTACCACGCTGTGGCGTCATGAGCCCATGATCTTGGTTGCATCTCCTCGACATCGGCTTTCAACGCTCGGACGAATTTCGCCCGAAGCGCTTTCGCAAGTTGGATTAGTTGCCTTTGCGAGCAACTTGCGGATCCGTCAAGAGATCGACAAGGAGCTCCGAAACTTGGGTGTAACGATGCGAGTGGTTGTCGAACTAGATAACATCGATTCGGTCAAGCACGCTGCGATCGTGAATAGTGGTGTTGCATTTTTACCGATGTTAACAGTTCAAAGCGAGTTAGCATCGGGGTCGCTCAAGAGGATCGAATGCGATCGACTTGAATTGACCCGACCTTTAGGAATCATTCAACGCAAAGAAGTGACGTTGAGTCGAGCCGCACGAAGTTTCATGGACATCGTGATGAAAAATCGCGTATGGGACCAGGAAAACGCCAAGCCGCCGGAAGACGGCAAGCCGGAAGACGGCAAATCGATGGAAGCTGATGTCGCGGATAGCGAGTTGTTCACGCCAGAAAAATCTTCTTAATTCGCAACGCCCCACACGTTGCTATCTCTCAAACTACCGAACACTGAAAAAGAATATTGGAATAGGACTCTACGAGCATGAATGCACCATTTGGCTTCCCTGAAAAACAAGGTCTATACGATCCTGAACTCGAAAAGGATTCTTGTGGAGTAGGATTCGTTGCCAACGTCAAGGGTGTCCCGAGCCATCAAATTGTTTGCGATGCCGAAACAATTTTGAAAAGCATGTATCACCGAGGTGCGTGTGGTTGCGAGACGAATACGGGTGACGGGGCTGGTATTCTGGTCGGGATGCCGGACAAGTTTTTGCGTCGACTTGCGTTGACCGAGCTAGGTGTTGACCTACCGAAAAAAGGTCTCTATTCGGTAGGCAATATTTTCTTGCCCAAAGACGAAGCAGAGCGAGACTTTTGCAAGCAAGCCTTCAACCGATTGATTGCAAGCGAAGGTCAAAGGCTATTGGGCTGGAGAGCCGTCCCGCAATCTCCGGACAAAGCCGACATTGGACCAAGCGCTAGGAAAGCGGAACCTGTGATTGAACAGGTATTCGTGGCAGCCAAAGATGGCCTGAGCAACGAAGAGTTCGAACGCAAACTTTACTTGATTCGCAAACAAGCGAGCCATCTGCTTCGAAACGACAAAAAACTTAAGCAAGCCACTTTGTTCTACGTTTGCAGCTTGTCGACCAAGACGCTCATTTACAAGGGGATGTTGACGCCAGCCCAGGTTGTTCCGTACTACGCGGACTTGTCCGACCCGGATTTCGAAACCCACTTGGCAATGGTCCATTCGCGATTTTCAACCAATACGTTTCCAAGTTGGGACCGAGCACAACCGCTTCGTTTCATGAGCCACAACGGTGAAATCAACACGGTCCGCGGCAACATCAATTGGATGAAAGCTCGCGAGGGGATGGCACAGAGTTCCGTCTTTGGCGATGACCTCAAGAAACTGTTTCCTGTCGTCGAACCACTTTGCAGCGATTCGGGTACCTTTGACAATGTACTTGAGTTCCTTCTGCTCAATGGTCGCACCCTGCAAGAAGCCGTCATGATGATGGTGCCGGAAGCGTGGCAAAAGCACGAAACCATGTCGCCAGGCAAACGCGCATTTTACGAGTTCTTTAGCTGCATGATGGAACCGTGGGATGGCCCCGCCTCGATCGTCTTTACCGACGGTCACTTCATCGGTGCAACGCTCGACCGAAACGGACTGAGACCCAGTCGATATTACATCACCACCGACGACCGTGTGATCATGGCCAGCGAAGTCGGGGTGCTGCCTGTCGATCCGGCCATTGTCAAATCCAAAGGCCGACTTCAACCAGGCCGCATGTTTCTCATCGACTTCGAAGAAGGTCGCTTGATCCCAGATGAGGAACTCAAGGAAACGTTCGCTGCCATTCGACCTTATCAGGAATGGCTCAAAGCCGAACGCATCACGTTGGATCAGCTTTCGACCGACCAAGAATCGCACGGTTTCTATCCAGATACGCTGCTACCTCGTATGCAGGCCTTTGGTTATACGCTAGAGACCATGAATTTCATGCTACTGCCGATGATCCATACGCAAGTCGATCCGATTGGCTCGATGGGGAATGACTCGGCTCTCGCTTGTTTGAGTGACCAGCCTCGTCTTGTTTATGATTATTTCAAGCAACTGTTTGCTCAGGTCACCAATCCGGCTATCGATTCCATTCGAGAAGACGTAATCATGTCGCTTGAGTGCTACGTGGGTCCCGAACAGAACTTGCTGGACGCAACACCCGCACACTGCCATCGCTTGATGATCCCGCATCCGATTCTGACCAACGAAGAACTAGCGGCCATCCAACACATGACCAATCGCGGCTGGAAGACCAAGACCATCGACATCACGTTTGATCGGAAACTTGGCAAGCCTGGCGTTGCCGCAACGCTCGACCGTATCTGTATCGAAGCCGAACAGGCCATCGATGAAAAGTACACGATGATCGTCTTGTCGGATAGAAACATCGGCCAGGATAGAGTTGCTACCAGCAGTCTGCTCGCCTGCGGTGCTGTCCACCACCATTTGGTCAAGAACGCAAAGCGGACTCAAATCGGAATTGTGTTAGAGACAGGTGAGGCTCGTGAGGTACACCATCACTGTTTATTGGTCGGATATGGTGCAGACGCGATCAATCCTTACTTAGCATTTGAATCACTCTGGCAAGCGAGCCGAGACGGTTTGCTCGATGGCATGGACGACAACAAGATTGTATCCGGCTATCGTAAAGCGGTCGCCAAAGGCATGATGAAAGTCATGGCCAAGATGGGGATCAGTACTTTGGCCAGTTACAAGGGGGCTCAGATTTTCGAGGCTCTCGGCTTGAAAGATGAAGTGATTGCACGTTGCTTCGTTGGAACAAACAGCCGAATCCAGGGCTGCAGTTTCGATATCTTGGCCGAAGAAACTTTCCGCCGGCATGCACTTGGGTATCCAACGACGAAGACCAACTCTTTGCCGATGTTGGCCAATCTTGGCGAATTCCACTGGCGCGCCGAAGGCGAACGACACGGCTGGGATCCAGCTGCCATTGCGGACATTCAGGTTGCGGCCCGAGCTGGCGATAAGAACGCGTACAAGCGATTTGCGGACCATATCAATAAAGACGCAAAGATGCGTTATGCATTGCGTGGGCTTTTGGAATTCAAGCCAGGGGCTGCCGGGCCAGCGATTAGCATCGATGAAGTTGAGCCTGCCAAAGAAATTGTGAAACGTTTTTGCACAGGAGCCATGAGCTTGGGCTCGATCAGCGCCGAAGCGCACGAAACCGTCGCAATCGCAATGAATCGACTCGGTGGCAAGAGCAA
>CANHVO010000420.1 GCA_947463915.1 Planctomycetaceae bacterium
AATGCACCACGAATCGTAATACACCACGAATCGTAGCTGGATTCGCCAGAATTCAGTGTGTTCTGAATTCTGGCCAATCCAGGTACGGTTTTTTTCATTCCGCCGCGCGGCTAAAGCGAGTGGCAGTCCAGAAATGTACCTCGTTACTCAATAGCAGGTTGGCGGCGAATGGTGCGGTTGGTGCAAACTGCTTACCGGCTTCATCGAGAAAAGCGAGCCCATACGTTCTTCCCTTGGAAAGAACTTCTTGCTCATGAAAGTGACTTACACAAAGGATCAGCCAAACGAAGCGTTCCTTTCGAAGTACCCCAAAATCGTTGGCTACCCGCATCTTTTTGTGCTCGATTCCAATGGCACATTCCTTCATTCCCAAGATACCACTCCGCTCGAGAAGGATGGGAACACCTACAACGAGGATAAAATCCTGTCTTTTTTGCGAGAGTGGAAACTCGCGGACTAAGTACTGTCGCCACGTGTTTTACCTGTCCATGAGCCGTTGGGCGCTAGCTAGCCCTGGCGATCGAAAACGCTCCGCGTTCTATGGACAACCGGGGCTAGAGC
Organism: Planctomycetaceae bacterium; assembly: GCA_947463915.1. Classification (GTDB taxonomy): domain Bacteria; phylum Planctomycetota; class Planctomycetia; order Pirellulales; family Pirellulaceae; genus JBKCUI01. Next base: position 562 of record CANHVO010000420.1, read on the forward strand.
CCATCGGCTTATGGCTTCGGAGGCGGCGTAGCCACATCATTGAATCATCTGCCTATTCCAGTTCACGAAGAACTCTCATGTTGATGGCGTCCCATTCTTCTTCGTCGTCGTTGGTCCCTTTTTCCGTTTCCAAGTACATAGGAAGGGTCTTTAGTGTTTTGTGTTTCAAGACACGTTGAATTCCTTCGCGCCCTATCGTCCCTAAACCGATATGTTCATGTCGGTCGACACGCGAGCCGCAGCCCTTTTTGCTATCATTGAGATGCAACGCTCGGATAGCACCGAGAACATTTTGCTTCTTCGCTTCCTTTTCCCATTCCTTGAATCCTTCGGCGGTTGAAAAGTCGTAGCCAGCTGCATGAGCGTGACAAGTGTCTAGACAAACACCAACCTGCATGGTCTCGCCTGTTTTGTTCAGAAGCCAACCGAGTTGCTCCATGTTCCAGCCGAGATTTGTACCTTGGCCAGCAGTGTTTTCCAGCAACAGCCACGCGTTTTTGGGTGCGACTTTTTCGTAAATCTCTTGGATCGCCAAGGCGATGCGTTCGAGACCAGACTCGGGGGTTGATTCAACATACGAACCTGGGTGCATCACAACGCCGTCCAACCCAAGCTGTTCCGCTCGCTGCCATTCAACAATCATGGAATCGATCGATTTTCGCCAAAGCTCATCTTTAGGTGAAGCCAAATTGATGAGATACGACGAGTGCGACAAAGGACGTGTGACCCCCGTTCTTTTAAGAGATTCTTGAAAGAGCGAGCAGTCGCTCTCCGTGATCGGTTTTGCGGCCCATTGATTGTTATTCTTGGTAAACAATTGAACCACATCCATCGAATACTCAGCCGCCGCGTCGACTGCTTTGTAGTACCCACCCGCGATGCTCATGTGAGCGCCTAGTTTGACCATGTTCGCCTAAAGACTCCTAGTTAGCCCATCTTGCCGTTGTTTTTGAATTTCGTATTGCGGGCGCGGCCAGCGAACGCGTACTCTCCAAACGGACAAAACCATTCGGGCGTCAGCTGTCCCAAACTTAGAGTTTATTGACGCTCAACAATTGAATGATCAGGATGAACGATTCCATGAACATTGAACAGTACCAGAGAACCAAATCCACAACCTTTCATTGGCTCGCGGCAGTGTCCTTTGGGGCAGCGGTCACCGCAGGCTTCGCGGGTTGCAAAGGAACAACGCCTGCTTTTTCGCAAGCGTTTGGTGGCTTTGGAGCTCCAGCCCGCGTGCCGCCGCCAGCTCAAGGCACCTTTCAAGTTCCCGGCTCATATACAGGTGGCACCGGAACGACGGGAAGCTCGTCGAGCAGTGGACTAGGTGGTTCCAGCTTTGGCAATGGACCGAGGACCAGCCAGACCAATTTGCCCACCAGCAATTTGTTTAACAGTATTTCCAATGCACAATCACAACTCGTGGCTGCCACGAACAACGCTCGCAATACAGTCAACCGAACAGCAGACAATATCAACTCCTCAGTCGAACTCGCAAGTGCACGTGTCGATCGACTAGAACAAGGCGTTGTGCAAGCTGGCGCAATCGTCGCCGAGGCTGCAACTCAGCCCATCACGATGCAGCCACAACAACCGATTTCGAACTTCACTAACTCAGCTTCCCCAACAACACAAACAACAGCGCCAACCAGTAACTCTGGCAGCATTAGTGACGGTGACCAATCATCCAACGCCAGCTGGCGAACTCCCGTTCGACCGTAATTATTTCTTGTTTGGTAACCCGACGCGTAAGCGAGGAATCACTTTCGATGCCTCGATCACGCGCCTTGTTGATTTAATCGTTTAACAGTCAGCCGTAGGCGTACTCTCGAAAAAGCACCGTACGCCTACGGCTGACTGTGAAACGAGTTGCATGTCGGCCAGTCTTCAATCAACAGGCTCTCATGCCTTGCCTCAATCAGTTGGTCTTGATTTCGATCGTTCTAGCAGCTGGTTTAGCTAACTTGGGAAGGACGACATGAAGCACGCCGTTGTCGAACTGGGCTTCGATCTTTTCCACATCCAGCTGCTTTGGCAATTGGATCGATCGTGAAAACAATCCGCAAGTGCGTTCGACGCGGTGGGTGGAATCACCCTCTGCGTGAGTCGGAGCAGCTCGGTTGCCGCTGATCACGAGTTTGTCTTCCAACATTTCGATCTTGGTCGCCTCTGCCTTCACACCTGGCAGATCCATGTACAGATCGAATTGCTGCTCGGTCTCGTAGATATCGACCGCAGGACGGTAGGTGTTGTTCGTGTCGGTGGTGTCGCATTTGCCACCCTTGCATTCGCCTTGGTTGAAGACTTGGTCGACAATCGACTCTACGTCGGTTGCAAAGTCTTGCAAAGAGATCGGAAGCTGACGAATGGGAAATCGGAAGTGAACCATGTTTATTGTTTCCTTGTGAATCGCGGGTTATCAACTGCAAGAACCCTGTCAAACTGACAGAATCCACTTTCTTGCTAACCAACAGAAATGCAACAACCGTGCCAAATCGTTGGTGTCTCGGGATAGCCACTCTTTTGCAAGGAAATCGAATAGAATTAGCCTCCCTTTCCCTCTCGACTGAATGCAGCCCAAACGATGCCACAACCACAAGAATCCGAACATTCGTTACCCAAGGAAACCAAAACAAAATCGGATCACCGGCACCAGCCGAATCCGAAGAGAACTAGAGGCTCGCTAGACTTCGCCATGCTGTGGCTGCTAGTTGTTGGATCGAGCTTAATCTTGTTGTCAATTGCGTTATCGTTTCAATCGCCTAGTCTTGCACGCTGGCTTAGCGCCGTTGGAATTGTTTTGGCTTCGTTGTCGTTTGCGTTCCATACCCATATGCGCACCTATGCGTTTGCGTCATGGGTCATTTGTGTTGTTGCGATGGGGATTTTGTTCCCGCGGTTGTTCCTCGACTTGGGTCTCTCTCCGAATACTGGCTCTGGTCCATCGCACGGAGTAAAGCTGCTACCGTATTTGATTCAGGTGGCGATGTTTGGAATGGGAGCGACCCTTACGTTTGGTGACTTCGCTCGTATTCTGCAAACACCCTGGCCAGTTGCGGTCGGCTTTGTGCTTCAATTTTCCTGCATGCCACTGCTAGGCTGGTCCGTTTCGACGGCGCTCCAGTTGCCGCCCGAGATTGCGTTGGGTGTGATCCTCATCGGATCATGTCCAGGTGGTGTCGCTTCCAATGTGATCACCTACTTAGCGAAGGGGAACGTAGCTTTGTCGGTGACCATGACGGCGTGTACAACACTTGCCGCGCCGGTCATGACACCGCTGATGATGTACTTGCTGGCAGGCAAATCGATTCCGATCAATTACTGGGAAATGATGGTCAGTATTTTCATGACAGTCTTTGTACCAGTTGTCGCAGGATTGATATGCAATGTGATTCTGACTCAACTGCAAATGGCGACCAAACGGGCAGAACAAACACTGGCAATGCTATCGATGCTTGCCATTTGCCTCGTGTGCGGTGTCATTGCATCGAACTCAGCAGACGCGATTCGTAGTGCTGGTCTCATATTGGTACTGGCCGTGCTGCTTCACAACAATCTCGGCTATCTGCTTGGGTATTGGGGGGCCAAGCTAGCTGGCTGTAATGAAGCAGACTCGAGAACGATCGCGATCGAAGTTGGTTTGCAAAATGGAGGCATGGCGGCCAATCTAGCAACGACGGTAATCAAGAACGCTTCCGCAGCCGTCGCTCCAGCCCTCTTTGGCCCGCTCATGAATGTAACCGGTTCCGTCCTCGCCGCGTGGTGGAGCAAGAAAACATCAACGTCGGGAAATGAAGCCTAATGAATCGAAACAAACTCTTTCATACGATGGGTTAAAGCTCTTTTATTCCTGTTTGGTTTCACCGAACTGAGTTTGAAGACCTGCTTTGATCCACCGAAAGCCGGTTTGCCAAACTACCTCGTTTTCCAATTCCAGTTTCACCGAACACATGGCTCCAGGAGGGGGCAACATAGGATCGTTTGAGACTGAGATTAGTTTTTGACCTCGTACGGGTTCCTTTAGTTCGATTCGGGTGTGAAGTCGTGGCGTAACAGTCTTGAGTTGTGATTCTCCGTTTGCGTCTTTGCTTTGTGTCACAGCAATCGGACCGCCGTACAAACCGCCCAAGGTTGGTGAGTCCAGTGTCTCAGACGATCTCGGCAACGTTTTCAAAATCTTGCCTGTCCATCGGTCTCCGTTGTGCATTGTGATCGATACCGGAGCTTCGACATGGTGTGCGACGGTTTCCCAAGCATACTGCGGTATAGACGCGTTGACCTCGATCTTCGATGGGGTAACGATCATGCCGATTGACTGCCCCTCGGGAATGAAGCTACCGGTCAGATTCCTCGACATACGAGCGATCAATACACCATCGCGAGGTGCTCGTAGTCGCAATGAATTCACTTTCGCAATAAGACTGTTGGCCTTTACCAAAAGGGATTCACGCAAGGCCTCTTCGGCTTGCAATTCCGAATGCTTATGTTGAGCTCGCAAGGTGACGCACTTTTCGTCGCTGGCTTGCAGCAGTGATTTCGCAGTTTGACACTCAAGCTCTAGGTCTGGATTGCTCAGTCTCAGAATTTCATCACCCGCTTGTACTCCTTGGCCGTCATGAACCAAGACTTCGACAACAAAGCCAGGCGCAATGGTGCGAAGATCCGAAGGCTCGACGTACTCAATGATAGCTGGCCAATAGATCTGAAGAGGCGAAGGCAGAAAACAACCTAGACCTAGTACGATCAATACTGCGGCCAAGCGAATGGCCTTTTGAGGGCATATCGCGGAGCACAACGTTCGAATGGACGCCCACGGTGCAATCTTGCTCGTACTTAGTTTTTTGACTTTAGGGAGGACAAACCAAAGTGTCGCAAAGAACCCAACCACGGCCAAGCCGACGCCATCCCAGGTCATCCACATTCCCCACCCCATGGTCACCAGCAGTAACATTCGAGAAATCCAGCAGCAAACTCCATACACCAGCAATGATGGGGACAGCGATTGACTCGTGTTGTCTTTAAAGAGCCACGTCGAGAAATAGGCCTTCATCCCTTGCGATGCATCCTGCCACAAATTGGGGCGATCGATGAGATCGATCACGATGTAGTAACCATCATAGCGCATCAGTGGATTCCCATTGAAAGCCAGCGTTGTAAAAGTCCCCAGCGTTGCGATCGAAAAACACAAGAACTGGACGCTTGGATTTTCGATGGTGCAGGCACAAATCACGGCTACTGCAGATAAAGTGATCTCAAAAAGCATTCCGGCTGCACTGACCAAGACTCGCGATCGTCGTTTGGGAACGCTCCAAAGACTGGTGACGTCCACAAAGGGGGATGGAGCGAAAAACATAAAGCCGATTCCAGCTCCATTCGATCGTGCTCCCACTTTGTTGTTAGCGATAGCATGACCAGCTTCATGAACAAC
>CANHVO010000421.1 GCA_947463915.1 Planctomycetaceae bacterium
GTGCTTCGGTGGGATCGGCTTCCAGCGCTTCCAGCCTGTCATCGTAGAATCGACAGGCTGGAAGCCTATCCCACTAGCAACAAAAAAAGGATCGGTTCTGCCATTGCAAAACCGATCCTTAGATTTTTTTGTCCTCGAGCTTTGACTACTCGATAACGACTTTCAGGTCTTGACCAGCTGAAACAACAATCGATCTGGTCAAGTCAGCTTCGTAAAACTTAGCATTGACCTTCTTGAGGGTGGCTTCTGAGTTCTTGGCTGGGGACTTTCCAACAAAGTACGAATACTTGCCAGAGATGGTCTCAACCTTGAATGTTCCATCCTCACCTACGGGAATGTAAGCAGGATGCTGGCCTTCCAGAGGGTGCAGCGTGAGGAGCAAATTACCAATTGGCTTCCCGTCGCTCATTTCAAGCTTTCCATTTACGGTCACCGGGGCCGGCTGCGGGGTTCCAGACGATCCGCAACCCACGCACACCAAGAGCGACAGTACCAATAATGCATTTCTCATTCGCAAACCTCTAGTTTTGGTCGTTAACAACTTGACCATCGGTAGCACCGATCATGAACTTCAGGATTACGCCGTCGGTCGAATCGGAGATGTAACGTACTGAACCGTCGCCCATAGCTGCGTTTGCACCGCCAGTGTGGAACGAGAAAGGCTCGTCGTTTGGTCCGCAGTTGTTGAGCGTCCATGGGCAAGTCGCTGGGCCACCGATCGGCGTGTTGTACTGATTGATCTTGGCTTTCCTCGATCCTGGCGAAATTGCATTGCTAGGTCCCGAGTAACCGTTGGTGGCTGCGTCAGGGTCCGCCCATGCATACACGCGGCGTCCACCTGTGGATCCACCTGTCCAAGCGACTGGGTCGACGATGGTTGAACCGGTCGGAGAATTTCTCGAGGAGACAGCTCCAAATCGTGCGACGCTTGGGTGAGCTCGTGACGCATCTTCGATCATCATCACGGTATTGGATGTGCCGTCAGTAACCTTGGACATTTTGCTGCTATTGCAATCGAGCATGCCTGCGACAACTTCTAGCTGCCATGCTGCTGTACCAGTTGGGAGTTCACGTTGTCCAAAGTTAGCGGAACCCACTGTGGAATTGACGTCGGTCAAATCAGGGAACATGTAGTCGAACCCACCGTAACCGTTTACAGGATCACGCGATGGACCATCGATTGGAGCGGACGGACAAATGAAGGATGGAACTTGATTCTTGGCTGCAATTTGTCCCGATGGGAAACCGCCATCGTCGTAGGTTCGTCCACGAGCGTTTTTATGGAGAAGTGCACCGGTGGTGGCTACAAAGTGGCCTTGGGCATTTGGTACTGCGCTCGCTCCGCAGTACAACGTAATAGCATCGGCACTGTGGTCGAACATGTTGTAAAGGGACTGTTGCTCAATGTATGGGAGCAATTGAGTCGGCACCGAGTGAATGACGTAAGACGTTGTTGTGTTTCCAGTTGATCCGCACTGACCGGACAACGGCAACTTCTTGTAAGCCGATTCAAAATTGTGAACTGCCAAGCCGAGTTGCTTGACATTGTTCGAGCACTGCATGCGGCGTGCTGCTTCGCGTGCGGCTTGAACAGCTGGCAAAAGCAGACCAACCAAAATACCGATGATCGCGATAACGACCAACAATTCCACCAATGTAAAACCAGCGCGAACGCGGCGTTGGCCAGCTGTCAGCCGGCGAAATGAACTTTTCATATCCCTAGTATTCCTTTGACAAAAAACTCCAACCAAGCCACCCAACGCAGCAAAGTCAGGTGCAAAGTATCTTCTGGGCCCCCCGAATATCGATGAAGATCGCGTTAAGAAAGTGTGAATGGTAGATTAAGAAATGATGTAGATATCGCAAGCCGAAGGTAGGGCAACCAGTCTATCTTTAATGACAAATACCGTTGATTTAAAGCACATTAAAAGATTGATCGAGACCTGAACGATTTCCCGAATGAGGTTCGGTTTTCCGAACCGTGACGATGGAAACCCGACGTTTAAGCGGGGAATCGCGGGCGCGAAGCCGATTCTACCCTTTTCTGTAGCGAAAGTCGTCAAGACTTTCGGCTGCACGGCCTAAACCACCGAAACTCTTGACGAGTTTCGCTACAAAATGCTTCACGGCGTTATGCTTCACGGCGTTATGCTTCAGAGCGCTGGGCCTTTATGGGAGTGGCACTCATTTACCTGTGCGTTGCACCCATATGTTCCTAAAGGTCACTGGGTTGCCATGGTCCTGCAGAAACAAAGGGCCACGACTATCCGCCTCCGGATCTTTGCCGGGTGTTCCCTTCGGCAAGTCCAATCCATCATGAATCGTCACGCCATTATGCTTCACACTAAGCTTGGCATTGCTGATCTTTTTGCCTGAAGCGTCATACGTTGCTGCTTTGAATTCGATGTCGTAGGTCTGCCAAGTGAGCGGAGGATAGCACATGTTGGTTGATGGTTTCGCAATTTGATAGATGCCACCGCATTCGTTGTTCTCACCGCTCAAGCCAAACGAATCCAAAACCTGCAACTCATATCGACCCTGAATATAGACACCACTATTGCCTCGACCTTGCCCGGAATCGTCCGGCTGGAATGGGGTACGAAACTCAATGTGCATTCGATGATCGCCGAATACTTCCTTGCTTGTTCCGCCCACTCCAAGCAGCCCGTCTTCGCCCATCTTGTTCCCGTTGAAGTCGTTGACACGCCCAACATCAAACAACACGACAGCATCCTTTGGTGGTTGCGCACCCAAAGTCTTGCTCTCGCGAACAATCTTGGTCAAAACTCCTAACACTTTTCCTTGTTCGTCTCGGATCTCTATCTTCTTTGGCTGAACCGATACGACAACGGCGTCTTTCGTAACGTCTGCAACTTCTTTTGAAACATCGATGCTGGCCTCGTACTTCTTCGCTGGCACCGCGGCTTTGGCCCCTTGGCCTGGCAAGCCACCATCGAGCAGATGGATTGCAAGTTTCTTTTCACTCACTGCGATGACTTGCGCTCCCCATGACCCACCCCAAGATTCAACCACTCCGAGATACTCTCCCTGCAGCTTGTACGTAACGCCAGCTTTTTCCTGGGACGTATACGTCTCAGCCGATAGGTATTGCGGCGCGGCAGCCAACAATCCTGTTACCAACGCAATACGAACGAGGGATTTCAAGCCATCGAAAAGAAATCGTGATTTCATTTTTGCCTAAACATGGGAATGGGAGGGAGTGTCGCACAATTGTCCCAATTGTCGCTTCATAAGCGAGTGCAGGGAAAAACCGGTAGTGAGCATGCGGACCAAATTGTATCAAGAAATCGCCCCCACGAGAAAACAGGACAAAACTATCCGGTATTGCTCCGCCCGTCGCCGTCGCTATACTGGACACGCAAGTCCAGTTTAGATCTAGAAGCTTGGCATTACCAAGAAACACGGTCGCGTCGGCTTCCGTCCAATCCTTTCCTTTCCTTTCCATGGAGCGAATCATGTTGAACTCAAAGTATCGCTGGTTTCTTTTGGGTGGCGTCTCGTTATGCGGCCTTTTTCTTTGGCACAATGCGGTCGGAAACGGTGCGCAAGCTGGGAAGTCCGAACGGGATAAATATCTTCGGAGTGCTAGGCGAGAAACGAAAATGCTCGACACTTTGTACAAGACCGCCATCGTTTCGGTGACCCAAACTTATGTCGTGGACGATTCATCGACCGCCGCCTTCACAACCTTCCAACCCGTCTTGAAAGCCATGAAGGACGGAAAATGGCATGAAGTTCGACTTGTGGATGGCCTCGGCGAACCCATCAATCCAGACAATTCCCCCAAGGATGCGTTCGAAAAGCGAGCCATCAAGGAAATGCTCTCTGGCAAGGAAGTCGTTGACGAAGTGGAAAAGATCGATGGCCAGGAATTCTTGAGGACCATGACTATCCTGCCGATGGCCTTGGATAAATGTGTGCTGTGCCATGAAAACTATCGGGGCAAAAAAATTGTGGGTGGAGTCGCGTTCCAAGTTCCGCTCAATCGGGATGGCGAGTAAGATTGGCGGCATGTTTTCGCAAACCGTCGAATATGCACTGAGAGCAATCGTGCATTTGGCCAAGCAGCCAGATGCACTACAGACCACCGCGCAAATATCGAAGGCGACTCAAGTCCCCTCTGCTTACCTCTCCAAGGTTCTACAGACATTGACGCGCGATGGACTCGTCGAGGTCAAACGAGGGGTTAGCGGTGGGTACCTTTTGAATAAGTCGCCGGATGAGATGACAATTTACGACGTGGTGCAATGCGTCGATCCCATGCAGCGCATTCGCACTTGTCCGCTGGAACTCTCAAGCCATCGCAAACGTCTTTGTTCTTTGCACGCCAAGATGGACAATGCTTTGGAGAGCATCGAAAATGTGTTTCGAACAACAACTCTCACGGAATTGATGAACAGTCCAAACCCAAGCGTACCCTTGTGCAACGTTTAGTTCGGAAATCGACTAAGCAGCTCTTCCCCTTATCAATTAAACCTCAATGGAAAAAAGAACTCTAGGCAAAACGGGACTCGAATTGCCCATCCTCAGCTTCGGCGCTTCGTCTCTTGGAGCTGAGTTTCGCAGCGTGCAATTGGACGAAATTTTTGAAAGCGTTCGCGTCGCTTTGGAGCTCGGCCTGAACTTCATCGATACCTCCCCATTCTACGGGCGCGGGATGTCCGAAGTATTGCTCGGCATCGCGCTGCGAGAGGTACCGAGAGACCAGTACACGCTCTGTTCCAAACTTGGGCGATACGATGTTGGGCACTTTGACTTTTCAGCCAAACGCGTGGTCGAAAGCGTCGATGTCAGTTTGCACCGATTGGGTACCGACCACTTGGATATCATTTTATGCCATGACATCGAGTTCGTTCCGCTGCAACAAATCATCGACGAGACATTGCCAGCCCTTCGTCGCATTCAACAGTCAGGCAAAGTTCGTTTCGTCGGCATCAGCGGCTATCCAATGAAGATTTTCGATGTGGTCAGTTCGCAAGCCGAATTGGATTGCATTTTATCCTACAACCAGTACACGCTTCAGAACACACGACTGGCCGACGAATTGGTGCCAAAGCTCAAGGCCAAGAACATCGGTGTCATGAATGCCGGTCCCTTCGCTGCGAGACTATTGACCAACGCGACCTTGCCCGTTTGGTTTCGCGATCCAAAAGACGTTCAAGCGGCGGCTCGGCAAGCTGCGGAACACTGCCAAAAACGTGGCGTCGACATCGCTCAGTTGGCATTGCAGTTCTCATGCGCCAACCCGGACATGGCGACAACGATCGCCGGTAGCGCCAATCCAAACAACATTCGCAAATGGGTCCAGTGGCTGGAATCGCCTGTCGACACAGAGTTGATGTCCGAGGTGATCGCGATTCTTGAACCAGTACGAAATGTCGGCCACCGCGAAGGCCTGCCCGAGAACAACTGAAAGTCCTGACGATGAAAGCACTGCAGCTCGAAAAACCTGAGACCTGGCGAATCATTGACATCCCCGAGCCACCATCACCTGCACCGGGGGAGGTCCTAGTCCGCGTGCATCGCGTTGGTGTCTGCGGCACTGATCTTGGCGGCTACTTGGGTAAGTTCCCATTCTTTTCGTACCCAAGGATCCCAGGCCACGAGTTGGGAGTCGAGGTGCTCGAAGTTGGCGACGGAGTCACAAACGTAAAGCCCGGTGATCGCTGCTCGGTCGAGCCCTACTTGAACTGCCAGCAATGCTATTCCTGTCGCCGAGGATTTACCAACTGTTGTGAACATCACAAGACGTTGGGGGTCATGTGCGACGGCGGCTTGACGGAACGCATTATCCTGCCGGCACGCAAGCTTCATAAGGCTGGAAGCCTATCGATGGAGCAAGCGGCCTTGGTCGAGACCTTGGCCATTGGTTGTCACGCCGTCGATCGAAGCGGTTGCAAGGCGGGTGAAAACGTCTTAGTCCTAGGTGCCGGTCCTATCGGCTTGTCAGCACTCGAGTTTGTGAAA
>CANHVO010000422.1 GCA_947463915.1 Planctomycetaceae bacterium
GAACTCCTCGCTGCGGTAACGAACACATTCTAAATCTACTCCATTTGGCTGGTCGAATGGGCAGGCGAGTTACTTATGGGGGAGCGGAGTAAACACCGACGCTCCGGCGTGTCAAACCGGAGCGAGTTGGAGGGCGGGAACGGGCCCTCGAAATAGCAGAAGCCACAAAAGACCCTGGCACTTAGCCAACTCGATCCTACATACACTCTCGGCGGAGCTTGCTCAGCTTCGTTGAACCGCCGTTTGCGGCCCCACAGGTACGAGTGGTGCGGGGAAGGTGCCCGGCAACGGGAATCCTTCCCGATTTATAGCGCGTTGATGAGAAATATCGGATTGGATTGTTGCTTAAGGAAATCGCGAAGTCTAGTCAAGTAATCGACAAGATTTGCTGATGAGTCCCCCGTCAGTTCATCGGTTCGAGCCCACCCCTGGGCTACGGATTGAATTTCGGTATCTGATATCTGGCGTAGCTTTGCAATTAACGCTGGGGGTGTCGTCTCTGGCCATGGGCCATCAGGTAGCGGTTCGCCAACAATTCCAAATCCATTCTTGAGTTCATCGTACGAACCAATATTGAGCAGCTCACCAAGTTTGCAAAGTTGGATCATCCCTATGTTCTTTGCTTTAAACCACTCCCCCTCCGAATACGGCTCGTCGTTCGTGATGATGGTTTCAAGTTCTTCTTCAGGACACGAAAGAAAGTCGGAGAGTGGCATTCAGGTTCATCTCACAAACGAAAAAGAATTGTGTATGTGCAACAACGTTTCATTGTACCCAATTTCCGTATCCAGCACCGGCGTGTCAAACCGGAACGAGTTGGGGCGATTCGCTTCGTTGGCTCCAAAACGGGTAGTTCGGAGCTCCATCTCAAAAAACATTTACCTCTACGGTCGATAATAAAAATTTGCAGAATGCGGCCCTAAATCTGACCACCTTCATCGAGCCATTGTTCTCGGAGGTCGACCCGACGACGGTCGTTCATGTTGAGTAGCCGTGCAGTCGCACGGCCCGTTGGAGTTCGCCCAATAATCTTTGCGCCAAGTACTGCAAAATGGTCGTTCTAATTGTCTGTTCGGGGATTGAAGAGGTTGACGATTTCGCCGGAGTTAGGATCAATGCTTGAAAGGTTGGGGCCTTTGAAGAGGTTGCAACGGTCACATGCAAGTGCAAGGCGTTTTAGATCATTCAGGTTATCATCATCTGGCGTATGCTGTTTGGCAATCACATGTTCGATATGAAACGTGATGAACGGAGTGGCATCTTGAGGAAGACGACAATACTCGCAACAATCGCCAGCTCTTTGCCTAACCAATTTTTTGGTCGTCGCATCCATGTCAGGAAGTATGACGAGCCAAGAAACGACGAGCCTTCGATTGGATTATGGATATCACATCAGCCGCTTCGACAAAGTCCTTGTACGCCGCCTCCTCCTCGCTCGTCAGCGTACCTTCGTTCGCCTTCTCGCGAAGTCGTTGCACCTCGGCTTCTGTTTCAGGATCTACACGAAGAGCAGCAATGACGCGTGCGACCTCGGGTGTTAACGCCTCTGTCATTGGTTCAAGAAATCGATCGAGATAGGTTGTTGTTGACATGAAATAAGTCTATCGCAGTGGAAGAAGAAAAGCCAGATTAATCACAGGCCCCCCCTATTTAACAAGAACAGCCACTCGTGACTTCTTGCGGCTGCGATGACAAGGCAGGTTACTGCCTTTGACGCCAGAGTAATCGAAACGGAAGCTCGAAATCTCGCTCCGGTCACCCAAACCGGAGCGACTTCGCGCCCGGCTTGCGGCTCCCCACATCCCCTCGTTTTCCGGTCGGTTTTTTACCGATTTATGTGAGCGATATTGCCTGGAAAAAGGCATCTCTGACGGTGCTGGAAACGCTTGTCCCGCCTCTTGGTTCGCCTCAAACGATCGTCCAATAGCTAAAAAACGACTACCCTGTGGCTTGCGCCACAAGCAGTCGTTAAGGAGGCACCGTTGCAGTTGGCTCGATTAGGCAGCCTTTTACAACACGGTTGGTCGCCTTTTTGGGGCCTGGAGGCCCTGCTAGCTTGCCGTGGCTAAATTAGTCTTCAGACCCTTTGTCGCCTCGCAATATCTTTGCCGCGTCTGTTATCGCCTTTGCGATGGTGTTTACCACGTATTGCCCGCTTATAAACACAAACAGCAAGGCAAACGCGACGAATAGCCAGTTGAAACCGAAGTATATCGATATGCCTGCGACAATCACTATGAACCCCACAACATATCCAAAGATCGTCATTACCCTCTCTACAACATCCGTCTCGTCACTCACAGTGCACCTACCTATCTAAAGCTCACGCCAAGCTGCCGGCTTGTTCGGGGAACCGTAAGTCGCTTCCATTTAATATGACTCGAAAATGGCCTGGATTTAGCTTGGCGTTTGGCTGTTCCTGAACCACGTAACCTGTCTAAGAAGCTCGCAGGTCGTCTGGCAATGACTCGGCAAAACTGAATCGCTTGCCGTTCATGCCGATGATCAGGTGGTCATGCAGCGGAACACCCAGCACCTTGCCGGCGTTGGCGAGAGACCGTGTGACCGCCCTGTCCTGGATACTTGGCTGAATATCGCCCGAGGGATGGTTGTGGCCGATGATGAGCGATGCAGCCCCTTGCATGATTGCGAATCGAAAGACTTCACGGGGATGCACGAGGCTAGCATCGAGGGTGCCAATCGTGACCACTTCGACGTATTTCACCACCAGCTTGGTATCCAGACCGATGGACCAGAAGTGCTCTTTGTCTCGGTCCGTCTTGCATCGTCGGCGAAGCCAGAATTGCAAAACACTGGACACCTTTTCAACGCTGTTTACGGGGCCATCTATTTTGGTTCGCACAAGCATAATGTCATTTCAATCGATTGTTAGAGAATGGGAGGAACGTAAGAATGAAAAGACAAGCGGACTGCGACATGATGCCACCGCCTGCCTGTAATTGGTAAAATCCGACACAGCCGGCTAGTCGGTCAACTCGTCGATAAAGCGTGCCAAAAGGTGGGGCTCGACGCTGTCCCAATCGATAACCTGGGGCGGACGCAAGTCATCAGGCTCTAACTCGAACTGAACTCGAGTTAATATCAAAAAGCCGCAACGACGAATTGTGCTGGCCGTATCACCCGTAGCTGCTGAAACCTTTGCGTCGAATTCAGAAATGGTCATGGAAAACCTCGTAGTTGGAAGTGAAAGTTAAGTACCTTGCGTTCACTTGGCACATAACCATGCGAAAACGAAAAAGCCCAGGTGTTTGCCTGGGCTAGTTTTTGCCTGGGCTAGTTAATGAAAGTACGAACCGTGGGAAGAAGACCTAAGTACCGGCTGGCTCCAGCAAGAACTCCTTTAACCATGCGATCTCGGCCTCGACAGCCTTTGATCTCATTAGGTAAGGACCCAAACGCGGACCATTAACTGGCGTGAGCGTTGCCCACCAAAATCCGTTTTGATCTGGTTCAGCAAAGGAAACGCGTTCGATCCTTGGCTCGCCAAACGCATGCGGCTCGATGAGCTCCGAGTAAATCATGCGTACGTTACCGCCCAGCCCGATGATCAGCTCTGCCGTTTCACCTGCTTTGCTCAAGATGTCGGCCTCCGGATAATGTTCCGCCGTGGCCGGTCGGTCATGTAACCGTCCAGGCTTGCCTCGATGCGAACTAGGCCGTTGGAAATCCTAGTTCTGAGCGACTCCTGCTGACGAAGCTCATCAGGTACAACGCCAGTGATCAGGCTTTGGGCCTGGCCAACAAGCTGCTCCAACGACTCGTCTGTACCAATGCTTAGACGCCGGAACCGTTCCAGAAAGTCATGCAGGTTCGTCACAGCCGTATCCCGAAACACCTTGGGCTTGCCGTCCGATTCGCCGCTTAGCCTTTCGGCCAAGTGCGAGACTAGGCTTGCAAGCTCTTCGGCAAAGGCAGCTTCGGCAATCTGGACCGCTTCATTAAAGCGTTCTCGAACTCGATCGCATTCAGATTGGTAGATCTCCGGAGCAACCGACCGCAGATAATCGGGCGGTGTCGTGGCGGGATAATCCCAAGTGATCGCAAACTCGTCGGCAATGCTCTGAGAATAGTCCGTAACATCAAACAGGTCACCAAGTCTCTGTCGGGCTTGCTCAACAAGCTCACTCCAACAGCGATCAAGCTCTTTGACGGATTGCTTTAGCTCCGATTGGGTTTCGCGAAGCTGCGACTCAAGCGTTGCCACCGTTTCACGCTTGACCAGCCGGACGCCTGGTTCGACGTAGGGCAATGTTTGCCCTCGCCAGCACGCGACCGCTTTCGACTTGACCGCAGAAACGGCTCGAAACACCGGATGGGTCGTATCGAACAGTTTCTTGCCGGCAGAAAGCACATTAGCATCGGCACTAAATGCACCGGCGGCCAATCGACGTTGTCCTTGGCTCAACGTCTTGCGGACACCAGGCCAGCGGACATGTAGACGGATTGCCGTTGTAGCCGACTGTAACTGCTCGCCGGCTTTAGTTAGTTGGGTAATTTCACGTTCTTGGGTTGGTGGTTCTAGTATTGTGGACATGTTTGGTTTCCTCGATTGCAAAGTGGTTGGTAAACGAAAAACGGCGGACACAGTTGGCCGCCGTTTTTCGGAATGGTTAGAAACAAATGGACTATTACGCGTCGTGCGACCACGCGTCATCGGGCAAGACTTCCGGTAAGTACCGGCCTTTGGAGATCGAGACAGGCTTCAGGTTTTGCCAAATCTCGTCCGTTGATACCTCCGGCTGAAGGTCTGATTCCGTGGCGGTTGCGACGATCATCGAGTCGATCTCTGGCAAAGAGTCCGTTTGCCATTGTCGATGCATGATCCATCCGAGTAACAGAAGCGGGACAAGAACAGCCAAGGCAATGCCGATGGCTTCGATTGAATCCGACAGCAAGATATCCAACACCCGCTGGGTAGCGATGGACTTACGTTCTGTTTCCAGTCGGTCTAGTCCTGATTGGATGTCAGTCTGTTGTTGGACGATCGATTTACGAGTCTGCTCAAAGGATTGCTGAGCCTCCACCCAGCCTCTTCGGGCTTCTGCGTCGGCGGTGATGAACTCCCTTGACGCTTCGGTTACTTGCCGTTGCATCGCGTTGACGTGCTCGCGTTCGCGACGAGCGGCTGCGCTTTCTTCGCAGCCGGTGATGATGGGGGCCAGTATTAGAAGCAATACGCCCAATCGCTTGAGCAGCGCCCGGATGGTCGGCCATGCGGCTAATAAGACGCGAATGACTTGAAACATTGTTTTCTCTCCTTAGGAGTCGTTGTGTAAAAGTGAGTAATTGTTCGAATCGGCGTTGACGGTGAAAAGCCAAGGCCAGAGATGCAGCCGCAACGAGCGAACTGCACAGTAGAAATGCAATGAACATGATCAGCCCTTAGAAAATGGGTGATACGAGAGGTGTTGAGACGAAAAACGAAAGGCTTACTTAGCCGACAACCGTTCGAACTTGCCAGCGTCCAGAAGCAGGTTGGAGCTTAGGCACCTTGCGAAACAATCGTGTGTTGATCGCATGGTTTGTGTCGCAATCGACCACGATGTAGCGGACGTGGTCAGGTGCCAGCTTTTCGAACAAAGCCACGATGTCTTGTTCCGTAACCTCGACTTGACGCTCACAGATCGCAGGGCCGGCATGGATGGTGAGCTCCAAGCCCACTTCCTGCCGCGCCCAATATGCCACCGCTTCTCGCAGTAAGTTGAGATCTTGCGGAGATAGCACAGTGCACCTCCTAGTTGGCTGACGGGCCGCGACCGATTCGGCGACGGATGGGGGCACCATTCGCTGCTTTACCTGTCGCCTTGGTACTGTAGATACCGCCGACTTCAGTGTCTAAGCATCGACCGACAGCCCACTCTCGCAATCGCTGGACGGATTCCGCAGACGTTACCGCCACCGGAACCACGTTCTGGGCAGCTTGGCCAAGTGGAATATCGAGCAAAGCCGCTAGTCGACAGCA
>CANHVO010000423.1 GCA_947463915.1 Planctomycetaceae bacterium
CCACAGCCACCCTCGACGGAAGAATTGCAAGAGCGAATCGATGCGGCACCTGCCATGCGCGGTATCGAGTATCTGAGCACATCGTCGCTAACGAATCTCTGGCAGGAACTGGACCTGCATACACAGCAAGCGGTTAAGGCCAGCAAGAAACTTATTTCGGACTACCTGCACAATCTGAATGCCGCCTGGAACGTCGTTGGGCGAGTTACCTTTCATTTGGCAGAGAACAAGAAGAATCCAGAGTTTCCATTCGCGTTCTTGGCAACATATACCGATGGTCGATCGAATACAGGAACCATCCGCCACGTGCCCTTGGCCGATGCGCTCAAGCAATCGATTGCGGAAGGCGATGCGGATCGTCTCAACGTCTTGCTCGAGCCAGTTCAGCGTGCCTCGGAAAAGAGCGATCAGATCCGAAATCTGCTCGAGTCTCGCGATTTGTTCTCGCCACAAGCTTGGTCGATTCAGCAAGCGTTTCAGTTTTTGTCGTCCGTGCCGTTGATGGAACAATCGGGAATCATTGTTCGAGTACCAAATTGGTGGAACGCTTCTCGCCCGCCCAGGCCGAGCATTCAAGTTCGAATCGGAGACAAAAAGAAATCTGGAATCGGAATGGCCGAAGCAATGGACTTCAACGTCCAAATCGCATTTCAAGGCGAACCGCTTACGAAGGAAGAACTTAAGCAGGTGATGGCAGCCCGCGAAGGCATGACGTTACTGCGCGGACAATGGGTACAGGTCGATGAAAAACGGCTCAACTCTGCCTTGCAACAATGGGAAATGCTGCGCAAAGAGCATGTCTCAGGCATCGGATTTCTAGAAGGATTGCGGCTACTCTCTGGAGTGTCTATCGGCGATGCGGCTGTCGAGGACCAAGTCCGACAGTGGTCCCACGTAGAAGCTGGCGAATGGCTCAAGGAGGTTTTGCATACTCTGCGCGATCCAAGTGGTGCCGTTCAGATCGACCCGCAACGGGGCTTGAACGCTACCCTTCGCCACTATCAAGCGGACGGGGTGCGCTGGCTTTGGTTCACGACACAGTTAGGGCTCGGGGCCTGCCTCGCCGACGACATGGGCTTGGGCAAAACCATTCAAGTGATCTCGCTCTTGTTGCAGTGTAAATGGAACGATGGTGATTCAACGAAGACGCGAGGCAAGAAAACCGGCGGCCAACCGACACCTTTGCAATCATCGCCAAGTCTATTGATTGCCCCAACGTCGCTGCTTGACAATTGGCTACGTGAAGTCGAACGTTTCGCTCCCGATTTAAAGGTCTTCGTTGCCCATCGTTCACATCATGAGGCTGCGACGCTAAAACGGATCGCATTAAATCCAGCAGAAGAACTCAGCAAGTTCGATTTGGTGGCAACGACCTACGGCTTGGCTCGACGTGAAGCTTGGCTCGCAGACGTTCCTTGGCGACTACTAGTTTTGGATGAAGCGCAGGCGATCAAGAACTCGGGCTCATCGCAGACCAAGGCGATCAAGAGGATCAAAGCCAGTGGTCGCATAGTGTTGACGGGAACTCCGGTTGAAAACCACTTGGGAGACCTTTGGAGTTTGTTCGATTTTTGCTCACCAGGCTTGCTTGGCTCGGCATCTCAATTCAAAAAGTTTATGAATCGCGAGGACACAACTGCGATTGGTTCCCTTCGCAAATTGGTTCGTCCATACATTCTCCGGCGACTCAAGACCGATCCAGCGATCGCTCCCGATTTGCCGGACAAGACCGAGATGCGGGTCGATTGCGGCATTTCGGCCAAACAAACCGCCTTGTATCAAAAGATCGTTCTGGAGTTAGAGAACACGCTGGACACGGCCAGCGGGATCCAGCGACGCGGGTTGATTCTTGGTTTGATGATGCAGCTCAAGCAATTGTGCAACCATCCATCGCTGTATCTCAAGCAAGCCGATTTCTTGGAGCAGGATTCTGGCAAATACTCTGAGCTGCAAGCGATCTGCGAAACGATCGTTGAGAAGCAAGAGAAGGTGTTGGTGTTCACGCAGTTCCAGTCCATGTGCCAGCCGCTGCATGCATTGATGGAAAAGTCCTTCGGACGTCCAGGTTTGGTTTTGACGGGAAAGACGCCTGCTGGTTCTCGTGGCAAGATGGTCGCCGAGTTTCAAAGAGTGGATGGGCCTCCGTTCTTCGTGATTTCAGTCAAAGCGGGTGGCACAGGACTGAATTTAACTCAAGCGAGTCATGTGGTTCACTTTGATCGTTGGTGGAATCCTGCGGTGGAGGATCAAGCGACCGATCGTGCGTTTCGAATTGGTCAAAAACGCAACGTTTTGGTGCATAAATTTGTGTGTCGCGGAACGCTCGAAGAAAAGATTGATAAGATGATCCGTGACAAGAAAGCGATTAGCCAAGAGCTATTCAGCGAAGAAGGCGAGGTCAACTTGACCGAATTGAGTAACGAACAGCTGATGCAGTTCGTGGCATTGGATATTAACAAGGCTTCGGGGTAGGGTTTAACAGGCTAGAGATTAACAGGTAGGAAGAATCATGGGATGGAGCCGAGACTGGGAGCCCTATGTTTCAGTTGCAAAGCGTAGAGCCGACGCTGCAAAAGAACTAGCCAAGCTAGACAAGAACTCCAAAGGCAAGTCGCGCAGCCCCGTCAAAATTTCGACTCGAAAGATGGCCGTGACTTTTTGGGGGGAAGCTTGGTGCGATAATCTTGAGAATTACAGCGACTATTCCAACCGGCTGCCGCGAGGAAAGACCTATGCGAGGAACGGTTCGATTCTCGATCTGCAAATCGAAAAGGGGACTATCACTGCCATGGTGAGTGGTTCGAGCTTGTACCGCATTAAAATCGAGATCTCGACGATACAAGCGAAGCTCTGGAATGAAATCAAATCGGAATGCGCGCAGTCCATCCATTCGATCATGGACTTGCTGCGAGGCAAGCTAAGTGATTCGGCAATGATTTGCTTGACGGCACCGAAGACAGGGATGTTTCCACAGCCCAAAGAGATTAAGCTTCGGTGTAGTTGCCCAGACTCAGCGGGGCTTTGCAAGCATCTGGCGGCAGTCATGTACGGAGTCGGCAATCGACTAGACACGAATCCGGAGCTGCTGTTCACGCTGCGCGGGGTCGACAAGAGCGAACTGGTTTCCGAGGCAGTTTCAGGTTCTCAGTTGAGAGATTCCTTGACCAGTTCCAACAAGTTAAAGAACCCTAACGCGGTCATCGCTGACGACGACCTTAGTTCCCTGTTCGGAATCGATTTGGTTTCGGCCGATCCATCAACGGAATCGGTAGTCAAAAAGAAACCCGCCAAAAAGAAAACGTCCGAGAAACCAACGGTCCAAAAGAGTGTCCAAGGCAAAGTGAAGGCGGAAGTTGCACCGGTGGCAAAGGCAGTCAAGGGAAAACAGGCAACCAAGAAAGCAGCCGTTGCCGAAGCACCTAAGTCAATGCCCGTAGAGCCCGAGAAACAAACGATCAAGAAAACAGCAAGCAAGAAGAAGTCGACTTCGACAACAAGTCCAGGCCTACCGAATTCGCTGCGAATCGCCATGGAGAAGCTCGAAAGGGACTAAGTTGCGCTGGAGACTATTCGAAATGTTCGTTAAAAACCGTGCTACAATGAGGATTGTAAGTATTGTAAGTAAACGTCATTTGGCAGTTTGGAGAGAAGCGGAATCAGGTCGATGGTCGAGTTCACGATTACGGGCGAAACACTTTGGGACAGGATGGATCGGGCGGTGGAACGAGTCAATGAACGCCTTAGAAAGACAGTTCGTATCTTGGAAGAAGCAAAGATTCCATATGCGATAGTTGGCGGACATGCGGTCCGCGCTTGGGTGGCACAGGTAGATGAAGGAGCGGTTCGCACAACCAAAGATGTCGATGTTCTGCTACGTCGCGAAAATCTTCCTGACATGATCCAAGCGATGACGCAAAACGGGTTCTACCATCGAGAAACCTCTGGTGTCGATGTCTTTACAGAGAAGCCAGACGAATCCGCCCGTGAGGCGGTTCATGTTGTAATCGCCAAAGAAATGGTTAGGCCGGGCGATTTCTATCCAAATCCTGATCTCGAACCTCAAACTCGGGCGAACGAATTCCGTACGGTTCTATTTGAGACTTTGGTTCGAATGAAGCTCAACTCATATCGTCGCAAAGATCAAGTGCACCTTGCGGACATGATTGACGTAGGATTGATCGACCAAAGCTGGTTGGATCGGTTTCCCGCACCACTCAGCGAGCGACTGAAAGTGATTCTTGATGATCCACTTGGATAAGTTATCCGTTGTGTGCGCTGGGCGAACTTGGGGCAAGGCCCTTGTTCGCTTTTGGAGCCAGAAGACCAATGTAGAATGAGCGACAGATCGGGATACAAGACTTCGGACCCACTTCCATCGATGCTACTCTTTCCCTTTCTTCTCCGTCAAATCGGCGTTATCAAGTATTGAGAGCAGTCCTTCGATTTCCTCATTTTTTGTCATCCATTCCCTATGTGTCTTTTCGTTTGCAGCGAGCTCCTTCTCGGCGCGACCTATCTTTGCCAAGATTGCCTGGCGTTGGCTCAAATCGTTCATGGAAGCAAAAAGATCTTGGATATACTTATCAATATGAGTTTTTCTGGCAGTTAGTTTGCTGACTTGCGATGCGATTTCGGCACTCTTAGTTTTTGCTAACGCGTCTTGTTTCATTTCCTGCTCCCTCATCCGAAGCTCGCTCATCCTCAATGCGTTCTTTGCTTTGGTGAATGACTGCTTTGCCTTTGCCGCTTCGCTATGGGCCACAGCCCCCCTCTCTTCTAATTCTTGCACCATTTCTAATTCTTTTGCAGCAATTTGAAATTCTGCTTGAATGTTTTGCGATTCAAGCATCAATTTTTCCCGCTCTATTTCGTTCCCTGTCGTCTTCGAATTCACTTCTGCTTTTTCAACACTTTCCAATAATTCTTGTTCCGATGCTAAATCCCAACTAACTTTCTGCAACTCCAATTGAGCCGAAATGAGAAGCTGTTCGGCAGACGCCATTGATGCCGCGTAGACAGATGGCTTCAACTGTGCCTTAAGATCGTTTTCCGTGAGCGCCAATTGAAGACGCCTGAGCTCCTGTTCCGCTTCGGAAACTCTTTTGGCAGTGGCGACCTGCGATATCTCAGCTTGCTGCATTCGGATCTTCAAAGAGTGTTTCTTTGCCAGCGCGAGGTATCCGAACTGCTTTTCCTTATTATTAACAATGCCATCCAACTTCGTCATGGCGACGAAATCTGGAACCGAATTATCGAGCATCACCATTCCTGGAAGGTGAGCAAAAGCTCGATCCTCCTGTCCGCGAAGAGACGACGTAGGAATTGCCGTCGCAAAGAAAATGGCAATAACGGCTCGAACATGCATCGAGTGCGCTAAACAGATGGTGTCAAAAAACATAGATCGCTTCATAGGTACCTCTTTAAGAATTAGGGGGTTGGATTAAGTGCGATTTGGTTACGAATCGCCGTTCGTTTGTGGTTCAGTATTCGCGTATTGATATCTCGGATCTCGATGTCCATTTGAGTGTCCATCGCGGCCAGTGTGTTCAAGCTTTCGATACGAGACTCGATGCTTTGCATGCGATCGGCAATGGATTGGAGAATTTGTTTTGGATCAAGCTCAAGCGGTGTGGATTCCTTTGTGACTTCACGATTGGTTGGGACGTTGAATGAAAAGTTTGCGAGCGAAGCAAAGGTAATCAATGCGGTTCCGAAGACCGAACAAATTAGCAACGATCGTCGGGTTGCATCGCGACTTTGCTGATCAGCACGGCCGCGTATGTCTTGTGCAGTAAAGGAGGAGCCTGGAGTTTCACGTGTGCCCCAACGCTCAATTTCACGAATAAGTTCATCGTCGGAAATGGGCTGTTTCATGACGGCGCGATCCCTCTTTCAATCGTTTGTTTGAGGAGCTTCTTGGCACGGTGCAATCGCACTTCGAGTGTGTTCGTTTTTTCGTTCATAGTTCC
>CANHVO010000424.1 GCA_947463915.1 Planctomycetaceae bacterium
CGTCTTGCATCCGTGAGATTCGTCTTGCGTATTTCATGACGCTTCTGTCCACTACATAGAAAAGGTCTCAGCCCAACTGCGTTACCCAAATGTCACTCACTTTGTTAGCGGAACGGCGCAAGCCGTCTGGTGAAAGCCCAGTAAATCCCGCGAAACCGGTGGGCTCGCCGCCTAAACACAATCGAAAGTGAGTACCATCATGCCATTTAGGTAACGCCCAATGGCTACTGGACCAATTAAACGCATAGCGACATGATTAGCAGAGCAAAAGGATCTATTTTGGCAACAGAGTTCAAAAAAGAAGAAGCAACGGTGTGAAGAATCCAGCTCCTTCGAGTTCGCAAGCAAGTTTACAGCCAAGCTCTCGTATCCTGACCATCAATGGTGGGTCGTCGAGCATCAAGTTTGCGCTATTTCGATCCAATGAGACGCTCGATCGATCGCTAGGCGGAAAAATCGATCGCATGGGACTTGAAAATACAACTCTGGAATTCCATGATTTTGGCACCGGAGAACGTGGTAGTCAGCCAATCGATTCCGCTACTTCCGCGTCTGCAATCGCGTTCTTGCTCGATTGGCTTGAGAAACGTATTGGATTGAATGCCCTTGATGCAGTCGGCCACCGCGTGGTTCATGGAATGCATCATACCGCTCCGGAACAGGTATCCGAACAACTCATTCAGGATTTGCGTGCAATCATCGATTGTGATCCACAGCATCTGCCTGGGGAAATTGAACTCATTGAAGCCTTTCGTTCGAGAGTTCCATCGCTTCCCCAGTTTGCTTGCTTTGATACAGGGTTTCATCGGACGATGCCTCGAGTCGCGAAACTGCTGGCGATTCCCAGGCGATTTGATCAACATGGAGTTCAGCGGTATGGGTTTCATGGTCTTTCCTACACCTTTCTAATGCAAGAACTGGTGAGACTTGGTGATGGAGCGGCAACCAATGGACGGGTAATCCTCGCACATCTTGGTAACGGAGCCAGCTTGGCCGCTGTTCGAGACGGCAAAAGCATTGACACCAGTATGGGGTTTACGCCCACTGCCGGCTTGCCAATGAGCACACGTGCAGGGGACCTGGATCCAGGATTGTTCGGCTTTCTTTCTCGCACTGAAAATTTGACGGCTGAGCAGTTTGATCAAATGGTCAACCATCAATCGGGCTTGCTTGGTATTTCTGAGACCAGTTCCGATATGAGGGACTTGCTTGCACTAGAGTCAGTCGATGTCCGCGCCGCGGAAGCGGTCGAGCTGTTTTGTTATCAAGTCAAAAAATGGCTCGGCTCCTTTGTCGCCGCACTTGGCGGCCTGAACACGCTGGTCTTTGCTGGTGGCATCGGCGAAAACACTCCGATCATCCGTTCACGCATTTGCGCCGGATTAAGCTGTTTCGGAATCGAAATCGACGACAATCGCAATGCAAGCAGCTCGAGTACTATTTCTACGGACGAAAGCCGAGTGACTGTCCGTATCATACGAACCGACGAAGAGATTGTGATTGCAAAGTCAGTCATGGAATTGCTGAAGTAAGACTTCACCCGCCTGACGAGTACACATCGTCATGTGATTTACCGGTCAATTAGCCGTTGAAGTTAGCGCCGGTTTTCAAGGCTCTCGACATTCGTCGAGAAACTCGGCTATCGGACCTTGCAGGTTCCTGGTCGGCGACGATCGCTTGGTTTCTTAGCCGCGATAGCGAAGACACTTCGCAGCCGCGATAGCGGCGTCACTTCGTAGCCGTGGGGCTCGCCCCACGGTCTCTCGGCAGGATGCACACATGAGCCGTGTAACGCAACGCTTTTTCGCATTCTGCTCAATGTAAATAGGGCTTTTCTGTAGCGAAAGTCGTCAAGACTTTCGGCTGCATTGCGTAAACCACCGAAACTCTTAACGAGTTTCGCTACAAAATGCGAAACAGCGTTGCGTGTAACGGCGCCACCAAACCGTGGCGCCGTTACACGCAAAACACACTTCCTTTACAAAGCGATAAAACCTCGTTTAGCCACCTGTGAATCGGGTTCATTTGCTGACAAACGTTGAGTACCGATTGGGATTATGTTACGCGTCTTTGGAATAGGATTTGCGACAAGTGCCTGTAAAGCTAAGTCAATTAGGTTGCAACGCGAGCATTTGTTTGACCTACGATCTGGCACAAATACACCAAATCCCCAAACCCAATCGGACCAAAAATGAGCAAGATGAGCCAAATCAGCACAGGGAAGCTCACAAAAGGCACGCTCCGCCGCATGGATGCTTATTGGCGAGCAGCCAATTACTTATCCGTTTGCCAAATCTATCTGTTTGATAACCCGCTCCTCAAGCAGCCACTCCTACCATCCCATGTCAAACCAGTGTTGCTCGGCCATTGGGGAACGACCCCTGGGCAGAATTTCATTTACGTGCATTTGAATCGCGTGATTCAAGAGTTCGACTTAAACATGATCTACATCTCAGGGCCGGGCCATGGTGGTCCTGCCATCGTAGGCAACACCTACCTCGAGGGTACTTACAGTGAAGTCTATCCAGACATAACACAGGACGAAGCGGGCCTCAAAAAGCTATTCAAGCAGTTCTCCTTTCCCGGCGGTATCCCTAGCCACGTTTCTCCTGAATGTCCGGGTTCCATCCACGAAGGTGGCGAACTTGGCTATTCGTTAAGTCATGCTTTCGGAGCTGTTTTCGACAATCCCGACTTGATCGCAGCTTGCGTAGTTGGCGATGGCGAAGCGGAAACTGGGCCGCTCGCCACGGCCTGGCATTCAAACAAATTTCTCAATCCGATCAGCGATGGCGCAGTCCTGCCCATTCTGCATCTGAATGGATACAAGATTGCAAACCCAGCCGTCTTCGCGCGCATCACACACAAGGAATTGAAGCACTTCTTCCTTGGCTGCGGATGGAAACCCTATTTCGTCGAGGGAGATGACCCAAAGACCATGCACAAGCGGATGGCCCGAACGATGACCAAGGCCATCGAGGAGATTCGGCAAATTCAGTCCAAAGCACGCGAGAACAAAGATGCAACACGCCCACAGTGGCCGGTCATCATACTCAACTCGCCGAAAGGCTGGACAGGTCCGAAAACGGTCGACGGCGTGCCAAACGAGGGAACATTCCGCGCGCATCAAGTGCCATTGTCGATCGACGCAGCCCATCCCGAACACCTCGAACAGCTCGAAAGTTGGCTCCGAAGCTATCGTCCTGAAGAACTGTTCGATGAGCGAGGGAAACTCATCGATGAATTGGCCGAGCTAGCTCCTCGAGGCAATCGACGCATGGGAGCGAACCCCCATGCCAACGGTGGAGCCCTGCTCAAGGACTTGGTGATGCCCGACTTTCGGAATTACGCGGTCGCGGTTTCGAACCCAGGCGGCGCGGAAGCGGCTGACACCCATGTCCTTGGCGAGTTCTTGCGGGATGTCGCCAAATTAAATCGCGAACACCACAACTTCCGTATCTTCGGTCCCGACGAGACTCTTTCCAATCGACTCAACGCAGTGTTCGAGGTAACAAATCGACAGTGGATCGCCGAAACGCGAGACAACGATGAGTTCCTGGCAACCGATGGTCAGGTCATGGAAATGCTCAGCGAGCACCAGTGCGAAGGTTGGCTTGAAGGCTATCTGCTGACAGGCAGGCACGGGCTTTTCAATAGCTACGAAGCGTTCATCCATATCGTCGATTCGATGTTTAACCAGCATGCCAAATGGCTAAAAATAACAGCCAACATTCCTTGGCGGAAAAAAATCGCGTCCCTGAACTATTTACTCGCCTCGCATGTGTGGCAGCAAGCTCACAACGGCTTCACTCACCAAGACCCGGGCTTCATCGACCATGTGGTCAACAAAAAAGCATCGATCGTTCGCGTCTACTTGCCGCCAGATGCAAATTGTTTGCTCAATGTTTGGGACCATTGTTTGCGAAGCAGGCATTACGTAAACGTGGTCATTGCAGGCAAGTACAAATCACCACAATGGCTCTCCATGGACGCTGCCGAAAAGCACTGCGCTGCTGGCATCGGCAAATGGCACTGGGCCAGCAGCGATGGAGATGGCGAGCCGGATGTCGTTATGGCATGTTGCGGTGATGTGCCAACTTTGGAAACGCTTGCGGCTGTATCCATCCTGCGTGAGCACTTGCCCGAACTCAAAGTTAGAGTCGTGAATGTGGTGGACCTGATGAAATTGCAATCAGCTTCCGAACATCCCCATGGATTGAGCACCGAAGCTTTTGACGCACTATTCACTCGCGACAAACCGATTATCTTTGCGTTCCATGGATACCCGTCCTTGGTTCATCAACTAACTTATCGTCGGACCAACCACGGCAACATGCACGTCCGAGGCTACAAAGAGGAAGGGACGATCACGACGACCTTTGACATGACTGTCCTAAACGATCTCGATCGATTCCACTTAGTCATGGACACCATCGACCGAGTCCCTCAGACGGGAGAAAAAGGTGCAGCACTCAAGCAACGATTGATCGAGAAACTTGCAGAGCACAAACGCTACATCGAAAAGGAAGGGCAGGATATGCCCGAGATCCGAAATTGGAAGTGGACACGATAGATTTCTTTGAATTGCGGTCTTGTTGCACGCTACCTTCGCGGAGCGAAGGGCGACATTGTCGCTCGTCGCTCTGCGACGATTGCGTGCACATGACCGAAGGGCGACGTCAACAACAAACCTCTAGAAGCCGCCAGACACCACATAGAATGCGCCTGCAACTCGACTTATCGATCAAAAATCTTTTTGATCGAGTAAACCGTGGCTGCACGACCTGCTCGGGCGATGGATGTTGTCAGAGGAATTTCTTTTGGGCAAACCGCAACGCAGTTTTGCGCGTTTCCACAATCCTGAACGCCGCCAGCAGAAGTTAACGCGTCCATTCTTTCGCTGGCCATGTTCTTGCCAACCGGGTGCGCGTTAAACAACATAGCTTGCGAAATCGCGTGGGCACCAACAAACCCTTCGTCGAACGAGGCATTCTTTCTCGCTGCATAATCTGCTTCCGATTCGCCTGGCTGTCTTTGAATTTCGATCTTCGTGAATTGAGGGCATGCTTCCAAGCAGCATCCGCAACTCATGCATTGGCTCAATGGATAATTCTGCTCCTGCTCCTCACGGGAAATGCGAGGACCAGCTCCCATATCGTAGTAGCCGTCGACCGGCACCCAAGCCTTGACCCGTTGAAGCGATCGAAAGAGCCGTGATCGATCGATGACCAAATCTCGAACGACCGGGAACTTCGTCATTGGACGTAGCTCGATTTCGTTAGCGTCGTCTTCCAAAAGTCGGTCGACGAGCGCACTGCAACTCTGTCGCACACGACCATTGATCACCATCGTGCAGGAACCGCAAACTTCCTCGAGGCAACCGCAATCCCAAGCGACTGGCGCCACGTTTTTGCCTTCGCTCGTCTTTGCTTGTGCGGCGACTTTCTGCAAGACGCTGATCACATTCATGTCCGGTTCGTAGTCGACTTGATGCCGCTCCCAATACCCTGGGAGACCTGGTCCGTCTTGTCGCAAAATTCGGACGTTGACTTTGGATGGACGGCGTTTTGCCGAAGCTTCGTTTCCTGGTGCAATCATGGGAGCTATTGGAATTTGAGTGAATTAAATAATGGATTGGTATGCAAAAGACGTTTCAACGTGAGGCCTAGGTGGCCCCCACCAACTGTTTTGGCCCAGCATCTTTGGCCTTGGAGCGTTCGTTCCAGACCTGTTCAATGACTTCGGCGCCAACCAAACCGTAAAGCCGAGGACGAGGGGCGAGCAATCTGGTATCGATATCTTCGTAAGTGACAACTGGATCGGCACCGTTCCAAGTGCAGATAGTAGACTTCAAGAACTTCTTGTTGTTCTCTTCAAAAGCATCGCACCATTTTTCTGCTTCGACCCGCTTGGCAGCAGGGTCCGTTGCACTCAAGCTGGGCATGCAGAACGCAGGCTTGAAGTGTGC
>CANHVO010000425.1 GCA_947463915.1 Planctomycetaceae bacterium
CGTTGCTTTCGCATTGATTCCGGCGAATCGACGAACAGCACGCGATCGCAATACGGCAACCAGCCTCCCTCAATCAGAAGTGGAGCGTCCAAAATGATCATGGGGTGCGAGGCCTTTTTGACCAAACTTGCCAATTCCGCACGCCCCAACTCACGAATGCGTGGATGGACGATCGCCTCTAGTTTTTTCCGTTTGACTTGTTTGTCTTGAGTATCTCCAAAGACCATCGCACCAAGTTTCTTGCGATCGATTTGCCTTGTCTCGATTGGTGCAGCGACTGATTCCTGCAAAATGCCATCGCCGAAAATCGACACCAATGTTTCTCTCACGTCAGGCATTAGCAAGACGCGATGGGCGATTTCGTCCGCGGAGATAACGACGGCGTTCATTGCGCCTAACAATCGAGTGACTTCGCTTTTGCCACTCGCAATGCCTCCTACCACGCCAATTACAACGGGCTTTTTGATAGCAGGCACTTGAGTCATAAGCATATCGTCTTTGGAATGGTTAACAGTTTAGCCGAAAGGCGCACGAGCGAAGTTATGGGTAATGACAAGGCTAACTCCCACCAGCTAATCTACCGGTAAAACACAAGGCGATGAGCTTAGCAGCTCACACGCGGCCCAGTTGGCACCATGCTTAACGTCGACTTGCAGAGGAACATCCAATGGCATGACGGTCGTCATGATTTCGCGAACCACCGTTGCGAGCTGCCCAACAAAGTCATCTCGGACTTCAAAGATCAATTCGTCATGAATCTGCAGCAACATTCGGGCTGGCCAATCGAGCGATTTCAATTCCTTTTGCAGAGAGATCATCGCCAGCTTGATCATGTCTGCTGCGGAACCTTGAATGACCGTATTGATTGCCATGCGTTCAGGTTCGAGAAGCTGTTTTTTCTTTTGGTCTGGCAAGGCTGAGTAATCCCGTATGCCTCTCAAAAAACGCTTGCGGCCGGACATGGTTGCGACATATCCGCTTTTTCGGCAATCCATCAATGTCGCTCCGATGAAATCCTTCACGCCTGGATACTTCGCAAAATAAGCGTCGATAAAGGTGGTCGCTTCGGTTCGCGAAATGCCAAGGGCTTTTGCGAGTCCGAATGGGCTCTGACCGTAAATGATACCGAAGCTGACCGCCTTGGCGCTGCGTCGCATATCGCTGTTGACTTCACTGACGTCCACACCGTTAACTTCAGCCGCCACGCTGGTGTGAATGTCGAGATTGTCTCGAAACGCTTGACTCAATGATGCGTCCCCGCAAAAGTGCGCCAAAACTCGCAACTCGATTTGCGAATAGTCTGCCGTCATGAGCGACCAACCTGTTTCGCGTGGCAAAAAAGCCGAACGAATCGATCGACCTTCGGGTGTTCGAACCGGGATGTTCTGAAGATTCGGCTCGACGCTGCTCAGACGCCCCGTTGCTGCGATGTCTTGCCGAAACGAAGTGTGCAGGCGATTGGTCCGTGGACTGATCAATCGGGGCAAGGATTCCACATACGTATTGATCAGTTTCGTCAACTGACGATATTCCACGATTTTGGCTGGCAGCGGATGCTCCGAAGCCAACTCTTCCAAAACCTCGGCATCTGTGCTTGGCCCAGTCTTTGTCTTTTTGACCACGCGCAGCATGAACTTATCGAACAGGATATGGGCAAGTTGTTTTGGGCTGTCCGGGTTAAATTCCTCTTCGGCCAACTCCATGATTTGAGATCGAAGATGATCTGCTTTTGCTTGGAACTCGCTCCCCAGTTTTTCGAGTCGATCGCAATCGATCCGTATCCCCTCATATTCGAGATCGGCCAGCACACCCAATAGTGGAATCTCCAATCGTTGCATTACGTCGAGGAGCTTTTCGTTTCGTAGTCGCTCGGTCATCGGCGTTAACAACCGAAGCGGAACGTCGACATCCTCACACGCATAAGTAGAAATGTCAGCGATCGGAACTTGGTCCATCGTGATCTGAGTCTTGCCCGAACCGATGAGCGACTCGGTCGTAATCTTAGTCTGACCCAGCCAACGCTTGGCAATATCGTCAAGATCGTGATTGCGTCCACCTGCGTCCAGCAAATAGTCCGCGACCATCGTGTCAAAGCCGATGGAGGCGATTGGCATCTGATGCGATTTCAGCACAATGGAATCGTATTTGATGTTTTGCCCCACGAAGGTTTTGCTCGCATCCGCGAACAAAGGTGTGAGCAGACTTTGAACAAGCTCAATGTCCAAAACAGTTGCATCGGCCGGCCCACGAACGGGAATGTAGGCCGCTTGGCCATCGGCCCAGGACATACTAATGCCAACAAGATCGGCATCCCGGGCACGCGTCGAAGTCGTCTCCGTATCGACCGCGATCGTATCGATTCCAACAAGCGTTCGAACTAGTTCGTCCAATTTCTCGGGTTGATCGACCAGTTGATAGCCTTCGGTTGCAAGCTTAACAACGACGGGTGGCTCAATTGTGCCGAGAAGGGCCACGAAAGCATCGGAGAGCTTGCGAAAACCGAGCTCCCGAAAGAGCTCCATGGCTTGATTGCGATCGAATGTCCCTGGCCTCATTTGCGACCAAGGTAAATCGATCGGACATTCCTTGCTCAGACGCACCAAGTCACGGCTCATCATGGCCAAGTCGCGATGCGTGCGCAAGTTTTCTTTCCGCTTCTCGCCAGCCACCGAATCGAGATTGTCGTAAACTTCGTCCAGCGTATTGAACTGCTCGAGCAATTGCTGCGCGGCTTTGGGACCAATTTGCGGAACGCCTGGGACATTGTCGGCCGAGTCTCCAACGAGCGATTGGAAGTCGACAACTTGGTCAGGGCGAATACCCCACACGGTCTTCAGTTCGGGCTCCCCAAACAACTCGTTTTTGCGAACGTTGAGCATTTGAACCCGATCCGTAATCAATTGACGGCAATCTTTGTCGCTCGTCACCAAAAGCACGCGAGCTCCCTGCTGTTCGGCTTGATGAGCCAAAGTAGCCATGATGTCGTCTGCTTCGAAGCCCGGTGCCGAGATTTTGGGAATGGCTAATGTCTCCAAGCAGCGATGAATGAGTGGGATTTGGTCTCGCAAAGCGTCTGGCATCGATTCTCGGTTCGCCTTGTATTGGTCGTACAAATCGTTTCGAAACGTTTTGTCGGAGACATCGAAGGTGCAGACGAGAAAATCCGGTTTCCATTGTTCCAAAAGGTTGGCGATGTCTCTGAGGAAGCCATGAGCAGCGCCGACCTCGACCCCTTGCGGACTGGTCATGGCGGGCAATGCGTGAAAGACTTGGTAAATCAAGGAATGGGAATCGACCAAGATGACCAAATCGCCTTCGGTAGGGAATGGCGGTTTGGTTCGGACATCTATTACAGAAAGATCGCTCTCGGGAGCAGTTTGGGAACCCGCATCGACTTTTGCTGTTGGCTTTGTGGACGATTTAGCGGGCGGAATAGTCTCGACCGCTGCCGTTTCCTCGGGAAAGAGGGAATCAAATCCAATGAGCATCGGTTGATTCTTAGCGTTCCGCTTAGCCATTCGAGATCCGTTCTTTGAACTGAACAAGGAAAACCAGAGTCCGGTGGCTGTCGGTTTTTATCACACCCGAAGCGTAAGTGAGGAAATCCATGAGTATCATCCATCGCAATATCCCGAACAAGAAACCACGAACTGCATTTTGTGCCAAGCGACGCGGATTGCCAACCGCCATTGACAGCATTTGTTTCGGCGGCCCGGATGTTCGAAAATTAAGGGGAGAAATAGGCTACTGCCAATCTTTCGAGGCCAAAGCCCGGAGGGCGGCACATCCTTGCCGGTGGCGTAAGCCACCGGATTGGTGGCCGCCATGTGAAAAGCCCGGAGGGCGACACATCGAAGGATTGCAATTGTGTCGCCCTCCGGGCTTCAATACCAATGATTGCCCAATACCGGTGGCTTACGCCAACCGGCAGAAATATGTCGCCCTCTGGGCTTTGAGCGCGCGCAAGCTGAGCGAATTCGGCCATGCAAAATCGGCCAAAATCCCAAGCTCAAATAGGAACCAAAAGTGTTTGAGCCGGGAACGGTGTGCCCAGCGGTCCGATTAGTCAGTGCTTGTTCAGTATCGCTCTAAGTCGAAGCGAACTCCAATTTGCAAACCTCCCCTCGTATTCGATTGGGCGATCTCTTCTTGGCTGCATTGTGCAGGGGATAGATGAACGACCGGCGAGCCCTGGAAGCGTTTTTCGACGGCCGTCGCTGTAACCTTGGTCCCGGTTAGATCCAGCTTCAAAAGGTTCAGCGTCTCCAGTTTCGCTAACGACTCGTCACTGACGTCACAATGGGCCAAGGACAATTCCTGCAAGCCAATGATGTTTCCCAAATGATGGAGGTCAGCGTCGCTAAGTTCTGAATCACTCATGTCTAAACAGCGTATACTTGGCCTCCAATTCGCGAACACAGTGCCATTGAATTTGCGTGAGTTTAAAGCAAGTCGATCCGCACGTGCGAACGCCGCAGCGATAAGACCTTCGGCGGTGATCTCTCCATCCCCAATCTCCAAGCCTGTCAAGCTTACGTGCTGCGCAAGAGCCTTTAATGTTGCGTCCGTTACACGCGTATTTCGAATCGACAAATTTTTCAGAACCGAATTGGCGGATAAAAATTTTGCGATCACTGCATCATCAACTAAAGTCCCGTCTAATTTTAGCGTTAAGACTTGAGTCAAATTCTCAATCGCTGAACCAGTGCATTTCGTATTGCTCAAATCGAGGTATTGTAGAGCAGTGAGAGGTTCAAGCGATTTGTCCGTGATTGGATTGCCACGTAGAATCAAGCCTCTTTGATTTTTTAGTTTGATTTGGCTCATCGCCCCGTCATCCAAATCGAGCTCTCCAATATCGAGCGCAAACGTGGGGCAGCCAGAGATGGCTTCGTTGATGCCCTTGACGGTGAGTTGCGTTCCTGCCAAAGATAATTTAGTAAGGACGCGCCGACTGAAAAGATGCTTAACATTGGAATCGTCAATCGACGTGTGGCTTAAGTCAACGTATCGCAATGCAATCTTTTTGCTTATCGATTTCAGCGTGGATTCGCTGATTTTTGACCTGGCTAACGAAAGCGATGTAAGCCCGCGGTACTGTCTCAGATCTAGAGTTGAGCAGTCCGCATTTTGTGGGGCTTGAAGGGCAAACACCTCGTAGCCTTCCCGCACGACGAATCCACCTTCGACTACGAAATTGGAGTTGAGTTTCGTAATCGCCTCGTCTTGTCTTAATCGCTCTTGTTTCAAATACGAAACCGAGATGGTTAGTGCGATCGATGCAGCGACAATGCACGCAGCGGCTATGCGGTTTGGCAATCGATAACCGTTTGACTTCGGTGCAGCGTCCGAATGGTCGAGCGGATCGATGACTTCGTTTGGTACGCTCATTCTTGCGATGGTGCGCCAGCGATAGCCACTTGAATGCAAGACAATCAGCCCCAGCGAAAACAAGACGGTCGATGTTGCCAGATGCAGCATCGTTTCCGTAGAGCGTTCCATGGTGTCCCAAACTTCCATTCCAAACCACAACCCGCTCCCAATCAAGAAACCTCCTGACGCTGCTAATCCCAAAATCGCGAACAGCAACAAAACCAGAACTCGTCCTCGTCGTGTCGTACTTTTAAAATAGAGAATGCTTACTGGCAAAACTGCGACGGTGGAAGCCACCACCGCTAACAAAGCCGCCATGCCTAATTCATCCGTGACATCTCCTATGTTGTTGCTCGCATAGCCCATAACAGAGTTCGCGATGGCTAACAGCGATGCGATTACCGTCATTGCAAGAAAAAAATCTCCCATGCGAAGCGAATAAGGTTCCTCGAGTTCCGTCGTCCGTCGACTTAGATGGCCACCATGCAAAGTCCGTATCAAAAGAAGTGGCGAGCAACCGCAAAAAAGTACGGGCGGCAGTAGCCCGCATAACAATACCAGCAGGTCCGCCACCGGAATATCTTCAGAAAG
>CANHVO010000426.1 GCA_947463915.1 Planctomycetaceae bacterium
ACCAATGCTGGTGTATCCCGAATCGTGCAGTGGATTGTAGGGAATCTTGTTGTGAACGATTCGGTCCCAAACCTGCTTTTTGGTCCAATTGGCCAGCGGACTTATCTTCACCAAATGGAATTTTTTATCCCATCCAACAATGGGTGCAATGGCTCTATCGGGACTTTGATCTCGTCGAATCGCACTTGCCCAAGCATGCATCCCTTTGGCTGCTTTCTTGAGAACTGTCAACTTGCGATCGCCGCAGCACTGAGTTGGGTTCGTTTTGTAGAGTGGCCCGTTATGCAGTTTTTCATAAGCAAAAACGGTCAGTTCAGGCTGCAAAAGCTCAACTTCGATCCCATATAGTTCAGCGACTTTATCCCTTAATGCGAGCGTTTCCGGAAATTGATAGCCCGTATCCAGATTGAACACCCAGGTTTTGGGACTGATCCGCGAGAGCATCTCCAGGATGGTCATTCCCTCAGGCCCAAATGCCGTCGCCATGGTGAACTTGTCTCCATAACGATCGATAGCCCACTCTAGAATCTCCTCCGGTGTCGCCGTTTCTAGACGCTGGCTATGCTCCGCCAAATCCGCAAGAACTTCCGGCGTCGGAAGAAGTGGCGGATTGGCCGCCTGGGAGCCAATTGGCTCGTTGCTCGAGCTATCGGACTCGCTCGTCGCGTTGTCATGCAGTGGGCGAGGCCGTTCGGACAAGATAGTTTTGGGAGGTAGTAAGGAAAGGGAGAGGAGATTTGCGGGTAGCGAAACTCGTCAAGAGTTTCGGAAAGTTCGTAAATTGCCGAAAGTCTTGACGACTTTCGCTACGAATCAGAAACCTTTAGCCTCCGGGGCACACTCGCTTCGTATCGCGAAATCATACTAGCGGACGTCTCCAGAGGTCAAGCTGATGCAAACCGGCGCTGACGGATGGCGATCCAGTCTGTACCCTGGTGCGAAGACTGACACGAACACCGAAACGAGGCCAAAAACATGCCTATTTACGAATTTTATTGTCCACCCTGCCATACGATCTACAGTTTTTTCGCCCGTTCCATGTCTCAACAGGTTGCGCCCAAATGCCCAAAATGCGGCCGCAAAAAACTGGAAAAAAAGATCTCTCGCTTTGCGATTTCCAAAGGACTCACCGAAAGTAGCAGCACTCCAGACCCGTTTGAAAACGTCGACGAAAGCAAAATGGAGCAGCTCATGGCCGAAATGGCACCGCATCTTGAGGAAGGAGGCGATGGCCCTGAAGATCCAAAACAAATGGCAAATGTGATGAAACGCATGTTCGAATTGACAGGCATGCAACCGACCGGAGCCATGCTGGAAGCCATGAAACGCATGGAAGCGGGCGAAGACCCAGACAAGATCGATGAGGAGATGGGAGACGCGCTCGACGGAGAAGGCGATCCCTTTGCAGCGCCGGGCAGCAAAGGAAAAAAACTCTCTCGCTTTTTTGAAGCTCCCAATGTCGATCCGGAATTGTATGATTTGTAGTCGAATCGGCTGCACCATCTCTCCTGCGCAGCCATAGTCTACGACGATTTGAACAATACCTTTTGAGCCTTACCCTAGGCTGTCCGACACCAAACAACTGCAGCTACAGAAAGTCTTTCTGAGCGGCGACGAATCCGTGACACGAAGCACTCTAAGGCAAGCGGCAGGATGAAAACTACCGTAGCTGGATTCGCCAGAATTCAGAACGTACTGAATTCTGGCGAATCCAGCTACGCATTGCGGTAAATTTCCCCCTGCCGGTCCCCTAAGTACTGACTGGCACCGCTCTTTGCCCCCAATACCAACCAACCACATGCAAAACAACAAATCAACCGACCAATCGATCGACCTTGGATGGCTTATCGACTCGCCCGAACGCATGCTCTCCTGGGGACGAAATGCCGATCGAAATGCTAAAGCAGCCGCAACGCTTCGACAATACATCTATATGCAGATGGCTGCCTCGGACTTGGTCCTCGACGAAGAAGCTCGACTCAAAGTCGACCTCCCTGAAGGCCTGCTGGCAAACCTAGAAGAAAAAAATCGGCTGCTATCACTGCTCAAAGCCCCCATCGATCAACGTATCGAGTCGTTCCTAGCCGGACACTTTGCAGAACTGAAGTTGGAAGCCCCATTGCAGTTGCCCTCGATGACTTTGGTGCTGGATCATCATGGCCTTGCAAGACAGCTCAGCCTTCCAGATGGTGGCGAGCGATTCGAAAACGAATTGGTCAGCTCCTATCGCGTCGCAAATGGTGTGCTCCACAATCCGCGTGCCGATCGACGTACCACGCAAGGGACATTTCACGTCACCGAAGGTGGCTTACCAATCGCGGGTGACAAACGTAGTGTTCCGAAACACGTCTTCGCCAAACTCTTCCAGCACGCGGTCAACCCACCTGAAAGTCTTTTGGAACTGCCGTTCACGCAATCCAATTCTGTTACCGCCAAGACGTTCGTCTCGTTATTGGTCCGTCCACTGGTCTGTCCCCAAGTGCCTGGTTATTGCGAACACAAATCGATGGAGATTCGATTTTTCGCCCCAGGCGGACTCGTTAGCAATCTCGATTTCGTCGAATCCATCTTCGGCAACTCGGGCGATCCACTGGTTCCAGAAAACGATGCGGCCCTCGACTGCATGCACTGGACCGGTCACACCGGTTGCGTCATCCTAGCGCCCCATCTGGTCCACTTGACCAAAGAACAACTCGGACTACCACATATCTCCAAAGCGACCGATCTGCAAATTCGCGATCGCATGTGCTGGGAAGATCCTAAAGAAAAGTACAACGATGGACAAGCGTTCAAGATCACATGCCGAAATCAAGAGGGCATCATCGTCACGATCATCGCCGACAACTACTACGGCTACTGCAAAAAAGAAGTCAAAACTCAAATCAGTTATGCCGCAAACCTCCTCGGTAACGTCGAAGAGGAACACGCAGGTGGCACGCTTGCGTTCGTTTCGCACAACCTAGGCGAAGAGTTTCAATGGGATTCCCGCCGTTACAACGGACGTGATTTCATCGACATCGAACGTGAGTACTCCAGCTTCATCGATATCAAGCCCGAAGGCTATGGCGTCGACAGGCAACACCCATGCCTTGTCTACGTCCCCGAAAACGCCTTGGCTTCTCTCTTTGACCGAACTATTCGTTGGACACGAGCAGGAGTAGAATATTCGATTCCTTTAGAAACCAACAAAATCTATATGGCCCCGAGCGGCTACAAGGTGCAGATGGAAAAGCACCCTTGCGCTCCCTCCTGGCGATTGATCGGTACTGGCGGTGATGGGACCGTTTGCCACAAGCCATGCACGGTCAGCGGCGGTGGCAAAAGCGAAATCAGCAAATCCCTTCGTGACTACATGCAAGGCGGCCCTATCTTCGTGGCGGATATGGATAGCGATTTCAACCAACTGAAAGACATTTTCGATCGCGATTACTCGGATCGATGGCGAGAGGACTCCACCGAAAAACCGGACTACGCAAATCGCGATAGCCGCAAAGTCCTCGACCCAAATCGAACGCTTGGCAGCGTAATCAAACTGCTCACTCCGTCCCGAGAGTATACGGAACAGTACAACAAATGGCTGAGCGGAATCCCCACGCATCTCTATGCTATGGCGTTTATCATTAAGCGTTTTTGTAAGCCGGAATGGAATGGCAACTGGCGCGAGCACTTCGGTGTCGATGTGGTCAACGGCGATAACGGCCACGAACTGAAATACGGGAACCGAAAGCTGGTTGGCATGTATCTGCGAGTCGGCCTCGATCCGCTCGGTCGCTGGCGCATGTACAAACTCCGCCAAGACTTCGCAGCCGCCGAAAAGATCCAACTCGAGGACGATATCACAGCGAGCGTCGTCGTTCCAAAACGATTTCTCCCAACCTTGCCTGCCCCTACCTCTGGTGACCAAGCTCGCAGCTACAAATTTGTGGCCAACTGCGAGTATCGGCTCTTTCAACGCCCAGATGACGCAGTGCACCGTGGGCTCGACAAACAAACCGAGCTCGACATGGCAGATGTCGGCAATTTCTTTTGCAACTTCGAACCGCTATCGAGACAATCGGTCAGCCAAGAAATTGCCAATGTGATCGACTTTGAACAATACACTGCACCGATGCAGAACCGCATGAACGCTTTTATCGAAAGCGAACAATCCTTTGTCGTCTCCTCGGCACAACCTCGTATCGTCGATGGCAAACCTTCGAAAAACCCTCGCTACCTGCAAGACCGAACCGATCTCCACGATCCGTTTGATCGCTATGTCGCTTACCGGGGCATGCAACTCTACCGAGGGACTCCAGCCGGCCAAAGCGTCCCAGCACCTGTCAACGCAATCCTGTCCGGACGTCGCAACAACCCGCCTGATCGCGAGGCAGGCATCCGTTCGTTGGCCGTCTTCAGCCCGATCCATTATCAAGAGCTGCCAGAATTGATCATGGACTACGTTTGCTCGTTGACGGGCAAGAGCCCCTCGACGACAGGCGCGGGAAGCGAAGGGGCTCTTACCAAAGGACCTTTCAACGCGTTGAACATGGTCTATGACTTGAACACCTCGATTGTCAGCATGATCCTGACCGGTCTTGGCGGTTTCAGCACGGCTGCTGGTCATATCGGGCCCGACATCGAAGTTGGTCACGACATCAGTATGTTCGTCCCGGAAATCTGGTGCCGATTGCGACCCGAAGAACGCGAACCAAGCTTCCTCATGCGCGAGGGGCTTCTCGAGAAAATCGACGACTTCACGCACAATGGCGTTGACATCCCTGCCAGTCGCCTCGGCTATCGCATCACCGCGAGATTTGTTCGCCGGTACTTTGGACGGGTTTTTGACAATCCAAGCAAAGTCTTTGACGAACGAATCCTCTGTCCAGAAAAGCAAGACTTGGATTCGTTTGCCGACGGTATCTTGCATATCGCAGAAGCCCAAAAGCGAGTCGCCGAAATCTACCTCAACGATGGCAGTTACAAGATCGCGTGTCCACCGTTGCAAGCGATCCTCAAGATCATGGCTGAGGGAACTTGGAACGGCTTTGGACTCAACTCGCCCGAAGTTCGCC
Organism: Planctomycetaceae bacterium; assembly: GCA_947463915.1. Classification (GTDB taxonomy): domain Bacteria; phylum Planctomycetota; class Planctomycetia; order Pirellulales; family Pirellulaceae; genus JBKCUI01. The sequence continues at coordinate 5,052 of CANHVO010000426.1, forward strand.
AAATGTTCACTCGTGAGAATCTCGAAGCGAGCAGTTGGTACGCAGCCAGACTGGCGGCCAAACAGCAAGTCGACCAAAGACTATGGCAACGCCACGTAGAAGTCCTAACGGAATACTGCAGCCGACCGACGCATTCGGCGGTTACCAAACGCTTGGGCCTACAAGCCAAGCTCGAGTACGCAAAATCGCAACTTGCCCTGTGCAGTCGAGCCGACTATCGAGATTCGCTCGTTGGCACGCTAGGGGTCGACCCATCGCTTTAATGAAACGAAAGCAGTCAGGCAAGCCACAGAAACGCCGCCTGTTTACTGACAGTCACCGCAAAGCGAACGAGGGCCTCGTACCCAAGTTCGCAACATGCAGCGAACGAGGGCCTTGTGCCCAAGTTCGCAACATGCTTGGTGTGCTAACCGATCTCGGTCTCCATCAAACCCACGTTGTGGGCGACCTATTGCGTTTCAGTCCTGAAGAGACGGCATTTGAAATGCCTGAGCTCGCCTCCCCGGTCCATTTTTTAGCCAAGAAAAGGCACAAGAGACACGAAAAAAACCCTAGTGAATCCAGAACAGAAAACCTCTAGGATCGAGTCTGCATCGAGCTCCATAAAAGGCTTTAAATGCGCGAACATGAAGCACCTTTCGCCTCCCGATGACTTTTCCTCTTTTTGTGTCCTTTGTGATTTTTCGTGGCAAGAATGGGTCATTTCTGCGTGCGGTGGATCATGCCTCGTTCGATTGTATCCGTGGCTATCAAATGCCACTGCTCCGCAGTTCTGACAGAAGTACTGGGTACTCCAACAAAGCGAACGAGGGCCTCGAGCCCAAGTTCGCAACATGCTTGGTGTGCTAACCGATCTCGGGCTCCATC
>CANHVO010000427.1 GCA_947463915.1 Planctomycetaceae bacterium
CAAGCCGCGATTGGTCCTGGCAACGACAATGTCACCACGATGATGATCGGTTCGCGAGTTCATCACGAACAAAGTGCGCATCAAACCGCATCGAACCACGTACCGAGGCATACTTGACTAAACGAAAAGGAGGAAAAAGCAAAAAAAGGGAATAAACGTCGTCGCTTAGGCGAGCGGCGGGTTCCAACATACCTAGCACAACGCGCAAGCTAGTGAATTGGGTAGTAGATTCACTAGCTTGCGCGTCGTGCTATGGTAGTTTTCATTCTCCCACTCGCCTTAGAACTCGATTGTACCCCGAATACCCATCGATTGTTGTGGGCAACACAAGTTATTTGGTTACCGACAACTTGGAATAATTCTGGTATCTTTAAGTGCGAGAGTCTTTCGAAATTCAAAAGGCTGCAAATTCATTTACCCCTTTTAGCCAACTTACCCGGAATCCCAAGATGACGTTTCCTGCGTCGCCAGAAGACAGACCTGATCCACTCGAAAATATGCCCGCGATGCGAGCCCGGATTCCTGAGCATATTGCTCGTGGCGAGATTAGTACCGGGGTGATCGTCGTGACTGGCGGAACGGAATACGTTCTTGATTTTGTTAGGAATCTTCCTCGTCCCAACATGATTGTGGCGAGAGTGGTCTTGCCGCACATGGTCATGCCTCAGTTTATTGACGCGTTGGCCGCCAATGTTGAGCTTTTCCGGCAGCGTTACGGTGAACTCCCAGGTGTTCCGCAGGCGACGGGCGTTTCAATTCCTGGGCAAACTGGCCCCGGAATCGTTCCCGGTTCTCCTTCGAATCCACAACCTGGAACCCAGTCGAACTCGGTTGATGTTTGGCCAGGTTCAGCGCCGATTGCGCCCAAACCAGATGCTCCGCACGAGGTGAACTCGCCAAGCCCCGCAGGTCCGACATCTGATTCTCATGCAGATGCTGGCACTCCTCCAACGCCCACACCGACCAGTGCCGCCAACGGCAACGTTCCGACCTCAAATCCATCGAACCAGATGCGTCGGCAAAATCCGCAGGAAGTCTATGACGACTTGAAACTGCGGGATGAAATTTTGAGCGGTGCATATGCCAATGCGGTCATGATCGGGCACGGTCCTTATGAATTCAGCTTTGATTTCATCACGAACTTTTATCCGCAATCCGCGGTAAGTTGCCGAGTCTACTTGGCGTCAGGCCACATTTTTCGGTTGCTTGAATCGCTGCGAGCTTCCTGGGAGCAATTGAAGCCCAGGTTGTCGCAGGGAAATCAGCCACCCAACCAACCGCCTCCTCAACCGCCCCGTTGATTGAGTTATGTCTCTCCACCCGTCCCCGTTATTTCAACCAGACCAGCGCGAGATCATTCTCGCCAGTTCTTCGCCGCGTCGACGCGAACTCTTGGATCGATTTGGGTACACCTTTCGTGTGCTTGAACCCGATCCAAATGCCGAGTGCGGCATTTGCTCGCGGGAAACTCCTCCTGAGTTGGTGGCCAGACTCGCTTATCAAAAAGCCGCCAACGTCATCGAAAAGATTGATTCCGGACTGGTCTTGTCCTGTGATACGGTCGCCGAATGTGTCGCCATCATTCTGGGGAAACCGGAAAATCGCGAGCACGCTCGCCAGATGCTTCAGCGACTACGGGGGCGCAGGCACTCCGTCTACAGCGGTGTTTGCCTCTGGGACAAATCGACATCGAATCGATCGATTCGCGTCGACGTGTCCCATCTATGGATGGAACCCATTACCGACCAACAGCTCGAATCCTATCTGGATACAGAGCAGTGGGTTGGCAAGGCTGGGGCGTTTGGATTTCAAGACGGACCCAATTGGATCAGGCTTGAGGAAGGCTCGCCTTCGAATGTTGTCGGTTTACCGATGGAGTTGCTGTCGACCATGCTCGCGGAACTGAAGACTTGATTTGCAATCCGATTTGTTGAACAATTGGATGGTATCTAGAGAGAAGAATGCGGTTCGTAGCTGGATTCGCCAGAATTCAGTGTGTTCTGAATTCTGGCGAATCCAGCTACGGTATTTTCCATTCCGCCGCTCGCCTTACTACCATCGCATTCGCGATTTCATTGCAAAAGGCCCCCTCGATTCGCTTTCGCTTTTTTAACGAAAGCAGTTTGCATAGTTACCCACGTCCTGTCAGACGCCATCTCTGCTGGAATAGCCATGTGTTAACGCCCAGTAGAATCGCAATTGCACCCAGCGTTACGGCAAAGTACCCCCCCACCAAGGGCCAAGAGCCAATCTTGGCTTTCGCAGAACCCGAGCCAGATGCCACCTCGGTCATTGGCGTGCTATCTGCGGCCATCAATGGGCTGGCGATTCCAAGGAAGCGTATATTTTCTACTTCTTGCCTTGCCAATCGGCTTTCCATCGAATCTCCGTCTGGTGCAAAGCTCCAGAACAAGAAGTAGATAGCAATTGGCAGGCAATAGAGAAACATCAGTACGATGTAGCTGATCATCATTGCGCTGCTCGTCTTTCGCAGCAATGTCGAAAGGAAAAGTGCCAGCACCGCATTAAAGACCGAACTCACGATGCAGATGGCGACGTAAATCAGCATCGCTTGCCAGTTCTTGAAAAGTTCTGGATTAAGGAACGAAAGCAGCAGCGGAAACATGAGGAATGAAGTCAAAACGAACGAAACACGATAGCCCGCTAATAGCTTGCCCCACATAATTTCCCAAGAAGAAATAGTGGTTGTTAGCAATAGGTCCAATGTCTGTCGTTCACGCTCGCTGGTGATACTGCCAGCCGTAAAGACGGGTGCTGCCAAAATATTGAAGATCAAAACATAGCCGACATAATATGACGCATAATTGGGCGCCAAGAACAGCAGCACTGCCATCAGTGGAATCGCAAGAACCATGCTCAATTGGATAACCAAGCGCAGCATAAGCGTCCCTTGGCTGAAGAGCTCGGCATGCATTTCTTTGTCATAGACCGGATTCGCGTTGTCGTCCATCAGCGTCTTGCGGCGTGGCGGAGCAAATAGATTGTCCGGGAACTGGTCGCGTTGAATGACCAATCCGACCGCCTCTTTCTGTTCTTGGTCCAAATCGACGACTTCGCTACCTTGGCTTCCAACATCAGGTGGATACAGAAGTCGACGAGCAGTAACGGCCAACATCATGAAGCCAGCCACCAAGCAAACAACTGGAACAAAAGTGACCGTTGCAAAGAGTCGAAAGTCACCTTGTTGTGCAAGGGATAACCAAGAGACCACGCCAACAATCAAAATTGGCAAAATCAACACGTAGCTAACCACTAGCGAAGCGCTGGTTCTTTTGAAGTAACTCGAGCAATACATGCTGATCGAACCGAATAGGAAGATCGCCGAAAGGAGGCCTACATAGGCCGCCAATAACTCGTAGATCGAAACGCCTCCCAGGGGCAAGCAGAGCATGATGATCGGCAAGGACCCAGATACCAAAACCACCAAGTGCGCAAGCGCCGCAACGAGCTTGCCGGAAACAATAACCCAGGGGCGAAGCGGACTCGCCAGAAGCATTTCATAAGTTTTTCGCTCTTTCTCGCCTGAGATGGCGCCAGCGGTGAAGCTCGGTGCCATCAAGGAAGCGATCGCAAATTGCCCAACGAAAAAGAAGTCGACCAAACGTTGCGCCGATGCCGACTCTCGGCTCAAATCGATTCTGGTATCCCTCGGGTATGCAATGAGCACCACTGCCGCTAAGGCAATCTGGTACACCAACATCAGCAGAAATGCTCGTGGTGCGCGTAGATTTGAAATCAACTCACGCTGAAGAACAGGGTTGTCAATCGCGAACATAGGCCGGATAAAGGATGGAAGAGAATCGGGCGAAATATCAAAACGGTTTAGTCCCTAGTTTATCCTCTTATTCGAGTGGCAGAGAAGAGGATACAACGATTCGTAGCTGGATTCGCCAGAATTCGGTGAGTTCTGAATTCTGGCGAATCCAGCTACGGTTGTTTTCATCCTATCGCTCGCATTAAAACTCGCTTGTTTGGCATCGTATCCACTACCCGAGAAATTCCATGCAAAAATTCCCAATGTTCTTGGCTGGCAAATGTTCGACACCCAACCAGGATTTGTTGATCAGGGATAAATACAGCAACCAAATCATTGCGACAGCCCCGCTCGCAACTGCAGATCACTTCGAAAAAGCCATCCAAGCCGGATGTGCGGCTGCCGAAGCCATGCAGCAATTGACCGGAGCAGACAGAAAACGAGTCCTACATCACTGTGTTGAACGCTTGCGACAATCCAGGGAGGATTTTGTTCAATCACTCGTTCAGGAAGCTGGCAAACCGATCTCTTTTGCTGATATCGAAGTAGATCGATGCATCGAGACATTCTCGCTGGCGGCTGAGGAGACAACGCGACTTGAGGGGCAAGTGATTCCGTTGGATGGAACGGCGCGCGGCGCTGGCTACACCGGCATGACCCGCTTGTTCCCAGTCGGACTCTGCAGCTTCATTACGCCCTTTAATTTCCCATTGAACTTGGTGGCTCACAAAGTCGCACCTGCCATCGCGGCGGGCTGCCCGTTTATCCTCAAGCCGGCATCCTGGACTCCTATGTGCGCCCTAATGCTTGGAGACATCTTGTTGGAGAGTGGATTGCCTGGAGGAGCATTCTCCATTCTTCCTGCAACTCGACACGCATCGGCGCCCTTGATTGTCGATGACCGGATCGAGTTCCTCTCCTTTACCGGCTCGGACAAGGTCGGTTGGCAGATGAAAAGGGATTGCGGCCGCAAACGTATTTGCCTTGAATTAGGAGGAAACGCAACCTGCATTGTGGACGAACACTATCCATGGCAAGGCATTATCCCAAAGATCATTTCAGCTGCATTCGGGCAGAGCGGTCAGAGCTGCATTAGCCTACAGCGATTGCTGATCCATCGGTCGATTTACGATGCAATGCTCGAAAAGCTAATCGCAGCTGCAGCTGAGGTCCGATATGGAGATCCTGCCGATCCGACGACCGTAGTGGGCCCCATGATCGACGCAGCCGAAGCGGACCGCGTTCTCGACTGGATAGAAAAAGCGAAAACGGCTGGCGCACGCGAACTGCTGGCTTCACGAAAAATGGACGGAACCTCCGTCATTACGCCGGGACTCTTAGACCGCGTTCCAGAAGATCAATCACTATGCTGCGACGAAGTCTTTGGTCCAGTTCTAATCACCGAACCATTTGACGAATTTGACGAAGCTCTTGCAAAGGTAAATCGCTCAAAATATGGTTTGCAGACCGGAGTCTTTACCGACTCGATCAAGCATGCATGGCTGGCATGGGAACGACTCAACGTTGGCGGAGTCATTGTTGGCGACACCCCGAACACTCGATTTGATTCGATGCCATACGGAGGCGTCAAAGCAAGCGGAGTGGGACGAGAAGGAGTTCGCTACGCAATCAACGAGATGACCAACGAGCGACTGCTTGTGATTCATCAAAACAAGTGAGAAAGAAAAACTGGCCTTGGGAGCGTTTGTTGAGTTTGGTAAGCAAAGAGATTCAATCACATTCGGCAGAGTTGTGCTCGCGCGACTCCTTGCGATGGAAAAACTTTGGTTGAACCCATGGAAACTGGTGACTTTCTAGGGAGAGTGTTCCAGTGTTTTTCACAACTCGTTCATGGGGCGTGTGCAATCCAATTAACCCGCTCCGGTTTGGGTGACGTTTGGGTGACCGGAGCGAGATGACTAGGGTTTGTTTTGGCAACGTCTCGAAGATCGCAATGAGCTCGAGTGGTTACCAGGATATTCCTATCGCGACCGGATCCTGAAGGGATCGTAGAAGGTAGCCGGTGGTAAGCGAAGCGCCACCACCGGAACTATGGCAATCTCAACGCCATGATCCCGAAGGGATCAAAGAACTAAGTCCAACTAATTGCTGTGATCCCTTCAGGATCAATGGCATGCA
>CANHVO010000428.1 GCA_947463915.1 Planctomycetaceae bacterium
GTGAATGTCCTTCCCATTCCATTCGTACAGAGCTGAACTTCCCCAAAAAAGCATCGCTATGATGGGCAGGAACAATAATGCAAGGTACGGAATCATCATCATCAGTATTTCAGCGACACGGCGAATGGAGGTACTCCAACCGGCCCTTGTCAGGAACTGAACCAGGATGAAAAACAATGCTCCCAAAGTGAATGAGAAGACATACACAAAGTTGGCTAGGTACGAGTGGCACAAGTACCTGAAGCCCAGTGAATTGTCTTCGCCGTTGGAGGTTCCTCCAAATGCACAGAGAAATCCAAGTCCGAGCAGAATTACACCTGCGGTCAAAAAGAACGGAGCCTTAGCCCGCCATGCCTCAGGTAATTCAATGGATGATTTGTCGTAGTTCAGGTTCATTATTTGACTTCGTCTAGTGTCTTAACCATATCCGCAGGAACTTCGCTCATATCCGCGTTTCGCGATTTTTGAAGAGCACGAACATACAATACAACGGCCCAACGCTCCTTCGGATTCAAAGAAGAAGCGTATGACGCCATCTTGCCCTGCCCCTTCGTGATCGTGTGGAAAATCTGTCCAACCGGCTGAGTCCGCACCTTGTCGACGTGCAATGAAGTTGGTGCCAGCCAATATCCTTGTGCTAATGAATCTGCACGCTTATGAACCAATCCATCACCGAAGCCAGCGTAGCCGTGGCATGCGGAACAATAGGTTTCAAACTTTTGTTTACCCAAGGCCATGGTTGTTTCATTCACTTCAATCGGAAGCTTATCAATCCAAGGCAGATTCAAAGCTGCTGGTGCTGCTGGGGTTTGCGCTGCGGGTGTTTGTGCTCCTCCGTCCGCCGCAGGAGTTGATGTTCCCGCTGCCCCATCTGCTACTTTTGGATCCTGGAGTGAAACGAATTTACCAGTTTCCAGAGTATCGATCGCCGTTAATTTGGATGGATCGTAACCCAAGTAGAACGGGTCTTGCTCTTCGAGTTGTCCACGGCCAACGGTGCCTTTGACTTGTGGACGCATCGTTCTACCGTCTGCAAAAATGGTTGTGGTCTGCTGAGCCTTCTTTTTTGGCTGGAAGTCCATGTCAAAGAAGACGTGGAACCTTGGGGCAGTGCTGTAACCGGCACGAATGTTGAGAATGATCATTGCGGGAATCAATCCAGCAATTACTAACAAAATCGCACCAAGAATAATTGGTCTCGGCAATGCACTCGGTGTCGTATCTTCCAAAACCTCATCCAAAGAATCAGGATGTGTGCCACCGAGAAGCTCCTTAACGGATTCGCGATTGTAGTACTTGTCAGCAGCTTCCACATAGAGGAAGAATCGGTCGTTTGTCGCTCGGTCGAATCGAGGGTTCGTGAAAACAGGATTGCTGAATTTTGGCAGCTGATTCAAGGCGATCATACCCAAAAAGGTCGTGAACGCAGAAAACAAAACAGTCAGTTCAAAAGCCACCGGGATCGATGCAGGAGTGATTCCGAATGGCTTCGCCGAAATGATGTACTTGTAGTCGACACCATTCATCCACCATTGCATGAGCAAAGCCGTGCTCAAACCAGTGATTCCAGCACACAAAACAATGAACGGCAATATCGTTGGCTTGATCCCTAACGCCTCATCGATTCCGTGTACAGGAAACGGAGTGAAAGCGTCGGTTTTGGTGTAGCCCGAATCACGCACCTTGCGCGCCGCAGCCAACAGGCTGTTTTCGTCCTGGTATTCAGCCATCCAGCCGAATGCCTTTGGCACTTTCTTTTCTGTGGTCTTGCGTGGCTTATGCTCACTCATGATTAGTATCGGTTAGCGCAGTGAAAATTAGTGATTTGGTTTGGCTGTCATCCGACAGCCGTTAAACAATTTCGATTCAATATACTAGTGATCGTGGCCGTGAGCTCCTTCGGCGTGCTCAGCATGGGCTGCAGCCGACATAATTCCTTTGACTTCCGACATCGCAATCGTAGGCAAAAATCGGCAGAACAAAAGGAACAGCGACATGAATACTCCGAAACTGCCAAAGAACATCAGTCCGTCGAACAGAGTCGGTCTAAAGTAGCCCCACGAACTTGGCAAGAAATCGCGACTAAGCGAAGTCACCGTGATCACAAAGCGTTCGAACCACATTCCAATGTTCACGAATATCGAAATGACCACCATCCAAAACGGTGAAGTTCGAAGCTTCTTGAACCAGAACAATTGCGGTGAAATTACGTTGCATGTCACCATCGTCCAGTAAGCCCACCAATACGGTCCGAAGGCACGATTCATGAACGTGAACCCCTCGTACTGATTCTGGCTATACCATGCCATATAGAACTCGGTCGCATAGGCCAAACCAACTAAGGACCCCGTTGCAAGGATAATCTTGTTCATGTTGTCCAAGTGACGCAACGTGATCAAATTTTCCAACTTGTAGATCGATCGCAGTGGCACCAACAAAGTTACCACCATAGCGAAACCGCTAAAAATAGCTCCTGCGACGAAGTACGGAGGAAAAATCGTTGTGTGCCAGCCAGCGACCTGCGAAACGGCAAAGTCAAAACTAACGACAGTGTGCACGGAAAGAACCAGCGGAGCAGCGAATGCGGCAAGCAACGTATAAGCCTTTTCGTATCGCAGCCAGTGCCGCGAGGAACCGGTCCACCCAAGACAAAGAATTCCATAAACCATGCGCCTTAGTGGCGATTTGCTTCGGTCTCTGTACGTTGCCAAGTCTGGGATCATTCCCATGTACCAAAATACGAGAGATACCGAAGCATACGTTCCAACTGCAAACACGTCCCAAAGCAATGGACTGCGGAACTGTGGCCACATCCAAAGATTCAAACTCGGATAAGGCAACAACCAAAACGCAAGCCAAGCTCGTCCAACGTGAATTCCAGGATAAATACCTGCACATATAACAGCGAAGATCGTCATTGCTTCGGCGGCGCGGTTGATACTCGTTCGCCAATTTTGTCTAAACAAAAACAAGATCGCCGAAATCAGCGTGCCAGCGTGGCCGATACCGACCCAAAACACGAAGTTCACGATTGGCCATGCCCAGAATACGGGATTCATATTACCCCAGATCCCGACCCCTTTGTAAATCAAAAACGCGATCAACGTGAGAAACGATACCGCTGTTAGAGACGAGAATCCAAAGAGTATCCACCAAAGCATCGGCTGCGCATCTTCAGCCACTCGGCAAACAATATCCGTTACCGATCCGTACGTCTGATTGCCAGTGACTAACGGTGCTCGTCGTCCTGGAATATCATCAGTATTATCAATTTCCCGCGGATTAAATGAATTAGCTATGGTCGCCATGGTGACCCGATTCGTTTGAGTGATCTTCCCCATGCAAGCTGCCGGGTCGTTTTGGTGTAATCTGAACGGCTGTCGTCAATCGCTTTGGAATGTTGCGAATACGCGACAAATAAAGCGTTCGTGGTTTGATGTTCAATTCATCTAGAACCGCATACGCTCGAGGATCGGCTTGTGATTGGAAAACCCGACTTGTCTTGTCATTCAAATCTCCGAACACAATCGCTTGCGTTGGACAGGCTTCCTGGCATGCGGAACGTATGTCGCCATCATGCACCTTTCCGTCACCTACCGTTCGCGACTTGATCTTGCCGTTTTGAACGCGCTGTATGCAATAAGTGCACTTTTCCATCACCCCGCGACCACGAACCGTGACCTCAGGATTGAGAACAAGAGACTGCAGTTTCTGCGATGCTTGCTCGCGATTGTCTTGCCAACCGTAAAAATAGCCGTATTCGGTGTTGTAATTGAAGTAGTTGAAACGCCGAACTTTGTATGGGCAATTGTTACCGCAATATCGAGTTCCGATACATCGGTTATAAGCCATCGCGTTAATGCCTTCTTCGGTGTGAACCGTGGCTGCGACCGGGCATACTTCTTCACAAGGAGCCGTTTCGCAGTGAGCACAAGCCATTGGTTGAGTCACAATCGTGGCGTCAATCGGGTCCTTGAACGACTTTCCAGCTGCTTTCATCGCATCTTGATCGCATTCAAAATAACGATCTATTCGCAACCAGTGCATTTCACGACCGCGGATCACTTGTTCCTTGCCTACGATCGGAACGTTATTCTCTGCCTGACATGCGACAACACAGGAGTTGCATCCCGTGCACTTGTTCAAGTCGATTGTCATTCCCCATTTGTAGTTCTCGTCTACGCGTGGCTCTTTCCAAAGCGACTTGTTGTCGAAGTGATGTTCTACGGTATCGTAGGTAAACCGAGCGTTCTTTTTGTATTCGTCCAGAGTCCCTTCTCGAACCAATTGCGGCGCTCGTTTGGCCTGCTCAGCCATTCCACCTTCGTCTAAGGCAAAGTGATCCTGGGTTGTCGCCAACGGATACGGTTCGCTGGTTCCGATGGCCTCAATCCCGGTGTAGATGGCAGCTTGCTCCCATCGTCGGAACGACGCTAGGTTTGTACCGACAGCCCCAGCGATAGCACCGCCCTTGGCCTTCGAACGCCCGTATCCCAAATTGACCGTAAACGACCCTTCAGCGTGACCCGGCACAACAAACACTGGCAACTTCACGGTCGCCGAACCTTGCTTCAACGCAACCAACTCACCTTGCTTGAGACCCAGCTGATTCGCTGTTCCAATACTGCAAATCGCGGCATTATCCCAGGTCAACTTGGTAATTGGCTGTGGCAATTCCTGGAGCCAACCGTTATTCCCGAGCCGTCCATCGTAAACAGAATCGCTCGGATGCAAAACCACTTCAATCTTGGACTTGTCCAAGTCGAGCCGAATGTCTCCATCAGGCAAAGCGTAAGCCTTGGTTGTCAACTCACCGGCACTGAGGGTAGCACCATCAACCTTGAGTTCACCCGAAAAAACTTTACCTCCAGTTCCGTCAACGAAACCGATGTGCAAAGCTTCCTTCCAGGCACGCTCAGAAAGCATTCCGCCCAACGCCAATCGGGCTGTTTCCATCACGATTTTCTGTCCGTCTGTTTCAGGCAAATCAGCCATGATCGACAAGAATTCAATCGGAGACTTACTGCCAACCAATAACGGAGCAATCATTGGCTGACCAACACCCAGCACTCCATCCAGAGACTGAACATCGCCCCACGCTTCCAATGGATGCGTAGCAGGAACTGTCCAAGCACAATTGTCAGCCGTCTCATCGTCGTAATTCGACAGGTAAACGACATCGCCAATCGTTTTCATTGCGTCCGCGAGTTTGACATCACCAGCGACAGTGAAGACAGGATTCGGAGGCAGTACCCAAAGCGTCTTAAATTCTTTTGCTGACGCCACAAACTCATCGAGCTTCAAGGCCTTGATTTCAGCCAACTCGTTTGGAATCTCGAAAATACTTACGGTCTTGCCTAGGTTGCCAAGCTTCGAATTGATTCGTATCGCGGCAAGTTGCACCTCAAGACCATGATGCGATCCGACAGCCAACAAACAAGCACCCTTGTTCGCCAGCAAATCGCTTGAAATAGACTCAATGACTCGCTGGACCCGATCAGCCCCTTTGAGCTTGTCGTAGGTAACTTCTTCAGACTTGTCTTCAACGATCTTGCCAGCATCGATTGCATCCTCGATTTTCTTCAGCAAAATCGCGATCTGCGAAGCCTGAAGAGCGAGTCGGAAATCCGCTGCCGAGCCCGTTACCGAATACTGAGACTCGACACAGTACAACCGATTCATCCACTCACCGGTTGGAGAGCGATGATTCGAAAACTGACGAGAGTGCTGAACGGAGTTGACGTCCGCGCCGAGCAAGTCCGCGTCGAGCGAAACGATTACTTTGGCTTTGTCCAGGTCATAAACCATGGACGTTTTTCCGGCTCCAACCGCATCAAGCGCCTTGGCCACGTTTCCTGAAAAAACGGATTCATACCGAACCAATGTCGCCTTCGGATACTTCTTA
>CANHVO010000429.1 GCA_947463915.1 Planctomycetaceae bacterium
GATGAGCGTAAAAGTTGACGAAATCCCGAATCCCTCGCCGTCGCAATTGGCGCAATTGCCACGTCAAATCGGATTTGTACCTTCTACCGGCTCGCAGCTTAAAACCCTGACCGCGAACCAGATCAAACTTTATAACGACGTCGGGTACTTGATGCCCTTCAATGCCTTGGATCCTGCCGAGGCAAGGGAGACCCGCGCGTTCTTTGATGGCGTGCTTGCTGCGTTTATTGAGTTGGGGCGGACCAGCTACTCGATCAACACGGCACACTTGAGATTTGCTCGCATTTATGAGCTCGTTCAGCATCCGAAGATTATCGACGCGGTCGCAGATTTGTTGGGGCCCAACGTTGTTTGTTGGGGCTCCCATTTTTTCTGCAAAATGCCGCGCGATGGAAAACGCGTTCCTTGGCATCAGGACAGTACCTACTGGCCGCTCAGTCCAACCAAGACGGTTACCGTTTGGCTCGCGATCGATGATGCCGATCCTGAGAATGCCAATATGAAGTTCATTCCACGCTCTCATCTTCACGGACTGATTGACTACGACGAGACGCATGAGGCGGATACCGTGTTGGATCTCGCTGTCAAGAATCCAACTTCGTATGGCGACGCCGAGGTCGACGTGGAACTCAAGGCTGGCCAATTCTCGATGCACTCCGACTTGCTGCTCCACGGCTCGGAAGCGAACGTTTCCGATCGCCGACGATGCGGACTGACGATTCGATACGCTGCAGCCGATGTGACCACTTGGTACGATTGGCACAAGAAGGGATTTGTAGTGCGTGGCGAGAATATCGGCGGCCACTGGGCAAACCCTTCGAAGCCGGACCACTAACCAAGAGTAAAGCGATTGTCCTCAATCGCTTGTCAGGCACTTCAGGTCCATTTCGGCAGAACGCTTAAGCGGAGAATGGAGAAACGATTTGCGTGCGATTGGGAACTGGCACGCCGAAACGATTGAGGACAATTGTTTTACACTAGAGTAGAGCGATTGTCCTCAATCGCTTTTCAGGCACTTTAGGCCCGTTTCGGAAGAACGGTAAAGCGGTGCATTGATGAGTGTTTTGCGTGCGATTGTAAACTGGCACGCCGAAACGATTGAGGACGAGCGTTTTACACTAGAGTAGAGCGATTGTCCTCAATCGCTTTTCAGGCACTTTAGGCCCGTTTCGGAAGAACGGTAAAGCGGTGCATTGATGAGTGTTTTGCGTTCGATTGTAAATTGGCACGCAGAAACGATTGAGGACAATCGTTTTACACTCTACTTTCCCGCGTGATGAACCAAATGCGCAATCTCCGGTACGATGAGCTTTTCCATGGCCAATCGAACTCCAGCCGGCGAACCTGGCATCGTTAGAATCACCTTTTTGCCAACTCGGCCGCCGCTCGCTCGACTCAGCATGGATGCCGAGCCGATTTCTTCGTACGACAGCATGCGAAAAAGCTCTCCGTAGCCAGGTATTTTCGCATCGTAAAGTGCTTCGATCGCCTCAGGTGTGCAATCTCTCGCTGCCAAACCGGTCCCACCCGTCACAAGCAAAGCTTCGCATTCGGGCGCATCAAGCATGTATTTGGCCTTTTCGCGAATCGAAATCGTTTCATCCGCAACAATAGCCCTTTGCTGAACCTTGTTGCCTGCGGCTTGGATTAGTTCCTCAATCAACTGGCCCCCTAGGTCGTCGTCTAAGGTACGAGTATCGCTGACTGTTAGGATAGAAACAGTAATCGGTCGAGCTGCTTTTCGACGGTGTTCTTGGGTTGACGGTGAAGCCATTTTAAGTCGTGATTGAGGAAGGGGATTTCGAGGCTAGCGGTTGGTTAATCCTAACACGTTTTATCATTCTCAGCTCCCCAATTCGATGCAAAGCAAGTTACAATACGTTTTCCCGCCTGTCACCTCTCTGCTAGGAATCTTCGAAGTGCAAGTCATTCGCAAAAATCGTTATCTGACGCTATTGTCACTCCTTTCGGTAATTGGTTTCAATGCCGCACTTTCCAACGCGGATGACTTCATTCCTCGCAGACAGTCGGCTCCTCCTGGCCCGCCGTTAACACCAGAGCAAGCCATCGCGAAGATGACACTGCCCCCTGGTTTCCGTGCCGAGCTTGTGACATCTGAGCCTGACTTGCAAAATCCGGTCGCAATGGCTTTCGATGATCGCGGCCGCATCTACGTCACGGAAAGCTTCGAATATCCACGTCGCGAGCCCGGACCTGGCCGCGACAAAATAAAGATATTTGAAGACAAAGACGGGGACGGGCGATTCGAGACGGTAAAGGTCTTTGCAGAAGGCCTCAATATTCCGTCAGGAATCGCCGTGGGCCACGGCGGTGTCTGGGTCGCAAACGCTCCTGATCTTCTTTTTTTGGAAGACACCAACGGCGACGATGTTTCTGACAAACAAACGGTCGTCGTCACTGGTTTTGGGCGTGACGATACGCACGAACTCCCGAACGCTTTGACCTGGGGACCAGATGGCTGCCTCTACGGCTTGAATGGGGTATTCAATCGGTCGGTGGTGAAGCAGGACGGCAAGGTGTTTGATTTCACTTGCGCCATGTTTCGCATCGATCCGGTCACGAAGAAGTTTGACTTGTTCTGCGAAGGTACTAGCAACCCATGGGGGATCGCATTTGATCATGAGGGGAGCGCATTCATCAGCGCTTGCGTTATCGACCACCTCTGGCACTTGACTGAGTCTGCATATTATCTTCGACAAGGCGGACCGTACCCGCCGAACACCTGGTTCGCGGAATCGATCGTCAAGCACCAGCATCAAATGGCTGCTTATTGTGGCATCGAGTACTTTGACTCGCCTGCCTATCCAAAGCAGTATCGAGACAAACTCTACATGGGAAACATCCACGGCGGTTGCTTGAACTGCGATCGAGTAGAACGATCGGGCTCTACTTACAAAGGGGTTTTGGAGCCTGACTTCTTGACGGCCAACGACGTTTGGTTCATGCCCGTCGCACAAAAGGTTGGACCGGACGGTTGCATGTATGTCCTCGATTGGTACGACCGCTACCACTGCTACCAAGATGCCAATGCGGACCCTGCCGGGGTCGATCGAGGACACGGTCGCCTCTACCGCATCGTTCATGAGAACCGTCCGAAGCCGACCGTGAAGGACTTCAATAAGCTCACTAATGCCGAGCTTGAGCAGCTCCTGTCGAACGAGAACATCTTCATTCGCCAACGCGCACAGCTCAAGCTGCAGGAGCGTCAAGTCGTTTCCAAAGACTTAGACTCGACCAAGCGATTGCAAGCAGCCGTGTTCAAAGAAGAGTCGGCGCTCAAGTACCGGATGCATGCGCTTTGGGCGCTTGTCGGCTCAGGAAAAGTTTCCGCAGAATTCTTGAACCAATTGTTGGACTGTGATTCCCCTGAGCTTCGCTCATGGGGAGTGCGAACCGCAGGCCGTCAAGAAAATCGCGATCCCAAAACGATGGAACGCTTGGTGAAGATCGCTGCCGACCGCGATCCTCGTGTTCGACTTCAAGCGTCTATTGCGGCACCCAAGCTTGCGGTCGGCCAATCCGCTTCGGCTGAGAACGTCAAGCAGCAAATTCGCGTGCTCCGCAGCAGTTCCAACGACCCTCTCTTGCCTCGCGTCGCTTGGCAAAATCTTAAGCCACACTTATTAGAGCAACAAACACTCGTGCTTGAGAGTTTGCTCCAAGGTGTCGATCAAAGCGAAGACTTGCTCCGCGAGATGGCGCCGCGTATCGCTTCGGTATTGGTCGCCCAAGTGAAACCGACGATGCAGGACGACCTGAGTAAGACCGCGGTGAATTCCGTACTGGAGTTGGCTGGAGGTCTTAGCGACAAACATCAAAACTTGTCTGCAGCTGTTCTCGAGACTTTGTTGGCGAAGTCTCGCACCGGAGAAATAAAAGGCGATGCATTGAGCCCAGCGTTTCAGAAGTGGTTGGCCTTGAATGAAAAGAAACCATCGTTCGGCACACAGGCCAAGACGTCGATCGACTCGCTCAATCCCTTGCAAAAAGCGATCCTTTCCGTACGGTTGGTTTGCGGCGATGCCGGGGCTATCGAGATGGCAAGGCAAATTGTGTTGGCTCCGAAAATGGAGCCAGCCTTCCGAAAGCAAATGCTGCAAGCAGTCATCCAAGTACAACCTAAAGTTGCGTCAGAAGCGTTGCTTCAATTGCTCGACGATCTTAAAGCCGATCGGCCGATCGACGGGGGCTATCGAGATGCGGCCTTGGACTCCGGCATTGCGTTAGCAAGTTCAGCGGATACGGCACAACTAGTCGCTTTGCTTCCATCGCTAAAGACCACGATGCAGGCTGCTATTGGCGAACGCATGTGCCGTCGCTCGGACACCGCTCAAGCGTTGCTGAATCAGATCATCGACGGAAAACTGCGTAAAGAATTGATCAGCCCAAATCGCGTCCGCTTGCTCGCCGGTGACTCGAATGAAGCAATTCAAAAGTCGGTCGGGAAGATTTGGGGGAAAGTCAATGTCGAGTCGACGCGTGAACGCGAGGAAGTTGTCACGCGAATGGCCAATACGCTTCGCTGGGATGCTCGCGGTGATGCGGAACGCGGGCTTGTCGTTTACGATCGAATCTGCGGCCAATGCCATTTGATGAATGGGCGCGGCCACGAGGTCGGTCCCAACATCACCACCAATGGCCGCGGCTCCTATGAGCAATTGCTCGTCAGTGTTTTCAATCCAAGCTTGGTTATCGGAGACGCTTACAAAAGCGTAACGCTTCGGACGGTGGACGGCACTGTGGTAACTGGTTTGTTGGTTGAAAAGACGGACAAACGAACGGTGATCAAGGTCCAGGGAGGAAAAGAGGAGACCATTCCTAACGAAGACATCGAGGAGTATAAGCAGGACAAAAAGTCGCTGATGCCAGAGGGAATCGAGAATCAAATGACTCCACAGGAGCTAGCGGACTTGTTTGCGCTTTTGACTTTGGAAGGGCCGCCGTCGGCCAAGGAAAACGCAAAAATCTCGGGCGCACCAGAGAATTTGCATAGCAAGCAGCGTCCCTAGTTGCTTATGTCGTCGACCAGTTATTTGTTTGACAGTCAGCCGAAGGCGTACTCGGCGCCGCTGGAAGTACGCCTACGGAGACTGTTAAACGAGTTTTTGTCAAAGCTAAACTTCTTTGAGCGATGTTGTTTTTTATCGAGCTCCCAAAAAGGAAATAGATAGAATGTCATCCGCTGTCAAAACCAAGCTTGCGACAGCTGAATACCTTGCATTCGAAAGACTCTCAAGCACCAAGCATGAGTTTTTCGGCGGTGATGTCTTTGCAATCGCGGGCGGATCGCCTGAGCATAGCATCATTGCGACAAATTTCGCAGCCGAGGCAAGAGCCGCTCTGAAGGAACGCCCTTGTGCAGTCTTTAACAGCGATTTGAGGGGCAAAGTAAAGCCAACTGGCCTCTACAGTGACCCGGACGTGACCATCGTCTGCGGCCAGCAGGAGTTTGACGACGATCAAGGAGATACGCTAGTCAATCCAACAGTTCTTATTGAAGTGCTCTCGAAATCGACGGCTGCCTGTGATCGCGGAACAAAATCCAAACACTATCGCAAAATCGAATCCCTAAAGGCTCTTCTCTTCATCGAGCAGGATTGTCCTTGTGTCGAGATGATTCGATTGCAACCTAAGGGTAATTGGGTTCTGAGCGATGCAACCGAACTCTCCGAATCGATTCGCCCCTTCACTCGTAGCTGGATTCGTGAGAATTCAGCTGGTTCTGAATTCTTACGAATTCAGCGACAGTAGATTCCTTCCGCCTCTCGCCTTAGAGTGACTCCGATGCCGCAAATACTCGGAAGTTTTACTGCTTCCGCTACAAGGGTATGGCTACTCCACTCGATTGCTGCACATGATTTGGCTAACACTTCTTGCA
>CANHVO010000430.1 GCA_947463915.1 Planctomycetaceae bacterium
AGCCGTCAAGAAGAATGCTCCCGCAGCAGTAGCACCTGCCGCCAAGAAATCGGCCCCTGCCAAAAAGACTACGGCAAAAGCGGTTGCTCCCAAAACAGCAAAGAAAACGGCCGCTGCAAAACCAGTTGCCGCCAAAGCAAAACCAGTTGCCGCTGCAAAGTCAGCGGTAAAAAAAGCCGCAAAGAAGAAGTAACTGCTTCTGAGTGGATTGTTGATTTAGTCGTTGAACAGTCAGCCGTAGGCGTACTTGACTTCTTTGCCAGAACGCCTGGGACCGTTGACTGTTCAATGAGATGCATTTGGGTTAGTTTCTAGCTTCGAACCATGGGCTCAGACGAGACAAGCTCGTCTGGGGTCCTACCGCGGGTCGCTCGTGCCAAGTGCAGCGGCTTGTACCTGAGCGTTTCGGCTAGCAATTGTCCCGGACTTTCGGCACAATCTGATTATGTTCCGAAAATTCCTCAGATCCAAAATTCACCGCGCTACTGTCACCCAAGCGGATCTTCACTACGAAGGCTCCTTGACACTTCCTCCCGATCTTCTCATCGCGGCGGGAATCGCCCCGTTCGAGGCTGTTCAAGTATGGAATGTCACGCGAGGGACGCGTCTCGAAACCTATGCAATTCTCGGTGAACCAGGCTCAAACGACGTTTGTATCAACGGGGCCGCAGCACATTTAGTGCGCCCGGGAGATATCATTATCATTGCGACCTTTGGCTTCCTGCAAGAAACCAGCGTAGAACTAAGAGTCCCGGAACCCAAAGTCGTATTCGTTGACGCCAGCAACCGAATAACTTTTACGGGCAAAGAAATCCCTGGCCCCCGTCGACGTAGTGGAAATGACTCACCCGCCGACTCCTGCTGTTAGTACACCCTATATCCCCCTCTTGGCGAGTTTGTGATGCTAGATCGAGTACTTGAACCAGAAGTCATGGAAGACCGGAATGAAGCCATCGAGTACAACGAAATGGACCATGGTCAGGTGAATCGAAATTTCGTAACTGATCTGCTGGCCGCTGGCCCGATCGGAACGGACTGCCTAGACTTGGGCACAGGCACGGCATTGATCCCGATTGAGTTATGCAAGCGTGATGAAGATGTCCGTGTGATGGCTGCGGACGCATCGACCGCGATGCTTGAACTGGCGCGCTACCAACTAGAGATCAATAACCTCATTACCCGAATCCAACTTCACTGTGGCGACGCCAAAAAGCTCGTTTTCGAAGCTCAGTTTTTTGATACGGTGATGTCGAATTCCCTGGTCCATCATCTTCCCTCGCACGAAACATTCTTGTCAGAAGCCTTACGAGTATTGAGGCCGAATGGGCTGCTATTCATCCGCGATCTATGCAGACCCGAAAGCATGGAGCAATTGGACAGGCTCGTCGAGACCTATGCCGCTAACGAAAGTGAGCACTCTAGACAGATGTTACGACAGAGCTTGCATGCGGCCTTGAGCCTTTCCGAGATTCGGCATCTCGCGGCACAAGTTGGCTTGCCGAACGATTGCGTCGCCATGACTAGCGATCGGCATTGGACACTTCAGGCTCGAAAACACTAGCGAGGAATAATCGCAAATAGAACCGCTCGATAGCCCTGTCGGTTTGTGAGCAACAACATCCCTCGCTTACGCGTCGGGTTACCAAGTGAAGTCCCTCGCTGATGCGTTGGGTTACCCAAAAAATCTGATTTGTTTGGAAAATGGAAAATGCAGTCGATGGAACAACCCTATCTGGAACTCATGCGTCGAGTATTGACCGAAGGAGACATCAAAAGCGATCGCACGGGGACTGGAACTCGGAGTCTATTTGGCGCTCAAATGCGTTTTAAGCTTTCAGATGGGTTTCCATTGCTGACAACCAAAAAATTGCATTTGCGGAGCATCATCTATGAGCTGCTTTGGTTCTTGCGAGGCGAAACCAACATTCAATATCTTAAAGAAAACAAGGTATCGATTTGGGACGAATGGGCTGATGCGCAAGGCGAACTTGGGCCGGTGTATGGGAAACAATGGCGTTCGTGGCAATGCCCAGACGGTCGCGTTATCGACCAGATCAAACAAGTAGAACAGCAGATTCGCGAAACTCCCGATTCGAGACGCCTGATTGTGAGCGCATGGAACGTTGCGGACGTCGGGAAGATGGCGCTGCCTCCTTGCCATTTACTCTTTCAGTTCTATGCCGCTAACAATCGATTGAGCTGTCAATTATACCAACGGAGCGCGGATCTGTTTTTGGGGGTTCCTTTCAACATCGCTTCTTACGCATTGTTAACTGCCATGATGGCCAAAACGACAGGTCTGGAGCTTGGCGATTTCGTTCACACGCTAGGGGACGTGCATCTCTATGACAATCATCTTGAACAAGCTCGAACGCAACTCGATCGCGAACCTAGACCAACGCCGTCCTTAACTATTGGAAACAAGCGGGAAAGCATTCTGGAATATGAATTCGAGGATTTCGAATTGCTTGGCTACGACCCGCACCCTCACATTTCTGCCAAGGTAGCTGTTTGAAATTTACTGTCTTTAGCACGACGCGCAAGCGAGTGAATCGGTTAGCATGCTAGAGCCCCACAGCGTAAACTCACTAGCTTGCGGGTGTAGCGAAACTCGTCAAGAGTTTCGGTCGTTTCCGCGATGCAGCCGAAAGTCTTGACGACTTTCGCTACACAAAAACCTGTTATGGATATATTCGCCCGTGCCACACGCTTTTGGATTCTATGCCCGATTGATTTGGCCAACCCCTTTTAGCTTCCCAAGCCCTCCGTCGACACCAATCGTTTGCCCTGTTACCCAAGATTGCTCGGGAGATGCAAGCCACAGGATTGCGCTGGCGATATCCTCTGGCTGTCCAAATCGCCCAAGTGGGTGCATTGATAGCGATACTTCGGCAGCTCTAGGATTCCCCCAAATCTTTTCGGTAAGAGGCGTTTGAACGAGGCCAGGCGCAACCGCATTGACCCGAATTCGCTTCGGAGCATAAGTCATCGCTGCCGATCTCACCAACCCCTCAATGCCCGCCTTGCAAGCTGCGATGGCTTCATGATTCGACAAACCAATGGAAGCAGCCGCCGAGCTCATGAGCACAACGGATCCGCCATTGGAAAACATTCTGGGTGCACAAGCTTTTAAGAGACCAGCCGCAGAAGTCAAATTCGCAGAAATCGTATCGTCCCACTCGGCTCTGCTTGTCAAATGCATCGGCTTTAGCAACACGGAACCTGCCAAGTTGATAGCGACATTGATTCCCCCCAAAAGGCCTTCGGCACTTGAGACGACGCTATCCAGCTGAGCCCAATCCGATCCATCGACCACCGCATAACCCCAACCGTAGGTATCCGATAGCTCCTTGAGGTCTTCCAAAGTTCGGCCAATAAGAAAAGCTTCACCGCCAATACTTGCAAGCTTGCGGCAAACGGCTTTGCCGATGCCACCTGTTGCGCCAACAATTACAGCTTGGATATTGGAATTCGGTTCAGTCATCGGATCGGTTCAAGAGGTTAGTGAGCTAGGAGGGACAAGACGATTTTGAGACTATAGAAAGGTGTCAAGCGACCGAGTCTCAGAAAAATCCCCTCTGAAGTTGGTGTACCGGCTTCAGCCGGCTTCGATGAATCGAGATGCGAAAAACCGCCCAAAGCAACTACACCAGCTTTGACAACCCCAGCCCTAGCCGCCTCTTTCCTCTCAACTTCGTGATCGAATAACACGATGGCCCCAATCTTGGATCGGTCATGGGAAGTGCGTGCGACACTAATTCAGACCATGGATGAGCATGGATGGAATACATTCCGCAATTTGTCGGAATGCATCATCGAGCTCGCTTGCATTGGATGCAAAAACGTACTTTCCTCCACCTGCGTTCGCAACGTCCCGCATTAACGCTTGATCGGCTTGAGAACTGAAGGCAATCGTGTGCGTAATGATGTTCATTTGGCGACCTAATCGAGCCAAAGCAATCGGATCGTTTCCTTCGGTTTTTCGTCCGTCGGAGAACAAGATAATGGTCTTGGTAGCGGTCACTCTTCCTGCCGAAACCTGGTCGATCGCCGCCTGCAAACCAGCCGCAATATTGGTGTCTCCGATGATGGGTTTGGCGCCAATGCTATCGACTTTGATTAGAAGCTGATTGAGGCTGCTAGTCAACCCCAGATCGGTACTCACCCGGGTCGACACGCAGGCTCCGAATGTAAAGTTGCTGCTGTAGGAGACCATTCCGACGCGTATGTTATCGGGAGTGCGGCTGAGAACTTGCCGGAAAATATCAATGGATGACCGGACGGCGGCCCAGCGACTTTGTGTTGCGTGAGGTGGTGAAAAATAAGCCTGCAATCGCGATCGTGTTCCAGAAGTTCCAACGGGATAGGAGTACTCGACGTTCGACAAATCCCACGCCATCGAACCGCTACGGTCCAACACGAGAGAAACGTCATGATCGGATCGGATGGCACAAGAAGTATCAAACATTCCAAACTTAATGTTGGACATCAAAGTTGTCCGAGTGCCTTTGCCGGCTCCCGTTTCAATATCGGGCCCAGTCACATAAAGCGCATTGACCGTTCCGGTAAATCGACTGTCATTGAACGGAATGAATTCATGACTTCCATCCGACTTCTTGGTATAGGTTCCCTTGAGGATGTCTAGCATTACAAACGGCTTTCCAGCAACGGTGTTGAGAGCACCAATTTCCCTTGCACGCGTGGTCGCCCTGGAATCGATTTGCGTCTCTCCAAGTTCCACGATCCCGGCTTTCGCACAAGCGTCAAGCGCCATCCTTAGCTCAGTTCTCGCTAGCTCCAAGTAGCAGGTGTTGACTGCCAATGCGGTAACGGCAACCACGGCCGACATCACGAATGCAATCAAGATCATCATCGCGCCGCGTCTGCATCTTGCTTTTCTTTGCCCACGTTTTCGACCGGATGATTTCAATTGCATTGGGTTCATGATTTCAAGACCAGTATCTTCAATTTCACTGATTATAAAGTCTGTTGCACTGATTATAAAGTCTGTTGCACAGTGATCGTGTTGGACCATTTTACGCCGCGAAAAACGTCAACTACTTTTCGTTACGGATCGTACAGAAGTACCGCAAGATTTTCGTGATCGAGAGTCATACGAGACTGAATGATCGTGTTCCGCGAAAAAATGGGGGTAATCCATGCACTATCGGAAAAATTGGCGGAAACATTGACGGTAACCGAACGGGTTGTCGAATCGATCGTGGATGGCGTGATCGTAATCGTCGGGTTGCGAATGCCGAATGTAGTCAAGAACTGACGCGTCTTGGCGACAACTCCAGCGGCCGTGTTACCCGGAATAATTCCAAATCGAGCGCCTTCGTAGGTAGCTTGGTCCAACGATTGACGCACCATCATGAAGCGGGCAAATTCAAAACTCGCCAGAATGAGCATGAAGAAAAGGCCTGCGTTGACCGCGAATTCAACAGAAACCGCACCTTTTCGATTCCTGAAATGGCGAGGCTGAGCTCTCTCTGCTTTTGACAAGAAACCGACGTAGCCAAGGAGCCGAATGCAATTGCTCATTCTCGAACCATTGCCCCTTGAGCCTTGATTTGGCCCATTGTGCCGGTTAGGAACCGAATGGGTGAGTTGCCTTCCCATGGAATAGTGACGTTAATGGTGATTGGCGTATTTCGCACTTGAGTCTCGATAGGAGAAGGCGAGATAACCACCGTCGCATTCTTTACCCCTCGATCACTCAAAATCATTTCACACCGAGCCTTAACAGCCCGTTGAACAAATGAGGATTTTGGAGCAACGCATTTCCTTTTTCGAGACGCGTGCGTTTCGTTGCCAAAGGCCGATTTTATTCTCCGAGATGACTCGAAACCGATTGTAGTGCGTTCTGGTGAGGTTTCGAAGCAATTGTATAGC
>CANHVO010000431.1 GCA_947463915.1 Planctomycetaceae bacterium
CAGCGGCTTGAGTTCGATCGGACACGCCGATTTTGCGAAGGATGTGTTGGACGTGCTCCTTAACCGTTTCGTAACTGATTCCGAGCGACTGGGCTATTTCCTTGTTCGTAAGACCATTTGCCAGTTGCTTCAGCACTTCGCCCTCTCGCTGCGTGAGGGGAATCTCGGAATCCGTTCCCATTCGCATGGTCGCCAGCGAGCCAGTAACACGTCGCAACTCGTCGCGACTCCAGATACTCTCTCCTTTGGATGTCCGCAGCATGGAGTCCAAGATTCGATCTTGAGGATCTGTCTTCAGCAGAAAACCGTTAGCACCTAAAGCAACCGCACGTGCGACATAAGTTGGGTTGTCGTATGCCGAAAAAACCAAAACCGGCTGAGTTGGAGAATGCGTTTTGATTTTGGCAAGGAGCTGTAAGCCATCTCCGCCAGGAATCCGAACGTCCAGCAAAATTAAGTCGAACTTGCTTGCCAGGAACTTGTTGTAGCCATCCTCAGAGGTAGAGGCTTCATCGGAAATTTCCATTTCCGTCCCTTGAAGCATTTGCCGTAGTCCCAAGCGGACAATTTCATGGTCGTCAATGAAAAGAATTCTGATAGTCATGATGAACCGCCCATCAGCCGGTCGTTAAAATAGGTGGGAAACAATCGCAAAAATGAATCTGCAGCCGCTCAAAGGGGAACGTCGGCCCTGTTTTTGGGGGGGGAAGGGAACTTCTCAAACTTAGCATGCGAATGTGGGTGACACCATAGCCGAGGAACTATTTGTTTTCGCAGTTTTCAATTTTCATGGAAAACGGCGGGAAATCGCTAAAGTTGATTGACGCGACTGATCTGGCATCGAAATGGGGATGGATGCTATTTTCCGCCGGTCATTGTTTTCGCCTAGCGATTTTTAATTGGGTAGGGATCAATCCAAGATTTGGTTGAGCCATACAAGCAAAGGAATGCGAAATGTACAAGTTGTTGCTGTGTTGGCGATATCTAAAAACCAGGTGGATCGCTTTGGCGTCGATTGTTTCAGTCACGTTGGGTGTGGCAACCTTAATCGTGGTCAACAGCGTCATGGATGGTTTCACATCGCAGATGCAAGATCGCATGCATGGAATTCTAAGCGATCTAGTTGTTGAAACGCGTGGCACCAACGGAATCGCTCAGCCGGATTGGTACATCGACAGGATTCGAGCCAGGATTGGCGATTCGGTAGAGGGGGTCACAACGGTTGTAACTCTGCCGGCCATGATGACTTTTCATCATAATGGTTCATCGCATACGCAGCAAATCAACCTCATTGGTATCGATCAAAAGACCTACGCTAGCGTCAGCGACTTCAGTAAGTATCTGATTCACCCCGACAACAAAGCGCAGCTGGATTTCCAATTAAAGCAAACTGGATACGCACCAGAACGAGAAGCATTGCAACCGTCAGGATGGGAATATCGAAACAAGGTTGAGCAGCTCAAGAAGGAGCGAGCCAACATGCAGGCACAGTATCTTGCCCTTCAAGATAAAATAGCCAAGGAATCGCGAAGCCCACTCCCTCCAGCTTTGGCTGACCAAAACCTTAAGAAATTGGATTCTGAAACGAACGACGGTGCAAGCACGTCGACTGAAGTTGCAAATGCGGAAACGGGAACACAAACCGAAGCAGAAAGAATGGCCGCAATGTTAGCGGGCCCTTCCTTGACGACACTTGCCAATCCTCAATTGGGGGGTCGAGTCTTTGACCCGTCCAAGGAGCAGCGAACTGGAATCGTTCTTGGTATCGGAATCGGAAGCGTTCGAGGACGTGATCCGGAGGGCAAAGTCAAGGACTACTTCTTCATTCGTCCTGGTGATGACGTCAGTGTTGCGTTCCCGAACGCGGGGACACCACCAAGAGCGATCGATGAGATGTTTACGGTCGTTGATTTCTATGAAAGCAAGATGAGCGAATACGATGCGACGTTTGCTTTCGTGCCGATCGAAACACTGCAGCGGGCGCGCGGCATGATCGATCCGGCTTCCAAAGTGGGTGCCGTAACCTCGATTCAAATCAAGCTGAAGCCAGGAGCAGACCTATCGGCGGCCCGCAATGCGTTGCGAGACGAGTTTCCACCACAAGAGTCCTACGTTCAAGTCAATTCATGGCGGGATACTCAAGGACCGCTATTGCAAGCAGTTCAGATGGAGACCACCATCCTTAACATCTTGCTCTTTATGATCATTGCGGTTGCCGGATTCGGTATTCTTGCGACCTTTTTCATGATCGTGGTTGAAAAGACTCGCGACATCGGCGTTCTCAAATCGCTCGGTGCACCGGGCAGTGGCATCGCCTCGATCTTTTTGGGCTACGGCGTACTGCTAGGCTCCGTAGGTTCGGGAGCAGGAGTCGTATGCGGACTGCTCTTTGTCTGGAAAATCAATGAAATAGCCCGAATATTGGAGTGGTTCACAGGGCGCGAGGTATTCGATCCGACTGTCTATTACTTTGACTCCATTCCAACGATCATTCATCCATTTACTATCGTCTGGGTTAGCATCGGCGCGGTCTTAATCGCGATCATGGCAAGTGTCCTGCCATCTATCCGTGCGGCTCGAATGCATCCAGTAGAGGCTTTGCGTTATGAATAGCATCAAACCCGCGAAAATGAATTCTAAGGTAAACAAGCCAGTAACCGGTCCGTACCGCGTGGTCAGGCCTGAACTAGAGCTCGACACGATCGAGGGTGCATTCGAACAGACTCGCATGCCGAGTCTAGGTGAGAAAGCCATCGTGGAAGCGCGCGACGTCAAGAAATCCTATCGACGTAGCAAAACAATCGTCCCGGTTCTCAAGGGAGTCGATTTTAGCGCGGAGCGAGGCAAGATCACCGCAATTGTGGGGCAAAGCGGTTCGGGTAAAAGCACGTTACTCCATTTGCTCGGTACCCTGGATCGACCAGATTCAGGCGAAATCCAATTTGATGGGCAACGTACGGACAATCTTCCCGCACGCAAGCGTGATGCGTTTCGAAACAAGCAACTTGGGATGATTTTCCAGTTCTATCATTTGTTGCCTGAGTTGACTCTGCTCGAAAACGTCATCGCGCCCGCTATGATCGGTCAAAGCATTTTTTCGTACTTCCGCAATCGTTCGGCCATCCTCAAGCGAGCGAAGGAGCTGACCGATATGGTCGGTCTGTCGCATCGCCTTCACCACAAACCTTGCGAACTTTCTGGCGGCGAAATGCAACGCACTGCCATCGCGAGGGCATTGGTGACATCACCGAAGTTACTGCTGGCGGACGAGCCGACTGGAAATCTCGACCAAGAATCGGGGCACTCGATTTTGCAATTGATGCGCGACCTGAACCGAGACACAGGCTTGACCATCGTTATGGTGACTCATGATGAGAACATTGCACAGCAATGTGATGCGTTGGTGCGTCTCAAGGGCGGCAAACTAGAAGCGCTTAAGTGATTTGGTAATCTTTGACGATTGTAGCGATCAGTCTAATGTTTCCGTTTAGGAAAAGCCGATTTTAGGACTACAAACCTAAGCTCACTACGGCCAATTCAACAACGGAACCGAACGGATGTACGAATCTTTCTTTGGATTTGTCAAAAGACCATTCCTCGCCGCATCGACTCTAGACCGATACTTTCCCGCAACTTCTATTGAACAAGCTTGCCAGACCGCGTCGCGAGCCATTCAGCGAGGCGAAGGGCCTGTTGCAATCTTTGGAGGCACTGGACTTGGCAAGACCATGTGTTGCATGCGAATTGCGGAGAGCTTCCGTCGCAATTTTGAAGTCGTAACGCTCGCTAGCTCGCAGCTGATTACCCGCCGGGCACTCCTCCAGAGCCTTCTCTTCGAACTTCGCATGCCCTATCGAGACATGACCGAAGGGGAATTGCGTCTCTCGCTGATGAGTCGTCTGCAGCCATCGACGGACAATCCGACCGACGGACTTGTTCTCATTATCGACGAAGCACAAACGATGTCGATGAAGCTGCTCGATGAGATTCGGCTTCTAACCAATGTTGTCCGCAATGGTATCCCTCGAGTGCGACTGGTCTTGTGCGGCACGATGCGACTGGAAGACTGCCTATCGCATCCGCATATGGACTCACTCAACCAAAGGCTGGCTGCTCGCTGTTATCTTACGCCATTGAGCAATCAAGAAACCAGCCAATATGTGATCCACAAAATCGAATTAAGCGGCGTGGACGGCTCCACGGTAATGACTCGCGAATCCCTCGATGCCATTTACCGTGGCTCCGACGGAATCCCGCGTCTAATTGACCAGCTCACGGACCAATCGCTGTTGCTGGCCTGCACCGAACGCGAACGTCCGGTTTCAGCCGCCATGGTCGGCCGAGCTTGGTGCATGCTCCAACAGCTTCCCAATCCATGGAGCGAGCCAGAGTCGATCGTGAAGACAACATCGCCATCGGCGATTGTGTCGTCGGCTCCAACGACTGTAAGCATATCGACGTCGAACATGTCGACCTCGAACCTATCGATGGCCGGTCAAACCCAAGCGACGCCCTTCAGTACAGGCACAACTCAAGCCTCAAGCGTTGTGGGTATGAATACGATCAGTCAGGCAACTGGCTTGGCGTCTAGTTTCGAAGCGATGATGAAGGGCGCGGCTACTTCCAAGACTTCGTCGTCTCACTCCAACGTCGAATTCGGGCAACTTGACGATGATTTCCAGGATGATCAGGAATCCGTTTCGTCAGCTACCTTCGGCAAGCCGGTTTCGAACGTCGCGTCGATGACGTCGGATTCGGATTTTGAAGAAATGAGACTAGCCCCAGAACCAATCAAGCAACCATCGAGGAATCTGCTGGACGTATTTGCCGGCGACTTCGATGAAGAGTTCACCATTC
This sequence comes from Planctomycetaceae bacterium, assembly GCA_947463915.1. Classification (GTDB taxonomy): domain Bacteria; phylum Planctomycetota; class Planctomycetia; order Pirellulales; family Pirellulaceae; genus JBKCUI01. The sequence goes on from CANHVO010000431.1 coordinate 4,858, forward strand.
CCGTTCAATCCTCCGACAGCTACCAAGCGTACTCAGGCGCCTCCTATGGTAACTTAAACTACGATTTGTCAAGCTTTGGAGCTGTCAATAAGCCGGTTGATGAAGAGCCTTTGGAATTTGATGAAGCCAACGATTTCTTTACCGCTCCAACTCCATCGCAACGTTTGGCAATATCCAGCAATTTTCAAGACGACCAAGAGTACGCTGCCGCAGTTGCTCCTAACGTGGCTCGGCATGAAGACGACTTTGCTGACACACCCATCGAAGCCGTTTCGAACATCTCGCCAGAACAAGCAGCCAACTTGGAACGCCAAATCGAAGAAGAGATGCGAGACTTGGTGTCTGGTCTCAACATGAGTGCGATGACGTTTGATCCTATGACGACTTTGGACCCATGGAGTAACGAAGACCAAGGAGCCTACGCTGATTCAGCAGCACAGTCCAACTCCGATGAATTGCGATTGGCACACCTCGCTCACACCGATGTGATTGGTCTAGCGGGAATGCATAGCTTCTCGACCTTCTCGGAAGCGGAGCATCTGTCCGTACAAAATTCGGATCGCAACTCAGATCGGATGGGTGACGATCGAGATCTGTTGGTGATCGAAGATGACTTGGAATTGGTTCGCGGCGGCGTGGCTAAAGCGGTAAGCGCAAGTCACCGTGCGTTTCTTCACCCATACGCGAAACTGTTTACCAAGTTGAGAAACTCATGAGTTCCGCAGACCAACATACCAAGCTCGCATACTGGCTTCCAAAATTAGAAGTCTATCGAGCTGCTATAGAAGCGAGCCCTGAGGTTTCTGTCTCGATTCCGGATCCGGCGGAACGGGAGGTCCCTTCGGTACTGAGCGAAGTGAGCGTGGTGGGTCGCATCTGCCGGATGCGAATTTCGGAAGAGCGGGATGCCGTTTCGGTTATGCCCCACGAGCCCGAGGCTGATGAGTCCACGTACTTGGCGAAACCAACGATCGCGGCAGAGACAATTGTCTCGGAGACGATCGATTCGGTAGAGGATGAAGTTTCG
>CANHVO010000432.1 GCA_947463915.1 Planctomycetaceae bacterium
AATACCGAAAAGAAAGCGTCGCAACAGCACCATCGCAGACTAAACACGGAGCATCAAAGCACTGCGCAGCGAAAGTAAACTTTTCTAAACGGATCCGAGTTGCAGTAACCCGCGGCTTCTCTCGCCCCCAACCACTTTTTCTATCTTCCTGTTTGAGCTGCCATGGCAGAGTCCATTCAAACCGGAGCGAGTTGGATGTCAACTGGCAACCGATGCAAATAGGTTGCAGCTTAAAGTTTTCGTTGCTACAAGTCTCGTTCTTTCTGCCAATGGCCGTTCTTAGTTACGTTGACAAAAGATATGCCGTTAAAGCGAAACAGCCCTCCCGAGAAACCGAACCACATCGTTCCCTTCCGATCCTCCAGGATACTTTGCACACCAAAATGGCGGGTCCAAAACTTCCTGTCCGTTTTGTCAAAAAGAGTGAACACTTTACCGTCATAGCGATACGCTCCAACACCTGTAGCACCAATCCAGATTTCTCCCGCCTTCGTCGTATAAAGCGAGTATATGTCGTTTGCGGCAAGCCCTTTCACTTCCGGAAACTGTGTGAAATTTGCACCATCGTATCGAATTAGGCCTCCCTCATTAACATATTCGGGATGGTCGGAGGACAGGCATCCAAACCAAATGTTTCGTCGATTGTCTTCCACAATCGAGCTGACGTTGTTGCTGGATAGCCCATCCTTTTTGGTGAAGTGGGTGAATGAAACGCCGTCGAATTTAAATGCGCCACGACCATCAAGGCCAAACCAAATGTTTCCCGCTTTATCTTCGAAAAGACACCAGACTTTGCCATTCTTTACTTTATGCGACAGCATCTTTTCAGTCGGGGCTGGCATCGCGTATTTGGAAAACGCTAATCCGTCAAAGCGAAAGACTCCATCATCTGTACCGGCCCAAATGATTCCTTTTCGATCCAAGAGGAAATTACAGCCAGCGCCCGACAACCCCTCCGATATCGAAAAATTGGTAAAGGACTTGCCATCGTATTTGGACGCACCAGAGTGAGTTCCAAACCACATATTCCCTTCTTTGTCTTCGGCGATTCCTGTAACGGTGTCCCCAATCAATCCTTCTTTGGTTGACATGTAAGTTAGCGATTTGCCGTCGTAGCGTGCAGCACCATCCGAAGCAGTCCCAAACCACAAATTGCCTTTTTTGTCTTCAAAGGCTTCGACGACATACGCAGAAATTCGATCGAAGTCAGCCGGATTTAATTCCAACGTTTCCTTAATCCACTTGGTAACCAGTCGCCGCTCGTTGTCCGTCGGCTGCTTGAAATCCTTGGGAGGCATCGCTTGATTCTCCATTTGCTCAACGACGCTGGCGTAGATGTCGCGAAATTTATCTATGTCCGACCGCTTCTCGGCAGCTAGAAAATCGAGATCCTTCATGTCTCCCGGCGCATGGCATTCGGCGCAATACCGTTCGAGAAGAGGTCGTATCGTCTTTCGAAACGGATCGGAAGATTTCGAGGCATCGTTCGAATCTTGGCCGCAACATTTGGCGTTGGCGACGAGCAAACTAAACATAAAAAAGAAGACTAACTTGAGCACGGCAAACTACTTTCAATAGGGTAAGGGACTGGCATAAATGCGTTTTTGGGTAAGGCTCTTAAGCAACTCAATCAGAGCCATCACAATCCGATTTTGTCATTTCCAAGGTCCATCCTTGGTCACGTTCACAAAGGAGCTACCGTTCAAGCGAAACAATCCTCCTGAGAAACCGAACCACATCGTCCCCTTGCTATCTTCCAATATGCTCTGAATACAAAGGTTTACCGTCAGTTCTTTTCTGTCGGTCTCAGCGAACAACGCAAGCTTTTTGCCGTCATAGCGATAAACGCCAAAATTCATTGACGCGATCCAGATATTGCCAGCCTTATCTTCGTAGATAGGACTGACATTCGCGCTGCTCAAACCGGCCTCATCGGAAAAGAGCTTTTTGAAGGAGTCTCCATCGAAAAGACTCAGCCCACCATTTTGATCGTCTGTCCCCCACGATGCGAACCAAAGGTTCCCTTTTTTATCCTCAAGCACTTGTCGCACGTTGTTATTGCATAGGCCATCTTCTTGCGTGAAGTGGCTAAAGAGCATTCCGTCGAACTTGCACACACCAACGCCATCCGTACCGAACCAAATGTTGCCCTTGCTATCTTCCATGATGCACCAAGCCACATCGGTACTGAATCTGGACGCTGGATTCGTAACATTTGCTTTTGGAATGGGAAAACTGGCAAACGTGGAGCCTTGGTACAGACAAACTCCACGATGCGTCCCGACCCAAACGTCCCCTTTACGATCCACTAAGATGCTCCAAATGCAGTTGTCGGACAAGCCTTCCCTCACCGTGAAACTCTTGAACGAAATTCCGTCATACTTGGAGACGCCTCCATCGGTCCCGAACCACAAGTTTCCCTCTGCGTCTTCGGCGATCCCGTTGATCTGATTGCCTGCCAATCCCTGTTTGGTCGAAAAATACGTCAGCTTCGTTCCATCAAGTTGTCCGACTCCGTCAGAGAGAGTTCCGAACCAAAGCCTGCCCTTCTTGTCCTCAAAGACCTCGCGGACATATTCTCCGATTTGTGAGGAAAAATCGAGCTTGGACTGTTGTCCGAAGCAAGTGGAAATCACAAGAATTTGGCTGACCATGAAAACCGAGATTAATTTGAACACGAGGGAACCTGATTCGAAATTGCAACGTAAGGGTAATATCAGTTGATATGTATCCTAACGATCTCGCGTTACAGCCAACAAAACCAACGCGGCCAGGATGGCGAAAAACCAATCAAAAACAAGGGTGTAACGGTCACGCGTTAGATTAATTGTGCGTACGCATCGTTTTAAGGAACTCTCGGAAATTCTCACATGAATCGCGAACTCAACAAAGGGTGTCCCAACCAAAAGGAGCTACGCGCCTTCGCGGTTGGTGATCTTGACGACGAGCGTCTTGAGCAGTTGGCGGTTCACCTTAATGATTGTGCGATGTGTGGAATTGTGGTGGATGAATTTTCCATGCATCCGCACTCTGGATTAGTAGCCGATTTGCGTACCATCAACATTCAATCGGCCGATCTTGTCAAGCGTTTGGATTCGCCGGGATTCCAGGTGCCTGAGACGTTGTTGCAGGCCGTCTTCGATGCTACCGATCCTGCTTCGATTCCAGTCTCTTTTGATCCCGGACGACGGCTTGCTAACATGCTGGCGAATGGTCCCGTTCGATTGGGGCGATTTGAATTGCAGTCCGTACTTGGTGCAGGTGCGTTCGGTTACGTGTTCAAGGCTCATGACACACAACTCGGGCGATTCGTGGCAATCAAGGTTCAGCGAGCCGGAACATTTGCTACGGACGAGGACGTTGAGCGATTCCTCCGCGAGGCCCAGAGCATCGCTCAAATCAATCATCCTGGCATCGTCGCGGTCTACGATACCGTTCGTTCCGACGAAGATGTCTGTTATCTCGTTACGGAGTACGTAAACGGTGAATCGCTGGAAACGAGGATTCGCAACCAAGGATTCACCTACATGGAATGTGCTAGCCTGATTGCAGCAATCGGGGACGCACTTCATTTCGCCCACGAGAAAGGGATCGTACATCGCGATGTAAAGCCATCCAATGTCATGCTCGATCGCGATGGCAAGCCGCATGTCATGGACTTTGGCTTGGCAAAACGAGATTGGGATCGCGAAAACACAATGACATCGGAAGGTCGCGTGATGGGAACGCCAGCCTATATGTCGCCTGAACAAGCATCCGGTGATTCTCGGCACGCCAACGCTCGCGGCGATATCTACAGTCTTGGCGTGATGCTCTATGAGATGCTGACGGGGGAACGGCCGTTCCAAGGTAAAGGGAGGATGTTGTTGCTACAAGTCATGCACGACGAACCGCGATCTCCGCGGCAACTCAAGGCTGACATCCCAATCGACTTAGAGACGATTTGCTTCAAAGCAATTTCGAAATCGCAAGGTCGTCGTTATCAGTCGGCAGCCGAAATGTCCGAGGATTTACGAAGGTTTCTTTGCGGCCAGCCCATCAAAGCTAGACCGATGGGTATCGCCGAGAAGCTGGGACGATGGTGTCGCACTTATCCCTTGGCAGCTAGCCTCTTGGTGGCCGTTCCTGTCGTTTCGATCGGTGGCTTTACGTACCTATCCTCATTGTCGACTCACTTCGTTCAAAGTACGGCTTTGGAAAGCACACGTATGGAAGCCAACATGTTGGAAGACATAAGCGAGTACTACAGCGAACGCGTCGTTGGGCAGTTGGATCCAGTTCAAATCCAAGCGACGCAAAACAATGCATCCATTCCGCACTCGGTTCCGCTCCCATTCACTTTCATGATCGACGCTGGCAAGCGGATATCGGAGGGAGAGTCTGGAATGCGAGTCAAGATCTATAGCGACTACCCTTGGCGAAAAGACGTCGCCAACCAAGATGGTTTTGAACTGCGAGCAATTCAGGCTTTGGGGCTCGGTTGTCGAACACTGAATGACACCGATAGTGCATCGGACGCGCGTATTTCCACAAAGGCAGATGTGGATGGTCGGTCCTACCACGAGTTTGAGGTAGAAAACGGAGAGCCCATGCTGCGTTACGCTCGCGCTCAGATCATGAAACAGAGCTGTATCGATTGCCACAACAGCGAAGTTACAAGCCCTAAGCGGGATTGGATTGTTGGCGAAGTTGCTGGAGTTCTTTCGATCACAAGACCATTGAAACGTGACAATGAGACAACGCGTTCGGGCCTACGAAGCGCTTTCAATATAATCGCTAGCGTCGCGACCGCATTGACGGGACTGACGCTTTTCGCTTTTTGGACGGCGAGAAAACGCTCGGTTGGAAATACTGGAGCACCATTCAATGGCCACGACTAAAGCGAGCGAACCAAGCGACACAGATAGCGCCAGTCGAACTTCATTGAGCCTTATAGTGCGTGTCATGGAGAGCGATCCGCTCGCTTGGGAGCGGCTGGTTCGACTTTATTCCCCGCTTGTCTATTTTTGGTGTCGAAAATCCGGCTTGCAAGAGCATGATTTGCACGATGTTTTTCAAGAAGTCTTCTATACATTGGCTCGCAATATCAGAAAGTTTCGGCCAATCGAGAACGGGACTTTTCGCGGTTGGCTCAGGACGTTGGCACGCAACCAATTGAATGACCATTTTCGCAAATTAGGTCGAGTGCCTCAGCCGATAGGTGGCTCCGAGGCGATGCACTACCTTGAACAGATTCCCGCCGCCGAACCACTTTCCTCATCGAATCATTCCGAAGTGTGGCACGATGAAATCGAGATCCAACACTCCTTGTTGATTCAAGCATTAGCCAACGTCCGCCAACATTTCGCGGAACAAACCTGGAGGGCCTTCTGGATGGTGGTGGTTGATGGACGCGAAGCAACAGATGTCGCCAAAGACCTAGAGATGCTTCCTGGAGCGGTTCGGGTTGCCAAGTCCCGAGTCCTCAAACGATTGCGATTGGAGATTGGCGACTCGGTCATTTGATCTGTCATGAATCCGGCACTTCCAATGGGCAATTCGGCAATTCGGCGAAGCCGTCAGGCTGCATCGGTCGCCCGCAGGGCGTGTTGATTTAATGGGGGTGCCGCTTGGCAAAGTTCCTGTCCCAACCCGAAGCGTAAGCGAGGGGCACGGCCACCCCTCGCTCACGCTTCGGGTTGGGATCAAATCAACAAGCCCCACTCCGGTTCGACGCCGCTCCGACGTGTCAAATGTGTGCCAAACCGGAGCGAGTTGGTATCCGAGCTTGCTTTGCTGAAGCGCGAACCGTTACGAAGCGCTTGGTTGGTGTCTTCCAGGGTGACTTCTATTGCGTCTCATCGGCAAATGACTTGGCTCTCGAAACTGCGAGTGCCG
>CANHVO010000433.1 GCA_947463915.1 Planctomycetaceae bacterium
TTGGGTCGCTGCCATCCATCCAGCTTCCCTCACCCCATTCGTCGAGAAGCAATTCGACAACTTCTCGTACAGGGATTTCATTGCCAGGTATTGGACCGATGTTCCAACCGCTGCAATAGGCTGGATCGTTGGATGTCATCAATCTAGCGGACAGTGTCAGATATCCACTCAATGCTTGAAGCACGTGATTCCAGGGGCGAAAGGCGTTCGGGTTTCTGACGATTACAGGCTCGCGAATGGATAGGGCTTTGATCACGTCAACGAGGAGGGCATCTTCTGTCCAGTCACCGCCGCCGATGACGTTACCGGCTCTCGCGCTCGCTACTTTGATTCCGTGTTGAGCGATTTTGGAGACAGGGAAATACGAATCGCGATACGATCGCACTACCAATTCAGCAGCCCCTTTGCTACTGCCGTACGGATCTTTTTCCCCCATCGGATCTGTTTCGCGATAGCCCCAAACTTGCTCTCGATTGTCATAGCATTTGTCGCTGGTCACGACCACCACACTGCAAGGGCGTTTTGCAAGACGGATGGCTTCGAGCACACACGCTGTGCCCATCACATTAGTCGAAAAGGTTTCAAGCGGTTCGCGGTAGCCACGCCGAACAATCGTTTGAGCCGCAAGATGTAGGATCAAATCTGGTTGGGACTCTTCGATTGCACGACCGACCGCCTTTTCGTCACGTATGTCAGCAAGGATGTGGGAGGCCAACAAGTCGACGATGTTTGCGTCCGTGAAATGGTTAGGGTTCGTGGGTGGCTCCAACGATAGTCCGGTCACCTTCGCGCCCAATCGGTGAAGCCATAGGCACAGCCAAGACCCCTTAAAACCGGTGTGACCGGTAACCAAAACCGATTTGTCTTTGAAAAATTGACTCAGCATAAATCACCAAAATGCCGTTCGACCAAATTGACGTTTCAAGTCCCTCCGAGAAATGGCCAAAAATAGGTCTCCGTATCAAACCAACGGAAAGTCGGGGAGTGAAGAATTGACGAAAGCATTGCAGGGAGTATACTTCAAAAAATGATTTATCTTGACAATTGTCACGAGATTTTCTTGCAAACGTTATTCTCGTACCTCTCAAAAGATTCTACGCGGGTGAATTGTCAATTCTTTGCCGAGATGACTCCGCACCAGGCACGAATCGGTGAGGCGAGGTAATATGATCGGTGATCTGAATCCCAAAGTAAGCATCGGGATACCGGTCTACAACGGTGGAACTTTCCTTGCGGAAACAATCGACAGTCTCCTCGGTCAAACTTGCCAGGATTTCGAGCTGATTATTTCCGACAATGCGTCTACGGATTCAACGGAATCGATCTGCCGTAGCTACGTGGCTCGCGACTCTCGAGTGCGCTATGAACGTCAAGCATCAAACAAAGGAGCGCCTTGGAATTACAACCGTGTTTTCGAGCTTGCTCGCGGCAACTATTTCAAGTGGGCGGCTCATGATGACCTTTGCTCGTCGACGTTCCTCGCCCGCTGCGTGGAAGTCTTGGATGTCAACCCTGAAATCGTATGGTGCCATTCGCGAGTTGGAGTCATCGACAAGAATGGGGACAAAGTGGACACCTTTGGCTCTTTGAGCGGTGCAGCCGAAGTGCTGATCCTGGAGGAAGGCCAACTACCTAAACTCGCGGATTCCAAATTGATGCCATCGGCCCATCATCGTTTCCGGAGTGTGTTGCTGGGTGATACCGGTTGTTTTGACATTTATGGATTGATTCGCAGCGAAGCTCTACGTGAAATGTCCCTTTGGAAACCGTGCTTCGGATGGGAAAAGGTACTGCTTAGCGGGCTAGCTCTCCGAGGAAAATGTGCGGAAATCCCAGAGGAACTCTTCTACTTTCGAATCCATGAAGAGGCGTGTTCTGCAAAAGAAACACTCGCGGAAGAATCAGCATGGTCAGATCCAGGTGAGTCCAAGTCCAAGCTGAACGCGATGGTCCGCTTTCAACTTCTCAAAGGGCACATCCAGAATGTATTCGAGGCACCCATCGGATTTTGGTCGAAAGCAAATTGCCTCGCTAGTTTTGGCACCTACCTATTTCAGTTACGCAAATGGCGATCGGTACTGCCTCAGATATTAGGGAACACGGGAATTGGTGGCAGCACACGCGAAACGCTGAAAAAGCAAAAAGAATTACAGTCCACAGACGCGAAGTGATGACAAGCTTTGCGAAGCCTCTTGGACAAATGACTCGACACTAAGCGCTTGCCAAAGGTTTCGGAAGTAGCCGAACTGAGTTTGCCGAGTACCACTCTACGGTCCGCTGAATTCCCTCATCAAGTGTTACCGAGGGGCTCCATCCCAAGAGAGCTTCTGACAGCGAATAATCCGCCGAGTATTCGATTTCCATTGCACGACCTTCCGTTGAAAATTCAGCTGTCAATGCCGGATTCGCAGTTCGAACAACTTGTTCGACAACGTCGCGAAGACTAGTAAGTTTGCTGGTTCCAATTTCAAAAGTCTTCCCTTCCACTCCCGGAACAATACCGGCAAGAAGCAGCCCTCTCACAACGTCATCGATGTATACCCAATCGACCTTGCGCGTACCGATTCCGATCTTGGGCCTTCTACCAGCCAAGCACTCCAAAGTGGAATACGGAATCAACTTTTTGAGGTCCTTTTGCCCTGGACCATAAACCATAAAGACCCTGAGATGCACAACCCCAAAACCATAAAGCTTGTGGAACATACGGGCATAAGCTGCAGCCGCCCATTTGGCTGCGGCATAAGGCGACGTTGGAATCACATCCCCCTTTGCACTGTCGGGCTCTTCCTGTGAACCCATCTGAACGAAACGCTCGACGCCAGCGTCGGCTGCGGCGGTCATCATGTAGACAGTACTTGCCAGATTCGCATGGAAACACGGCGCAATCCACTCCCTGCTCCTAGCACCGGTAACCTCGCTAGCAAGGTGGTAGATGACGTCCGGTTTTGCCTGATCTACGGCGTTTCGCACGGACTTTTCGTCCGTTACGTCACAAGTGATCCAATCGAATTGGTCAACACTCTGAGGTATACGGGAAAGCCCCGTTACATGGGCTCCGATTTCCACAAGCCTTGAACTGAGCGCTCCTCCAATGAAACCGCTTGCTCCAGTTACCATCACTCGTTGCCCGGACAATCCTTCGATCATGGCACAAAAGTCCTACTCGATCCAGTTGGGACAATCATGAAAAAATGAAAGTCGTGATGGGGGTTGGGGAATATCACTTCTCTTTTAAGAGCAGAGAGTATAATGGCCGCAACTTATCTTGGAAATCAGGGAGAGGCGTTTATGAAAGTTGTTCTTTTTTGTGGCGGATTTGGAATGCGTCTGCGAGAGTTTTCGGATTCCATTCCTAAACCGTTGGTTAACGTCGGAAATCGACCGATCCTTTGGCACATCATGAAGTATTACGCCCACTATGGTCACACCGACTTCATCCTCTGTCTTGGCTGGAAAGCCGAAACTATCAAAGAGTACTTTCTCAATTACAACGAATGTTTGTCGAACGACTTCGTGATGAATGGCGCAGACGATTCCGTAAAGCTCCTTTCGAGCGATATGCACCAATGGAAAATCACCTTCGTCGACACAGGCTTGATGTCGAACATCGGCCAGCGTCTTATGGCGGTCGAACCTCACTTGAAGGGAGAGCAAACGTTTCTGGCAAACTACACCGACGGGCTGAGCAATGTTCACCTTCCCGATTTGATCGATTGCCACCGAAGGAACAAAGCTGTCGCTACATTCATGACTGTTCGCCCGCCCCAGTCCTTTCACTGCGTAAACACGAACCCGGATGGGTCAGTGCACGACATCACTGCTGTGGGTGAAGCGAAACTGCGTGTCAATGCTGGGTTCTTTGTGTTCGAGAAGGAGATCTTTGATGTGATCCAACCAGGGGAGGAGATCATTCCCAAACCATTCGGTCGTTTGATCGAGAAGAAGCAGCTGTATTCCATGCAACACGATGGTTTTTTTGGATGCATGGATACGTTTAAAGAAAAGCAAATGTTCGACGATTTTCATGCTCGCGGCGAGACACCATGGGAAGTTTGGCGAAACCCAACTTCCGAGCTCTCCCTCAAGACAAGTGCTTAATCGCCGATCCGCTCAGCCCTAGGAGTTCTCAATTTTGTTCTTCGACTTATCCAAAGCCAATTCGATTCTCTGCATTGGGGCTCACCCAGATGATATCGAGATCGGCTGCGGCGGAACCGTGCTGGCACTTCTCGATAACAATCCCGATCTAAGATTGGATTGGGTCGTCCTTGGCTGCAATCAACTTCGAAAGGCGGAAGCCCAAGCAGCCTTTGAAGCTTGGACCAACGGTCGCGCCAATTGCGTCTCACATTTTTATGATTTCGAAGACACTCTTTTCCCGTCGCAAATAGTCGATATCAAACGGGCCATGCACAAGCTGTCCGAATCGATCCATCCAGACGTAATCTTTACGCATCGCCGAGAAGACTATCATCAGGATCATCGCACGCTCGCCGAAGTCACATGGAATACGTTTCGAGGCCACTTGATTTTGGAATATGAAATTGCGAAATACGAAGGCGATTTGGGCAACCCCAATGTGTTCGTCTCCTTGACAGATGAAATCGCATTGAAGAAAACCGAGATGCTGATGAATCTCTTCCCAACTCAGCAAACCAAGCCTTGGTACAACAGTGGAGCTTTTCAGTCGATCATGCGACTGCGCGGCATTGAAGCCAAGTCCGCAAGCGGATTTGCCGAAGCGTTCCACGGTCGAAAAATTTGGCTACAGCCCTAAGAAAAGTTGATGTACCGACTTCAGCCGCCGGAAGCCGCAGAGTAAAGCGATTGTCCTCAATCGCTTGGTGGGCACTTTCGGTCCGTTTTGGTTCACACCTTCGTTGTGCACCTCCCTCTTCCTGTACCGACTTCAGCCGGCGGAAGCCACAGAGTAAAGCAATTGTCCTCAATCGCTTGGTGGGCACTTTCGGTCCGTTTTGGTTCACACCTTCGGCGATTCACCGCTGCAAGCCGCCTGAAGGCGGTACACCAACCTAGGGCCATCATCCATGTTTCGTTCGAACTTCCCTGCAGAACGTCTTTGCAAGGCGGCTTTGAAATCGATACGGGTTGAGCACGAGGACTATGGTCCGTTTTGGTTTCGCACCATCTATCGACTGGTACAGTTTCTTGCCTGCCGTTGCGTTGTCGCAGGCCATTGCCGGAATAAACGAGATGCCGTGCCCTACCGCGACCAACTGTTGAACCGTGCTTAATTGTGCGACTCGCTCTAGCGTAATTGGATGCAAAGAGCGTTGCCGGCAGAACGTAGAAATCTGCTCCGACAAACAGTGGGACTGGTCCAACAAGAGCAATGGGTACGCCTGAATATCATCGATTGTAACGCGTTTTTTGTTGGCCAGCGGGTGGCTCTGACTGCGCATCAAGTAGAGCTCCTCGTCAAACAATTTGTGGACCTCTAAATACTGTTGGTCAAACGGCAAAGCCATGATTGCGACATCCAATTCGCCATTACGAATGCGTTCCAGAAGTTTGGCTGTTACCTCTTCGTAAATCAGCACCTGCGCGCTTGGCCTGATTTTCACGAAGTGAGATACTGCCTGAGGGAGCCAATAGGGAGCAATCGTCAGAATAGCCCCAATTCGAATGCGGCCTGACATATCATCATCCGTAATCTCGGCGACCGTCTGATCGACAAGTTCCGTGATCTGGATGCAGCGTTTTCGAAATGTCTCACCGGCTTCAGTCAACTTGAGAGGACGAGAGTCACGCTCGAAGAGTGGTTGACCAATTTCCTCTTCCAGTCTTGCAACAGACCGACTGATGGCTGGCTGAGAAACACTGAGTTCATTTGCCGCACGAGTAAAA
>CANHVO010000434.1 GCA_947463915.1 Planctomycetaceae bacterium
AATGTCGCCCTTCGTTCTGCGAAGGTAGCGTGCGGCACAAAGAGTCGTGCTAAGCTGGTTGGAAACAACCGACCGCGCAGACTTGCTCCTGCGTACGTGAGAAAAAGGTACCCCCGGCAGGGATCGAATAATCTGAATTCCACCAATGAAAACGTTGGGCAAAATGAAAACGCGTCAATCGGTGGTTCCGCCGGTGGTTCCATCTCGGATCAAAATGGTAACTTTTCGGAAGACTTGGCAGAACTGATCAGACTTTGGCCAATGTTGTCCAAGAAAGTCCGCGAACAGTGTTTAGAATTGGCGCGGTGTTCAGTGGCAAAGCACCCGTGATTTGCCTCTTGTTTGGCCCGCTGTGGCATTTGAACAGCGTTGTTTGGCCCGCAAGGCAAACAACGCTTCGGATGCGTTAATTGAGCGTATAGACGGTCAGCAATCAGGCAGAATCAGCCGGCATCATCCCAGGTCGTTTTTATCACTTTTCGACTTAACAAAGAGGTGCACCGGGGAATAGGTAAGGGGGGTCACTTCTTTCATACGCCATCAATTGCCCCTCGATTTTGAAAAGGCATCAGGAGCCCGGATTTTTTTTCAAATCTATTTCGGCGTTTGGGGGTGCGGTCGTTTTGCCCTGACCACTTACTCGCGCTTTTTCTCCATGCACAATGTCTAATGCACTAGGGGCCGAATGGCGTGCAGTTGATTCGTTTATTTGACTTGTGGTCCTCCGCGTTGATGTACCTTCCCTCAGCCCTGGTTTTTCGGAATCATAAAGAGAAAAGAGTTGGGGGATGGGGGGAGGGGGAAGGGAAACGGAGCTGGACTGGAGGTGCTGGGAACGGGGAGGGGTTGGGTTGGTTCTCCCTCGGGGCATCCTTTGGCTCTGTTGACTTTTGCAATACGGATGTTATCTTGGTTCTCCCGGTCTCTGAGCCAAAAAAAACCAGTCCTACATGAGCTATGAGAGAATCACCCAAGCAACACATTTGGTTCTACACTCGTCAAAGCCTCCTGAACGGCGGGGAACAAGGGCCATATACAGAACAGCAGATGATCGAATTAGCAACGCTCGGCAAAATCAAGCTTGATACGTTGCTGCGAAGTCCAACGAGGACCCAAAACAAAGAGATTTTAGCCGAATCCATTCCAAAACTTGCTCTTGCGATAAACCAAGCCGAAATTGTTGCGGAAGCAAAAAGACAGGCGGACTACGACGAAAGGAAAAAAGAACAGAAAGCGCTTGCTGGCAAAAAGCGTGCAGCAGAGGCAGTCAAACAGAAGCTAGTACGACGAAAGGAAAACGAGATCGAAGGGTATTTGGAAATCCCCATTTATCGGACGCAAAATCCAACTCAAAGCAATAAATCCACGATTGACTTCTCTAAGTTAGAGGAATATTCAAGTGAATATCAACCGATTTCGGTGCGACAAAAACTTCGTACCGCCCCACTTGCCGCGAAGTCTTTATCTGTTTTAGCAATTTCCTCTTTTTTAGTTAGTGTCCCTGGGTTGTGCTGCTTTCCAGTTGGCATTGTGGCAATTGTCTTGGGGATTTTTGGCACGCTGGAAATCAACAATCCATTGAAACGAAAATACGGAATGCCATTGGCAATACCGGGTATCGTTTTAGGGATCCTTAGTCTGTTCGTGTTTTTGGCGATTGTTGCAAAAAGGCCTGATTCGTTCAACAGAATCAACCTCGTTGGAAATGAATCAACAAAAGTTGATCCCAGGCGGGCTTGGATATGTATCAGCTACAAATCCGTATACACCCAAAAAGATGAGCGTACTTGGATTGAAACGGATTCCGAAACGGGAAAGATCAAATTCGAGATGGACTACAAAGGAAGAACTGATGATTACGTCGAATTGCTTAACGTTGCTAAAAACGATCTCGTGAGACTCTACGCTGACAGGATAGAAGTCAAGCAAGACCGAGAATGGGCGGCAATCGGTGGAGGCCACTGGGATCCGGTTAACCAAAACCGCAGTGTTGCAACTCAAGCCGCAAATGAAAAGCAAAACCAAACAAAAATTGCAACAGAGAAGAATAACCTAAGCTCGTCCGATCCATTCCTTCGTACAATTCGCGGGAACACTTGGTTTGGAACTCGTTCTTCCGATCAGTATCAAAAACTTCTCTCCATGAGCATTCATGGTGATAGTGAAGCGTTTAGCAAAGAGTTGATTGGGTTGATTTTGGCGGGTGATGCGGTCATGTTCAAGGATGGAGAACAAGTGTTTCTACGCCCCTCCTTTTCTCTTTTAATGATGAAAGTTAGAAGGAAGGGTGATACCGCTGAGTACTGGACAGATACATCTGCAACCAATTAGCATTCGCTTTTAGCGCCCGGCGACAACTAACCCACATCCCCAAATCGATCGTGTTTTAGGCTTATTTGGTATCCTTGGTCTCGTGCCGCTTGTAACAAGATTTCTGTGATAAGTTCCGCTTCGCCGGCCCCGCAAAAGAACGCGTCGTGGCATGTCAAAACGAGTGGACTTGACGGGTGTTCTAGGGCTCTAACAGCAGCATCTTCTATGACTAACTCAGCCTCAGCAGTTTGGAGCATTCTTATCAGATTCGAATGCTGATTCCAATCTGAAAACTCATCTTCGAACATCTCTTGATTTGTCGCCAGAATAAACTCCCCAATCGTCGGGTAACTTAGCCTGAAAACATTTTCGATGAGTGAGGCGTAATCGCGTTTCATTCGTCGTCCCGAATTGGTTAGGCACCACCTTTTCTTCGCGAGGACATCCGTTAGGAACTTCTTTTTGACCGTCGCAAGGGGGATGAGTCTACCCTCGATTTGAAT
This sequence comes from Planctomycetaceae bacterium, assembly GCA_947463915.1. Taxonomy (GTDB): domain Bacteria; phylum Planctomycetota; class Planctomycetia; order Pirellulales; family Pirellulaceae; genus JBKCUI01. The sequence goes on from CANHVO010000434.1 coordinate 2,817, forward strand.
CATGTCGTGCAGCCCTGCGTAAAACGTTCCTTCTGCTGTTTCTCGGAAATATCTCTGAAGGTCTGGGGGCAAATGCACGTCATATAGGTTCTCTTGCTCTTGTTTCTCACCTTCTTGTTCGTCTCGTTCTTGGTTGCCTTGTCTCTGGTCTTTGTTCCTGTTTTGACTCTTGTTCTCTTTGCTCCAGTTGTCCTTGGCGAGTTTTGCAAGTAATGCCGGCTGGGAATTCTTTATGTCGATGCTTTCTAGAGGTTCGCCCCCAAATCGAAGTGCTGGCCTTAGCGGTCTGCTCAACGAAGTGACGCAATTAAAAACCCTTCGCGTGGTTCCAACGTGAAAGGAATGGGTGCCATTGCTAATGTTTTTGCAAAGGTAGCTTTGGCTTAGTCTTGTATTCCTGCGGACCTTTTCGATGTTCTTTGCATTCGGGGCGGATGGTTCCAGTCTCGATAGAATTTCGTTTGCTTGGTCCATATCAATTGCAATTCGGGATTGCTGCTTTTCCAACTTGTAATGTACGGGTAGCCATAATTTCTGCTCTTCCTCAAGGCGCTTTAGGGCGAACTTTTCCAGTTGCTTAATGATTCGACGGTCAGTCGCTTTGGTTACAGTTACTCGGTCGTTTCCAAACCGACTGTGTAAACGAAACCCCAACGACTTTTTTCTAGGGATGTATAAGTTATCGCATTCGACGATTCGATGCTCAATCAAACATTCAATAACAGCTCGCTTCGACCGATTGTCCATTATCTGTGTCAAAACCCTCGAATTAAGGCGGGCATATCCATCTTCATCAACGGATTCGTGCGCAGTTTTGAACAGCAAAATTGAAAGGAAATACGATGCGTCATCTGCGCGACATTGCAGCTTAGAAGGAAGGACTTCACGGACGTCGACGGTTTCCGGATGTGAGAAAAAAAGATAGGGGTTCTTACTCGAATACTTGTTTGCCATTTTGAAAGCAATCTTCTCTCAATGAGTGTTTTTGGCTTCGAAAAGTTCGAAGGTACTGATCGAGTGTAGCGCTGCGGTCCTCGCTAAAGATTCAGAATCTCTCAATTTGCATTCGCGTAAAAATCGAAACTGTTTTCGACATTTTTCGGAATTTTCATTCCTGGGAAACGACCAAAGTCATATCCTTCCCTACACGAGATCAAGCTAAATCAAAGTTCTATTCAGCAATTGCAGCAAATCGCAAAGGGTGTGCCCATGTCCAAGTTGATCGCCATCGAGCATTCTGACGTTGACTCTCTAGCCAATGCGGTGGCAGATGTTATCGCCAAACGTATTGAACCGATGTTGGTAGCTCGGCAACGTCGCTTGGTAGATCGTCCGACGATGGCAGAGTTGGCGAACATTGGGACCGCGACGTTGGACCGATTGGTTTCATCCAAGCGGGTCCCAAGTGTTCTCATCGGGAAACGTCGGCTTTTCGACCCCGACAAAGTCATTGACTCATTAGCCGGATCGGGAACTGCAACCAAGTGTTGCGGAAGTTGAGCGAAAGAATTGGCCAAGGTTGGCCGAGAGTGTACATTGCTTTCGCCAAGACTAGGACCGTACATCCGAAAGCCGGTTACCCATGCCGGCCCCGTCTTGGCTTTCATTGTTATGGGTTCAACCAATGGGAGTTGATGTAATGGCAAGTCTGAACTACCAAGACGGGGATCGTTCTGGGTACCGATTGCAATTTAGGACCGTGGATAAACGAAAACGGTCTATCTGGCTGGGGAATATTTCAAAACGGGATGCAACGAAGTTCCATGCATGTATTGAGGATTTGATCGAATCGAGCAAGACGGGTTCAATCGATTCACGAGTTATCGAATGGGTTAACGGTCTTGATGAACGATTCAAAACGGTCCTCGCGCAATATGGCCTTATTCCAAAGCAAGTTTTGCCTGTCGTGTCGCCGGATCGGGACGTTCGATTGTTGGGCGATTTGATTGATCACTACTTGGCAGAACAAAAACACTTCTCGACTATCACCCGGGCGAACTTCAAGCAGGTACGGAATTGGGCTGTCGAGTATTTCGGGGCGAAATGCGTGGTTGCATCGATTACACCCGCCAAATTTGTTTCGTGGATGACGTGGATGGTGCATGCCGACGAAGGGGAAACACGCAAAACGCTTTCAACTTCATCTGCCAAGAAACACGCCAAGCGACTAAGGCAGGTTTTGAGTTACGGCGTAAAGGCTAGGTTGCTCAATGAGAACGTTGCCGATGGGATCAAAATCGGCGATGAGACAAACGACGAGCGAAAATACTACGTTGATAGAGCAATGGCAACGACGGTTATCGAGCATTGCCCAACAATGGAATGGAAATTGCTTTTTGCATTGGCTCGCTACTGCGGTTTGCGCATCCCGACGGAAATCCATGTGCTGAAGTGGTCCGATGTTCTTTGGGATCAAAACAGGCTTCGAATCGATTCCAAAAAGACTGGCATGAGATACTGCCCAATCTTCGAACCCGCATTGAACTTGCTTCGTCAGGCCTTCGATTTGGCCCCTGAGGGCGCAATATACATTTTCCCCAATCGGAATACAGAATCGAATCTTAGAACGCACATGCACCGGATCATTAAATCTTCCGGCTTTGTTCCGTGGCCAAAGGTCTTCGTCAATCTTCGGTCATCGTGCAGAACCGACCTAGAAGATAACTTTCGAGAAACGGTTATCAACGCTTGGATTGGACACTCGACCAAAGTAGGGCAAAAACACTATTCCCAGGTTCGACCATCCGACTGGGAGGATGCAAACAGATTCCGTGGTTCCACCGGTGGTTCCACCTATGCACATCTAGGGACCCATTCCAACCATCACGAACATGGACCACCAACGAATTCGTTGGTTCTGATTGGTGGTGATTCCCCTAGCGGTGTCAACGAGTACCCCCGGCAGGGATCGAACCTGCGACAGGTTGATTAGAAATCAACTACTCTATCCAACTGAGTTACGAGGGCATCTGAGCGTAGTTTAGCAAATCGAATTGGCTTTGCGTAGCGAG
>CANHVO010000435.1 GCA_947463915.1 Planctomycetaceae bacterium
CGATCGCTGATCGCCTATCTAGGTAGCGACCGACAGCTCCCCATTTTGGCAACGGCCGCAAACGCTCCGGAGTTCTTTAACGGCAAGAATCTGTCGTACTGGCGGGGCAATGAAAAGTTGTGGAGTGTCGACGGCACTGAGATCGTTGGCAAAACGACTGGTCTGGCCAAGAATGAGTTTCTCGTTAGCGAATTTTCCGCGGGTGATTTCCATTTGAAGCTAGAGGTGAAACTCATCGGCAACGCGGGGAACAGCGGCATTCAGTTCCGAAGCCAGCAGACCGCGGAGGGGATGCTCGGTTATCAAGCCGACATTGGTCCTGGTTGGTGGGGCAAGCTCTACGAGGAAGAGGGCCGCGCATTGCTTTGGGACAAATCGGGTGAATCCCACGTTAAGAACGGCGAATGGAATGTCTATGAGGTCAAAGCGCAAGGGTCGAAAATTCAGACTTGGATCAATGGCCAATTGTGTGTTGACCTCGATGATCCGAAAGGTGCAAAGCGTGGCGTCATGGCATTGCAATTGCATTCCGGAGGCCCGACCGAAGTGCGGTTCCGAAATGTAGAAATGAAGGTACTTGAGTAGCCACCAAGTACAATCTACGCTTCGTCACCCTCCCACTGGGAGGGTCGAGCGAAGCGAGGGTGAATCGTCAGGCGCAACTGCTCAGTTAAGGCCAGACCGATGCGCTCTGTACTAGACGTATCCTAGCGCTTCGAAATCCTTGTCGAACCAGTACGCGCCATTTCGTCGAATCAATCGATCCAACAGGTCTTCCATAGAGTTGGCGACTATTGCATGCGAGTCTGGTTCTCCCGCGGTTTCATGAAAGACATCAATGATACAATCCGAGTCGGAAGACGCATCAAATGCCAACCAGTTTGCGTCGCCGTAGTCCAAAATCTGCCACCATTTTCCAGATGCATCAAATAGCGGTGACGTGTGGAAAATGTATCCATGGGACTGTGCCGTTTGCAGGTCCGTCAGTCGCGGAATCTTCAGACGATAACGACGGCCATTTGGATCCGCGAAGTCGTCACCATTTCCGATGAGCGCACCATCGCAAAGACCATAAAAGGCCATAAGCTCCTGTGGGACTCCGCGCAGGCGAGCCGCAGCCAACTTATCGCTTTCAACGGCCGGAAAAGCATAGTGATTCTTTCGAATTCGTTCAACAGCTAGTTCAAGACCAGGCAACATAGTTAATCTGAGGTCAAAATTGTTTTAGTACAGAAAGAATCCATTCAGCTAATAACCGCGGATATTGCGAGCCTGATGGGAGTTAGGTAACCGCGAAATACACGAAACACGCGAAAAGAAAACAGGATGAGGAGTGGAGCAGAAAGAAAACGCACATTCCTCCCGCTTAGCTATGCTCACTTCACCGTATGATCTTAAGGATTTTGGTTTTCGTGTGGTTCGGGTCTTTCGTGGTTAACTCGTTTTTGACACCTAGCTTCGCTCCGACGATGGACTTTTACCAGGAAATTCCAAAATTGAGGGACGGCTCGATGTTTTTCATCGCCTTATTTTTACCCGTTGCGTAGAAAAAAAGCATACAGCACCTTTGGGGCCATGCAGAAAGTTCACTGTTCTCGTTTTTCGCTTTGCCAAAAGAGGTAGTAGTAACGCTTGCTCAAGTCCCTTGTGGCTTTACGCCAAACCGTTAGAAATAAGCCGGATCGAATAGTGTCTAGACGTCCTACGTTTTCATTGTTTTCGGATTAAGTATGAGAATTGCCGGTATCAACTTCGACCACTTTCACATGGGTGATTTGCTTCGCTATGCCTTTGATCACCCGAGGGCTGAGATCGTGGGGATTTGCGATGAGCAGCCGGAACGAATGCGTTCGGCTGCCAGTAACTTCAATATCCCAAGCCATCGCATCTACACAGACTATCGCCAATGCCTTGAAGAGACGAAGCCTGACTTAGTGATACTATGCCCAGCTACGGCGAAACATGCGGAATGGGTCGAAAGAGTCGCCCCTTTTAATGTGCATATTTTGGTTGAAAAGCCATTTGCTGCGTCGCTCGCGGAATCAGATCGAATGATCAATGCCGTCAAGGCTTCGGGGAAAAAGCTTGTTGTCAATTGGCCGCTCGTTTGGGTTCCGGCGCATCGCACCGCCAAACGTCTGATCGACGAGGGAGTCATCGGAAACGTCATCGAAGTGCGGCATTATGGAGGAAACCGTGGCCCGCTCTATCATCTGGCTGATAAAGTCGAAGTTACCGAAGCAGAGGTCGAAGCGAAGAAGCCTGAGAGTTGGTTCTACAAGAAATCGCATGGCGGAGGATCGTTATTGGATTACATGGGATATGGTTCGACCTTAGGAACTTGGTACCATCACGGAAAAGTTCCGATCGAAGTCACAACGGTTGTGAACGAAACTCCTGGAATCGAAGTTGACGAACACAGCGTTACCATTGCTCGTTACGAAACGGGATTGTCCAAGATTGAGACTCGCTGGGGCACCTTCACGGATCCGTGGGTCACTCAAACACAGCCTAAATGTGGATTCGAGTTGATCGGTACCGATGGTACTATCAGCAGCTACGACTACGAGAATACGATCACCATCCAGACTCGGCAGCGCCCCGAAGCACACGCGATTCCTGTCGATCCGTTGCTTCCACCGTATCAAAACCCCGTGCAATATTTCATTCACTGCTTGGAGACCGGCGAACCGATCACAGGCCCATTATCGCTCGAGATCAGTCGCATCGGGCAGCAAATCGTCGACACGGCGGTCATCAGCGCACGCGAGAAGAGAACGGTGCGAACCGTCTCCTAAATGGACCAACGCCATTGCCGTTAGCCGGTGCGAGTTGGGATGCGATTCAATCGCAAAGCGATGGCAGTTTTTAGCCTGGGGTAAGTTCGCAACGCGAACGCAACCCCAGGTAAAATGCCCCACCAGGGACAGAGCTCTGAAGGAGCGACACTGGCCGCAAAATCCACCTTTGAATGTGAAGTGGTTAATCGTTTTCCTTGCGAACGATCAGGGAATGCCGTCGCTACGCGACTCTCGCCAACTCGGTGCTATACCTTCCACGGATTTCATCCGTGGCTATCAAATGTCACTGCTCCGCAGTTAACGACAAGTGGCAGAATCACAGGACACAACCGCTTCCGGCTGTTCTTGAATGCAAACTCTTCTCGCTCCGTTCCGGTGGATCGACAGAATTCTCCGTTACCCTCCAATACGCCACCTTTTCCGTCCGTCTTGACATTGTTTTACCCGAACTGCTATTGTAACTGAACCAGATACGAATTGAGCAGATGAAATGGATACCAGCTTTACAGTCGCAGCGCATGTGTTGGGCTATCTCGCTTGGCGGGAGAGCAATGGAAATGCATGGGTTTCTTCTGACGAACTGGGCGAAAGCATCAGCACCCACTCCGTTGTCGTGCGTCGTGTTTTATCTAAGCTTCGAACGTGTGGGCTTATTGAAACACGGCGAGGTGCAACAGGCGGTAGTCGACTCTCACGGCCGGCGCACTCGATTCACCTCGCGGATGTTTTCGATGCCGTCATGGCTCCCGATACTTCGATGATCAATTTCGGCTCGAATGAGACCAGCAAATGCCAAGTCGGACAGCACATCGAAGAAGTCCTGCGAGAGGTAGTCGCTGAATCAGAACAAGTCTTTCGAAAAAAACTTCGACAAACCTCGATCGCCGAATTTTCCAAGAAAGTCCTCGCTCGATTGAATAAAGAGGGCAAGTGCAAACCTCCGTAACCAAATTCTATCGTCACTACCGCTAAGGCGAGTCCTTCACGAACACCAACAATCGAAATTAAGGGAAATACAAAAAATGTCCAGTTCTGAGCAAATGAAGATGTCGACCACCAATGGTGCGATACAACAAACATTGCGATGGTGGCCTGCCGCCGTGCTTATCGTTTCGATGGTTTTGCTGCGCAAACTGCCTGACATGTTTGAGTCACCCAGCTTGGGGATATTCATGCTCGGTTTTATGGGGCCAGCCGGCTTGGGAATTCTCGTTTTGCTTTGGTGGCTCGCTGCAAGCCGAGCCAACTGGAAAGAAAAGCTCATCGGCTTCTTCGCCGTTGCCCTAATTGGTGTAGTAGCAATTGCGCTGAGTCACCCCTCCATGCAAGGGATGGGTTCGATGATCTTCCAAATCCCCTATGGTACCGCTGCCTTTGCAATTCCATTAATCCTATTCGCGGGCTATCCCTCGGCTCGATTGCCAATCGCTTTAGTGAGCTCGGTACTTGGATTCGGGTATTGGGACCTGCTGCAATCGAATGGGGTTTCCGGAAAGTTTGTTTCGGACCTTTCATGGCGATGGGAGGCCACTGCGGAAGAAAACTATCTCAGGAGCCGTGCCAAAAAAGAAACGCTTGGCAACGTCACATTGAATGAGCCAGCGGTCACTCTTGCATCCGCAGCCTGGCCAAGTTTTCGTGGTTCGTCGCGTGATGGCAAGCTATTAGGACTTTCGCTCAGTGAAGACTGGGCCGCTTCGCCGCCGAAACTGATTTGGAAAACGCAAATTGGACCAGGCTGGTCTTCGTTCTCAGTTGCTGGAAATAGACTCTTCACGCAAGAACAAAGGGGCGAAAAGGAAGCTGTCGTTTGCTTGGACGCAAGAACAGGGCAAACGGTTTGGGAGTATGAATACGTTAGCCGCTTTTGGGAGTCCGTCGCCGGTGCTGGCCCGCGAGCCACTCCTACTATTGCGGACGAGGGGCTCTTCTCGTTGGGTGCAAACGGCATTTTAACTTGTCTCAATGCAAGCACGGGGGTCAAAACTTGGGAACGTGACATCCAGGTCGATTCGAAGCGAAAGCCGCCGATGTGGGGATTCGCGTCGTCACCGTTGGTTACTGATGGGGTGGTTGTCGTCCATGCTGGAAGCGGCGAGAAAGAGGCAGGTGTTATGCTCGCCTATGACGCAAGCACCGGCGAACCCCGTTGGTCAATCCCGTCCGGTAGCCACAGCTACAGTTCGGCTCAGACAGCAAATTTAGAGGGAGTCTCTGGCGTCCTCATGGAAACCAACGCTGGCCTGCAATTCGTCAACGCCAAGGATGGTGCAACGATTTGGCAATTCGATTCGCCAACCACAAACTATCGAACGTTGCAGCCCTTGGTACTCGGCAATTCAATTCTTTTGGCAAACAGCTTAGGCGAGGGTACGAAGCGACTTGCGGTAACCCGCGAGGGAGAGTCTTGGTCCGTCAAAGAGCAATGGACCTCCAGCGACATGAAGCCAGACTTCAATGACTTTGTCGAGCACCAAGGTAGTCTGTACGGCTTCGACGGAAACATTTTCGCTTGTGTCGATTTAGCCACCGGGAAACGTCAGTGGAAGAAAGGACGTTATGGCAATGGCCAAGTTCTTTTGCTATGCGATGCGGGCCAAATGCTCGTGACATCGGAAAAGGGCGAATTGGTTCTCTTGAAGACGGACTCGAGCAAAATGACGGAGCTTGCCAAATTTCAAGCCATCGAAGGCAAGACATGGAACCACTCGGTCGTCGTAGGAAATTTAGTGTTTATCCGAAACGCTGAAGAGGCAGCCTGTTACGAACTGCCGACACGTTAGCTTCAATCGATACGGGGTTGGCCGTCCAGTCAAAAACGAGTTAACCACGAAAGACTCGAACCACACGAAAAACAAAACCCATAGAATCACACGGTGAATTGAGTACCGTCAAATGGGAACCACTTGGCAATAACATTTCCTGTTCTGCTCCACTCATCATCCTGTTTTCTTTTCGTGTGGTTCGTGTCTTTCGTGGTTACCACAATCGCGTGAAATCAAAGCACAATTCTCTCGTAC
>CANHVO010000436.1 GCA_947463915.1 Planctomycetaceae bacterium
CAATCGGTGTGATATCGACTGTAGCAGCCCCCGCCCGAAAAGCGAATGCCGACTCCGTCGATTCCATCGCCACACATATGTCTATGGACGACATCCACCCAAAAGTTGATGCGACGATCAAGTTCGCGAGCCAAAAAGGTGAGCGCATATCAGCCTCGAAGGGAATACAGACGGGAAAGGATTGGCCCTAAAGTATAACCTCACAGAAGCCCTCCGATGTTCGCATAAGAGAATTCACGCGAAAGCATCTTGAAAATTGATTTACGCTAGGTCGCGTGTACGCAATCGTCGCGGAGCGACGAGCGACAATGTCGCCCTTCTCTCTGCGAAGATAGCGTGCGAAGTTCCGGGTACGCTGGGCATTTAAGCTACGCAGTTTTTTCTTGCGATCCAAACGGAACAGGCAGCATGCCTCAAAACGTATCTCGAAACGCTTCCTAACAGTAGTGTACTAAGCAGTCCGCCGCCCGTACTACCAAGAACAATGACATCGCTTTTGTTTTCCTTGGCGAATTGCACAAGCCCATCCCCCACGTGGCTTGACTCAATAACTTGGGTAGTGACAACTGGGGTAAGTTCTCGTAGTTTGATTTCTTTCGACTCAATCGCTTTTTTCCTACTCGCAATGATCTCGTCGATATCGAAAGGGATTGGGATTTCGGAATAGGTGTAGGGTGCGGAAACGATACTCACCGCATCCATCTTGCAATTGACTCCCCAGCCAAATTGGGCAAGTTGGCCGAATACGGCCAACGTAGAATCGGTTTCATCGTAGGCAACGCAGACATTGATCGGTCGATTGGCCTTTCGCAAGCCGGTCGGTCTAACGACAAGCACCGAACATTTTGCGTGCGAAGCCACAAAGTCGCTGGTGCTACCAAACATGCGCTCGAACAAAGAATGCCCAACTGCCCCCAGAACAATCAGATCGCTTTTTTGGGCTTCTGCCGTGCGTATGATTTGAGTTCCTACATGACCCTCGCCTGTCACAAGCGTTAAGGTTGCATTTGCGCCATCAAATATGCTGTTCAAGTGCACAAGTATGGACTTCGCTTTTTCCTGGTCGGCAAACTGTAGACTCTGTGCCAACTCAGTTGAATTGGCTATGCCATGCAAGTTCGGTATGTTGCTAACGTACAATACCGTCAGCTCAAGTATTTCAGCATGCGGTAAGTGAGCCAGAAGCCAGGCGGCCTCTTCGGCAAATTGAGAACCATCGGTTGCAAGCAAAATTTTCATTGTGGTGCTCCTATCCATCCATTCCAACGAGTCTACGCACGAAAACCAGAACGAGTACGATGGCAAGCAGGCCGATACCGATCCAACCCAACGCGTGCGATTTCGGAAGGCTCTTCAACCAATTCAACATTTCGCTTTCCTCGTTCTTTCTTGAGTGTGCACGGGGGTTTTTGACGAATGACACCCGGCTTTTTCCCAACCAAAGCGTAAGTGCTTAATGGCTTAGGCGTTTATCAGTCAGCCGAAGGCGTACTTAGCTGTACGTTGACAGTACGCCTACGGCTGACTGTTAAACGAATTGCATTTGGACACTGCAGTTACTGCCGGTCACCGTAAAACAGAAGTTGCAAATCTAGTGCCGGACGGTTCGAAACCAAGAACGAAACAACAAAGGAAAAAATGCGATGGCCACGAGGACGACCAAAAGCCATGGATCAACAATGGCCAGTACGCCTTGTTCAGCAACCGTGCGAATGTTGGGAATTCGAGAACCAACAAAAGTGTAAACAATCGTGGCAGGAAGTATCCCAACGTGTGTCGTCCACCAAAAAGTCGACAAGGGAATGTTCGTCGCACCTGCGCCGTAATTGACCAACGTAAACGGCGCGTGTGCCATTCGCAGCCAGAGCAGATAAAAGGCCCCCTCTTGCTCAAATCTTTTGCTGATCCACCTTAGATAGATTTGCCAACGGCGATGGAGCAAGCGTCGAACGACGAAGCGTCCGATCAGGAACGATACGACAGCGGCAGTTGTTAAACCGATCTCGACTAGGAAAAAAGCCCCTGCGAAACCGAAGAACCAGCCAAAAACGATCGACTTGCCAGCAGTCCCTGGAATCAAGGACAAGCCGATGTAGAAAACTATCCCTAAAACATAGCAAGCGATCGGTGCCGAAACAATTTGGCTTCGAAGCCAATCCTCACGTTCCGCAACCCATTCCAAATCCGGCAGATACCTAACGCAAATACCAACGGCCAACACTGTGAAAAGCAGCATCAACGTGATTAAGAAACGGCGAGATCTCAGAGCAAGATAAATGCGAGCGATGCCGCCGACAGATGCGTTGTCCGAATTTGTTTTGGTATCGGCCAATATTTGTGACTCAGCTATGAAATCGTTTTTACCATGTGTCATTGTGCGTCACGCTGAGCCAAAAAGGCCCCAAGTCACCTCTCCCGGCAAAGCTGGGGGAGGTCGAATGGAGCGTTAAGCGACATTCGGGAGGGGGAATCGCGTTCGCTGTGGTGCGTGCGGGATAGGCTTCCAGCCTGTCAACCGCAGTACCGACAGACTGGAAGCCTACCCCACGTTAACAAAAAATCGCAACACTAGGGCCATTGCCTATCGTTTTTACTGCGACGAAATGAATGCCAACTTACAGCCTCAAACGCATCCTTTTCGTGAAAGTACATGAAATGGGTGATCGTGATCGATTCCCTTGAAATCTCGATTCGGTTCAGGGAGTTTTTTTCCTGTTCGCGACCTCGTCCTCGCCTGGACGTTGTTGTGCCACATTGCGCGATGATGATACCTCGGTCTCGATGCGAACCTGGATAAAAATCCAGCGAGTTTCCAATGTACGCCCGATGCAGATGCCCGCCGAGAATCATATCGACATCCAAGTCGGAGAACCGCTCGATCGCGCGTTTGGCCTGTGGCATGTTGCTGTCGTGAAGAAGGTCCGGCGCTGGGGAAAAATGATGATGTGCGACCACAATCCTTGCAATTCCACTCGGTGTCTCCCGAAACATCCTCTCGCACAGGTCCAATTGCCACTTGAAGATCTTTCCATTGCTAATCGCCGTCCGCGGCGCAGTCGAATCCAACCCTACAATTACCGCCCCATCTATCTTGAGCACCGGATTGAGCTCTGCCGAGATGATCTCTCGATAGAGTCGATGAGGAGAAAAGAACCTTTCGGCAAGACGGTAGAGCGGTACGTCGTGATTTCCGGGGATCACTAATTGAGGCACTTGTGGCAGTCGTTGCATGTACTCCTTGGCAGCATGAAACTGGTCCTTGGCGGCACGTTGAGTCAGATCTCCATTGATGATGATTGCATCGAAATGTTCCGCGTTGGCCGTGCGCAGCGCAGCTTCGCCAACCTTTGCTACATAGGGAGGTCCAAAATGGAGATCCGAAATTTGAAGCAGTCGGACGGGTTTTTCAGTGCGATCCATTTTGAGCTATTTTGCGAGATGCGAACAAATGGGCTACTTCAACGTGAAGCGTCCCTCTTTGGCAACGCTGTGAAGCATTTTGTAGCGAAACTCGTCAAGAGTTTCGGTCGTTGAGGCGATGCAGCCGAAAGTCTTGACGACTTTCGCTACACAAAAGCCAGGTTTTAGCAGTCGTAGCGGCATTCCTCTGAGACGCAAATCAAGTGCCACTTGCGGAAAACAAAGGGTTCCGCAAGTGGCCAATGCGCTTCGGTACGCTAAGTGCTCTCTACGAACGAAGCGTAGCCAATTCTTTGAGTATCGCGGAATTCGTCTTTGAAAAAAGGCGATGAAGACAAAAGCAGCAAGGAAAATACGCATTGTCGCATTTCCTGGAGGAAAGATGTTCATTCCCTCTCAACACATGACTTGGGCGATCGCATGCCTCTTTGGACTTTTGGGAATAGGATCGTGTTTCCGATTATGGACAATTCGTGGGCGTATTGATGCAAAAAGTCAGTCGCATCTCAATAGTCTCCGATCTTGGTGGGCCTTGGCCATCGTGCTGTCTGCCGCAATGCTGCTTGAGAATGTCGGAGTCATCGCACTGCTTGCTGTCGTTGGAGCCCTAAGCCTGAGGGAGTTCCTGCGCATCGTTGGATGGAAACGCGTTGGCACGGCAACAACCTGCGTTGTCTTTGGCTTAACTGCAATTTATTACCTATCATTGCTCTTGGGCTATGCGGAACAAACTCAAGTTATCGCACCAATCGCGTTTGTCTTGGTGCTTGGAGCATTCCGAGCTTGGCTTGGTCTAGTCGAGGACTTCATCGCAGTCACGGCCGCAACGATATGGGGAATGCTGTTGTTTGTCTATTGTTTGTCACATGCCTACTTCCTGTTGGCTTTGCCTGGTTTGCCTGAACCTTGGGTGGGAAACCTTGGATGGATCCTTTATTTGGTTCTATTGACGGAAACCAACGACATCGCTCAAGCGCTCATCGGACGCCAATTAGGCCGCACCAAGATTGCCCCCGTTACTTCTCCAAATAAATCCCTCGAGGGATTCGTCGGAGGCATATTGGTTACAACGGTGCTCGCGGTCCTGCTAGCTCCGTGGTTAACTTCTTTGCTGCAAATCGATGGGTGGACAGGCTTGTTTCTTGCGGCGTGTTCTGGAGCCTTGATTGCGATATTCGGTTTTCTGGGAGACATCAATAAGTCTGGCATGAAACGGGATGTGGGCATTAAGGACAGTGGAACGCTGATTCCAGGTCAAGGTGGAATGATGGATCGGGTCGACAGCTTGACGTTTTCGGCACCGGTATTTTACTACTTCGTCAAAGCTGTGCTCTTGATGAATCGACACGTCAATTAGAGATGAGCATCCGAATGAAACCAAGCGAAGCATTCACGCGTTCAACTTTCGAGAAGGACAATTCCAACGTGAACTCCATCGAGCGCAAGGGCATGTCCAAACACAAATATGTCACGATACCCAACATCATTTGCACGATACGCTTGATCGGATCGATATGGCTTTTTTGGGTTGCGATGCAAGATCGCTTGGTGCTATTCACTTGGGTATTCGTCGCTCTTAGCTTGAGCGACACGGTGGATGGTCGCATTGCTCGATGGTTTAATCTTCGTTCTGATTTTGGCGCTAGATTGGATAGTTTCGCGGATTCTGTACTTTACGGAGCGATGTTCTTCGGACTGTTTTGGTTTCGTGGAGACGTGCTCATTCGAGAAGCTCCCTGGTGGATCGTTGGTCTTCTCAGTTACTTGCTAACAACAGGGGCTGGGCTTTGGAAATACGGGCGTGTTCCAAGCTACCACACGCGCGGTGCCAAAATATCGCAGTGGTTCGTGTTGGCCGGAACGGTTTGTTTATTGCTCGACTACACCCTTTGGCCGTTTCGTGTAGCGATGTTCTTGGTGACCTTAACCAACTTAGAAGCGACAGCCATCACTTGGATATTGCCGAAATGGCGAGCCGATGTCCTGTCAATTCTGTACGTGTGGCCATCGAAAAACCAAGAGTAGTAGCAAGCAAGTCGTTCCCTTGTATCGTGAGTATTGCCCGTCAATTAGCCGGTGGGCGTTAGCCCCGGTTTGATTAGCCGGTGGGAGTCAGCCTCGGTTTGATTAGCCGGTGAGCGTTAGCCCCGGTTGTTTTTCAGGGATTCAAAGTCACCCTCCCTCGGGGAGGGTCGGGCCTTCGGCCCGGGGAGGGTGAACTGACTTGTGCAATAGTTGTTGGCACTCCCCCCTCCCCTCGCTACGCTCGACCCTCCCAGCGGGAGGGTGTCTAGACCGGTCTCTCTCTACTAGAAGGCTACCAGGAGCGTTAGCCCCGGTTTCCTAATGTTCTCGACATTCGTC
>CANHVO010000437.1 GCA_947463915.1 Planctomycetaceae bacterium
TGGATTCGCCAGAATTCAGTACGTTCCGTGATTCGTAGCTGGATTCGCCAGAATTCAGTACGTTCCGCAATTCGTAGCTGGATTCGCCAGAATTCAGTGCGTTCCGTGATTCGTAGCTGGATTCGCCAGAATTCAGTGCGTTCCGTAATTCGTAGCTGGATTCGCCAGAATTCAGTACGTTCCGTGATTCGTAGCTGGATTCGCCAGAATTCAGTACGTTCCGCAATTCGTAGCTGGATTCGCCAGAATTCAGTGCGTTCCGTGATTCGTAGCTGGATTCGCCAGCCGCTCGCCTTTATAGGCGAGACTAACCCCGCTTCCATTTTGTTCGCGTGTACGCGATTTGAAATCCATTTCGTTGTGCGTTGCGTTGTGATGGACTGCCGGGCAAGGCACACATCATGGCCAAGTCGCATCCTTGCTCGATTGCGTACTGAAGCCTCGCTTCAAGTAACGCAAACTGGGCACCTTGATTTCTTGCGGACGGTATAGTGCTGGCTCCTGCTAGCAGAGCGACCTTGTCATCGAGAAATGCCAGTCCTGTCGCAATTGGTTTCCCATCGATTTCCGCGATCATCGCGGTTGTTCCCTGCGTCGTAGAAAACGTATGGGCAAACCCGAGGATCATCTCCCGGAACTGGGGATCGTCAGTCCAGCCGCTCGCCGATGTCTGGGCAAATAGTTCGGATTCGGTCGCTTCCATCTTTCGGACGAGAATAGCGGAGCTCTGAGACTTAGGCAACGAGAACTGCCATCCGATGCGACGGCACAGGACGCTTGTGTATTCGACTGGTTGATATCCTCGCTCGTTGAGCAGCGTCAGCGTTTCGGGAGACGCCAAGGGTGATACCTCAAGAAAGACAGGAGCATTGCGTTCGTGAAAGAAAGTTTCGATCTGTTCGAATTCGCTGGCAGTTACGACGCCTCGCATGCCAAGTCCAAACGATTGCGTCAATGGCGAATTGACACCATCAAACATGACGAACGCACTTCCGACTTCGATCCAGGCAGGCGCTGGCGTTGCATCGGGCGAGAGACGCTGGCGAGCCTCGATGAAGCGAGCGCTGGCCAATCCCTCGGTTTGTTCTAATCGGCTCGAGAGTACCGAATCGACCAACACCACATTACTGACTTCATTCGATTCGAACATGAACAATTCCATTCAAGTGGCAGGCGACTTTGGGCTATGGACACCGTTTTACGATATAGGTTCGTAGTGAAGCACATTGATTTATGTTTTATCGGTCAATTAGCCGTTGGGCGTTAGCCTTGTCGTTACCCGCATCGTTTTGACTTGCTCCCCTCGCCCCTATGTCCGGCTCGGGCAATGGACGGAAACGTTTGGCACAAGTGCTCCTGAGTTAGAAAAGGAATGGAAGGCGGGCAGCCGACAAAAAATTGATCATGCCAAGAAATAGAAGCCTCACTTAAGGTCCTATGAAACTGGTACAATCTCCGCCGCCTGAAGTCGGAGCTTGTTTTCGAGTTCTCGCGTTTGATGTGAAGATTAGAAAAACGGCTATTTCGGAGAAGAAAATGAAGGTCGATGTTGTTGCTCATTTGCAAGCCAAACCAGGTTGCGAAGAGGCTTTGCGGTCTGTGCTAACCAGTTTCGTTGCACCAACTCGGCAGGAAGAGGGATGCTTGCGATACGATCTTCATGTGGATTTGGATGATCCGACCAAGTTCACGTTCATCGAGGAATGGGAGAGCCGCGAGGCGCTGAATAAGCACGGGCAATCCAAACATATCGCGGCCGGACGAGCTCAGTTTCCGGAACTGCTCGCACAACCAGCTTGGGTGCAGGTCCTCAATCGGATCGCCTGAGATCCCATATCGGGGTGCATTTCGTAAAGGTGATCGGCATAACAAAATGGTCAACCAATCGTAGCTGGATTCGCCAGAATTCAGTGTATTCTGAATTCTGGCGAATCCAGCTACGGTGTTCTTCATTCCGCCGCTCGCTAAAACGGTCTGCTGTAGGCGTACCGCCAAAGGACCTGAGGCTGTCTCTCGCTTACGCTTCGGGTTACCATTGGGTTTGCATTTTGACCATGACTACGACTTTGAATCACCGCTGAGAATCATTACCATGCGATGCTCTGTTTTTACCTTTTTGTTTGCGACCGCTTGTCTACTTTTAGAAATCTCGATCATGTCAACCGCTGCGTATGGGCAAACAACTTACCAACTACCGCCTCAGGAAGTTGTCGATATTGTCGACGCCAAGCCCGAGCCCTCCGTGTCCGTTAGCCCCGATGCCAAATGGATGGTGTATGTTGATCGCAATGCGATGCCTGATATTGCCGATTTGGCCCGACGTGTTGTTGGCCTCGCGGGCATGCGTATCGACCCAATCGCAAACGGCGGTTTTCAAACCGATTTTTTTCGAGGTTTATCGATTCGAAAGCGAGAATCGGCGGCTCTGACTCGTGTGCCAGTTCCTGAACCAGCACGCATCGCCTCGATAAGCTGGTCGCACAACTCTCAAGCGTTTGTCTTTACGAATGTCACGGAGTCGGGAACCCAACTTTGGTTCGTCTCAGTCGATAAACCAGACAAACCTGTGCTGCTCACCGATCGCCTTTCCACGGTTTTGGGTGCTGTGGAGTGGATGCCGGATGGGAAACGAATCTTGTGCAATTTGGTTCCCGCGAATCGAGGTCCTGAACCTGCAGCCCCCAAAGCTCCCGCCGGTCCAAACATTCAGGAGTCCTTTGGCAATGTTTCTCCAGTCCGTACGTACCAAGACCTCCTATCCAATGCTTACGACGAACAGCTTTTTGAGTACTTCGGTACCTCGCAGTTATCCATAGTGGAAGCAAACGTTCCGGCAAAGGAAATTGGTAAACCGGGGTTGATCGATATTGCAAGCGTTGCTCCAGATGGCCAGCACCTTTTGGTTGCGACTTTGCACCGACCGTTCTCGTATCTTCTGACCGCTGGTTCCTTTCCGCATACCATTCAAGTTTGGAACCTCGCTGGGAAAATGCTTTACCAAGTTGCCGATGTCCCTTTGGAAGAGAATATCCCTATCGAAGGTGTCCGGCTGGGGCGTCGTTCGGTGAATTGGAGAGTAGGCTATCCAGCGACCTTGGTATGGACCGAAGCTTTGGATCAAGGCGACCCACGCAAGAAGGTCCCTTTCCGCGAGCAAATCAAAACGCTGGCCGCTCCGTTCAGCGACGAACCTCGCGACCTGATTCGATTGGAACATCGCTATGCTGGCCTCTCTTCTTTCACAAAAGCATCGTGGCTGATGACGACCGAGGTCGATCGCGATCGGCGATGGGTTCGCTCGTTGCTCCATGATACAGATCAACCGAACCAAGAGCCAAAGGTCATAGTCGATAGGAGTATGCGCGATCGATACGGCGATCCCGGACGTATGCTTTTCAAAGCTGACAAAACGGGCTTTCCAGTGGCGCAACAAACAGGCCCTTGGGTTTGGTTGGTCGGACAGGGAGCTAGCCCTGAAGGGAACTTGCCGTTCCTCGATCGCAAGAATTTGGAAACGCTAGAAACCCAGCGACTGTGGCGCTGCGAATCCGGAACGTTGGAGAGCGTTGCTATGGTGCTATCGACCGAAGCGACAGAGAAGCCTTCGATTATCACCCGTCGCGAATCGCCGACGAGTCCAGCCAACTTTTTTCTTCGTGATTTAGCAACGCCTTCCGACGTTGCATTGACCGATTTCAAGGATCCAACGCCGCAGATTCGCGGGATCAAGAAACAGATCGTCAAATACACCCGCAGTGACGGCGTTCCATTATCGGCAACTCTCTATCTACCTGCGAACTACGTGGAGGGAACGCGTCTGCCGCTACTCGTTTGGGCTTATCCATTGGAGTTCAACGATGCCAGCACCGCGGGACAAGTTTCCGCGAATCCATCTGAGTTCACTCGCATTGCTGGGCTGAGTCATCTGACTTTATTAACGCAAGGCTACGCCATCATGGACGACGCCACGATGCCGGTCATCGGCGATCCGGAGACCATGAACGATACGTTTATTGAACAAGTCGTTGGAGCGGCGAAAGCGGCCATCGACAAGGCCGTTGAAATGGGAGTAGCCGATGAGAATCGAGTTGGAGTGGGCGGACACAGCTATGGTGCTTTCATGACGGCCAATCTCTTGGCCCATAGCAAATTATTCCGAGGCGGGATTGCGAGAAGTGGCGCGTACAATCGGACGCTAACGCCGTTCGGATTCCAATCGGAACGCAGGCCGCTTTGGGATGCCAAGGATGTTTATGCCAACGTTTCTCCGTTCATGCACGCAGACAAAATCAAGACACCGATTTTGTTTGTGCACGGGGAAAACGACAACAACCCAGGCACGTTTCCGATCCAATCGCAGCGCATGTACCAAGCGGTCAAAGGAAACGGCGGAACGACTCGGTTAGTGATGTTGCCACATGAGAGCCACGGTTATCGAGCTCGCCAATCGGTATTGCATACGCAGTACGAAATGATTCAGTGGATGAACCAATTTGTCCGAGACGCCAAGTAATTGGGCAACCTGACCCTACCTCAATTGTTCTCCCCTTCTCCTCCTCAGGAGGAGAAGGGGCCGGGGATGAGGAGGTGCGAGCATGCTTGCCTGTTAGGGCGAGTAGCGGGAGAGAACATACCACGATTCGTAGCTGGATTGGCCAGAATTCAGAACGTTCTGAATTCTGGCCAATCCAGCTACTGTAGTTTTCCGCCTGCCGCTCGCCTAGACTGGCAAGTTCTCTCACTTCGACTGCTCTGTTACGTTAACAGGCTCTTGTTTCGCATAAGGCAGCGAGCACTTCACGACAACTATCTCATAAGGCCTGTCGGCAAAATTCTGCTGTGAGGCGATTACCAACGTTTGGTCGAAGCGGAACTGAACGGAAGTTTGAACTGTGGACTTCTGAATCGACCGGGACAGATCTTTGGCCGATTGGTCCTTGCTAAGTTGTTCGTCCAAATCCTTTGGGCCCACAGGCTTTGATCTCGTTAATTCGTATACCAATCGGATCGTATCGTTTTCAACGATCGTCGGCTTCATTTTGAGCGAAATGCCATGCTCGAATATTCTCGTTAGAGGGTCGAAGGCGCCAACCTCCATATTCGCTTCAATTCCACTCGCCGCTATCAAAGCTGGTCTAGTAAGCAAAATAGGATTTGCCGGATTGAGTTGTAATTCCACAAATTGCAAATACTGTTCCTTCGGAAGCAACATAAGACATGCCTGACTTCGCTCAACTCCCGAAGTAGCGCTCACAAGCTGAATTCCTTGCGTTTTGAAGAGCCTGCCTAGGTATGGCACAGTTGACAAGATTGGTATGTTTCGATCTTGTTGTTTTATGCTTTGCTCCTTAATTCCTTTAAACAGTTTTTTGGCTTCTGCTGCCCCTGATGCTACTTCATAGATCCAAGCATCCATTCGGACGAAGTCTTCTTGGTTTGCAAAAGGGTCGTTCGGATCTAGTGGCGGAAGCGGGAGCACTTTTGGCGTCAAAGGTGAAGCCTCGGGAGCCATACCTGGCTCCATTTTGGGCGTGACCGCACTATCGTCTATTTTCTTTGGCTCCGGCGATTGTGCTGTCACATATTCAGCCCCTGGCAATACCGCCACTGCACTCACCAAAGCGATGGACAATATCCACCATGGCGAACGGCTACGACATCCTTGTCCTAAACGCATGATTCTCTCCAATCGAGAAGAAGTAATATCCACAGGCCGCACGCCCGGCAGCGCCGGGGCAACGCGCAACAAGTGCTTGAGTTCCAAAACATCCAACAA
>CANHVO010000438.1 GCA_947463915.1 Planctomycetaceae bacterium
CTCCCCTCGCCCCTTTAGGCAACGCTGTGAAGCATTTCAGGACGGCTGGGGCTTGCCCCTCCGTCCGCAGCTTTGGAGTTCTAGATTCACGCCGCCCGACCGCGCGCTTCCGGATTCGCAGCACCGCCTTTGGCGGTGCTACGAATCCGGAGGTGTCATTTTCATCACGCGGCCCGTTAGAACACCAAAGCGGTGTCCGGTCGGGACAAGCCCGAACCGGACAAAGCGACAAATATCAAAAGTCCATGTCGGCAAGCGTGACTTGCCAAAATTCGCACCTCTCCCACGCGACTATTGAAACGTAGCCAATATTTTCGTTGTTTGAAATGCTTTACAGCGTTGCCGAAGCGGGGCGAGGGGGAGAAAATCACGTTTCGTTTGTTCCCATGTCTTCTGAGTTCCGTATTAGCTGGGTCGACGCAATCGGGTGGAGTAGAATAAGAGGAGTATTCCAAGCCAATGGAAAGGAAAATCATGAGCATATCCAGCAAAATCCCCGGTACCGAATTCGAAATCGTCGTACCACCCAATCCGCTCTCTCCCAAGTGTCGCCCAGAAGCCATCCTCAATACGGCTGAGCTGTTTGAAGTGCGAGAAGAATAACCCTATGAAACTTCTGTTCCTAATTGCACTTGCTCTTTTTATTCCTCTGGCTGACTTGACGACAGCCAGCGAGGTAGCTCAAAAGGCCGCAGCCCTACCGAAGCTCCCCGATGTGGTTAGCGGAGATTGGCTGATCAAACGGGTCTCGAGACCCGCTGGAGTTTTTTCGACGGATCGCCCAGGTGAAATCGCGATCGACAACGGCCTTCTGCGTCGTTCGTTTTTGCTTTCTCCTAACTTGGCTTGCGTCGAGTTAATGCACTTGCAAACAAACGAGTCGATGCTCCGAAGTGTTCGGCCGGAATGCCGCGTCACACTCGATGGCCAAGAGTTCGATGTCGGCGGTCTCAAGGGACAGCCGGTCGATAACTTCCTGCGCCCCGAGTGGCACGCGTCGCTCACGAACGACCCGGCCGCCTTCCAGCTTACAGACTTCACCACCGCCCCCATTCAAGCTCGATTCGATTGGAAACCGCGACCGGAGTGGATGTCCACCAACGCTAGCTGGCCACCCAAAGGAACCGAAGTTCAATTCCATTTCGAAGCTCCAAAAACGCAAAACGACTCCAAGCCATCGGCTGCAAAGGGTGTTCGCATCGTGGTCCACTACGAAATCTACGAGGGACTACCGCTTCTTTGCAAATGGTTCACACTCGACAACGAATCAGGGCGATCGATCCGATTGAATCGCTTTACCAGTGAAATTCTTGCTTGTGTCGAAGCGTCGAGCCAAGTAGAAGATCTTGCCGACCCCTTTCATCCCAACCTTCACGTTGAGACAAATTTCACCACCTGCTCAATGCATGGAGCCAGCGCACAAGTCGATTCGGTTCATTGGGTGGAAGATCCAACGTATAAGACTCAAGTCAATTATCTACTCAAGACACAATGCTTGCTCGAATGCCGACCCCCTCAAGGCCCCGATGTGGACGTAGCGAGCGGTACGTCCTTCGAATCGTTTCGCACTTGGATTTTGGCCCGCGAGGATCGCGATGAAACTCGCAACACGTTGGCTTTGGGGCGAATGTACCGCACCATCGCGCCATGGGTCCTCGAAAACCCATTGATCCACCACGTTCGCAGCGCAGATCCGGCCGCGGTTCGCTTGGCCATCGATCAAGCCGCCGAGGTTGGGTTCGAATTGGTCATCATGACCTTCGGGAGCGGCTTCAACATGGAAGACGGTTCCCCCGAATACTTAAAACGAATCCGAGAGTTGGCTGATTACGCGCATTCCAAAGGGATCGCTTTGGGAGGCTACTCGCTCCTTGCAAGTCGATCGATCAGCGCGAAGGATGACGTTGTCAATCGAGAAACGGGCAAGCCCGGTGGCTTTGCGAGATTTGGGAACAGCCCATGCTTGGAGAGCGAATGGGGCCAAACTTACTTTGCGAAATTGGATCGGTTCTTCGAAGCGACAGGCTGCGATGTATTGGAACACGACGGTTCTTATCCTGGCGACACCTGCGCATCGACAAACCATCCCGGACACCGAGGCTACGAAGACTCTCGCTGGCGGCAATGGGAACGGATCAACCGCTTCTACCAATCCTGTCGCAGCCAAGGAATCTACTTGAATGTCCCCGATTGGTATTTTTTGAACGGCTCCAGCAAGATCGCGATGGGGTACAGGGAGACTAATTGGTCATTGCCTCGCGAGTCCCAGGAGATCATCGAACGTCAAAACATTTATGATGGCACCCGTTACAAACTGCCCACGATGGGCTGGATGTTTGTACCCTTGACGGAGTATCAAGGTGGCGGTGCCGCAGCGACGATCGAACCTCTTAGTGAACATCTAGATCACTACGAACGAAGACTGCAGAACTTGTTGGGCGCGGGCGTGCAGGCTTGCTTTCGAGGCCCTCGGCTTTACGACACCGATGCAACGAAGACAATGGTGAAACACTGGGTGGATTTTTATAAGAGCCATCGAGCGATTCTCGATAGTAGTTTGTTGGCGCTTCGCCGCGCCGACGGTCGCGACTGGGACGGTTGGATGCACGTCAATCCGGAGCTTGATACTACCGCCATGGCCATGATCTACAATCCGCTGGACCAGCCGATCACACGCGAGATCACCTTTCCGCTAGTCTTCAGTGGCCTCACAGAGAAAGCACACTACAAAATCGAAGGGGCGAATCCCATTCCGATTCAACTCGGCAGAAACGAAAAAGCCAAGGTAAAGCTGACGGTGCCGGCCAAAGGTGCAACCTGGATTCAGTTTGCGAAATAGCGGCCTGGATGCCGCGAGCTAGGTAACCACGAAATACACAAAACACACGAAAAGAAAACAGGATGATTTGAGCAGAACAAAATCGCACATTGATCGCGATTGGCGGTGCTCACTTCACCGTAGGGATCTTATGGATTTTGTTTTTCGTGTATTTCGTGGTTAACTCTGCAGTTCATTTAAGCCGCTTTGGTTTGATTGATTGCAAGGAGTTCATCGGCCGTTCTACTAATCGCGGCCATCGTAACGGATTGCTCCTCAACTGCTGCGGCAATTGTTGTCATGTTCACACTAACTTCCGATACCGTTCTTGAGATCGAGTTGGTTGCCCCTACTACCCCTTGAATGTTTTTCTGAATCTCCAACACGGTCGTTTCGATGTTCTTGGTAGCGGCCGCGGTTTGCTTTGCCAGGTCCTTGACGGAGCTCGCAACGACAGCAAAGCCTCGCCCCGCTTCGCCAGCGCGAGCAGATTCGATGGTGGCGTTCAAAGCCAACAGGTTGGTTTGATCTGCAAGTTCTTGGATAACCTCGACAATCCTTCCAATGACACGGCTTGATTCATCCAGACACTGTACGGTGACACATGTTTCGGATGCGATGGCTTCTGCGTCGCCAGCAAGAGTGGCTGTCTTCGACACATTCGCGGAAATATCGGTGATGGTCGACGAGAACTGATCAACACTTCCCGAAATGCTCGCGCTGATTTCCGCTGCTTGTTTTCTTTGCGAAATAGCAGCCGTAATGTCAAATGCGTACTTTACGATTCGCTCAACATTTCCATAGATGTCGAGGATTGGGTGATAAGAGGCCGAAATCCATATCTCGCGACCGCCTCGAGCTACTCGCTGGAATTCGCCGCTAAAACGCTCACCTTTGGCAAGCCGCTTCCAAAACTGCGAGTATTCGTCCGACCGTTTCAAGGAATCCGTTACGAAAGTACTATGGTGCCTTCCAACGATTTCGTTCAGGTTATACCCCATGGCATCTTGGAATTTGCTATTCGCAGTTAGAATGATACCATTGGGATCAAACTCAATGACTGCGAACTGCTGATTCACCGCGTCATTCAATCCATTCATCAAGAGTTCTTGAGTTTTGAATGCAGTGATGTCTCTCGCGAACTTGATCACTCTCCTCACCGATCCATTTTCTTGAAGGACAGGAAAGTAGGTTGCGTCGATCCAAATGGAGCGATTGTCTTTCGTCCGGCGCTGAAACTGTCCGGAAAAAGTCTCGCCACCAGAGAGCCGTTTCCAGAACTGTCGATATTCCTCTGATGAAGCGATCTGCGAATCGACAAACATGCGATGATGTTTCCCGACAATCTCCTCGAGTTGATACCCGATTGCGGTCAAGAAATTTTGATTCGCGTCAATGATAGTACCGTCTGGATTAAACTCGATACGCGCTAGCGAACGATCGATGCTTTGATGAACTTCATTCTGCATCGTCATTTTCAATTGCGCTTCCGAAGCGCTTTCAAACGTTGCGGAGGACGGTACGTTATTCGGCTTTGTTGAGTTGAAGAGGCGGAGCATATTATTATCACGCTTAGAGGGCCATATTCTAAAACAATCCAGTGTACATATCGACAAGTCAGTTTGATTCATTTTGTTGTTTTCAACCGAAGCTCACAAATGGAAATATGTGAAAGCACGAATAGCGGATAGAACGATTTTGAGGAAAAAAATCGCTTGACACATCTGCGGGCAACCACGAAACACACAAAACACACGAAAAGAAAACAGGATGATAAGTGGAGTAGAACGAGAACCTACAATGCTCCCACTTGGCGGCACTCGCTTCACCCTATGATCGTGTGGATTTTATGTTTCGTGTTGTTTGTGTATTTCGTGGTTAACACAGCATCTCTGCACACGCATTAGCGCATAACCACATCAAGCCATTCGTAAGCAAGCATGCGTTGAAGCGTAGGGAAATCGTGCTGCGAGGATGGTGTTTCGAGCCTTAAGCGAGATTGGGAAGATGCCGGAGATGTTTCACATAGCGAGTACACCTCCTTGGCCTTTTCAAACACTTTTCGCACTCCGGCAACTTCGAAGTTGCTATCGTGGATTGGGGAGTTGGAATAGAAGCCGCGCGGCGCTAGAGCGGCTATGATTTCGTAGAAGTCGAACGGAACTTTGTTTGGGTCGTTGTCGTAGACGTCGCGAATGCGAGGCATGTAGCGATCACTGGTCCAGCCTTTTAAGTTGCCTTGGTAGTAATCATGGAATGGTGTGAATCCGCAGCTTGAAACAACCGCTTTGATTCGATCGTCAAAGACGGCCGTGAAAAGACTATTGTGCCCGCCGAGAGAATGGCCGATGGTACCGATTCGATTTTTGTCTACCTGCGGCAGCGACTCAAGCACATCCACCGCGCGAATATTGTTCCAAATCGCTTTCATGGAACCGCTCTCATAGCCCGTGCCTGTAGTCTTGAAATCGTATTTGTATTCTCCGAAGGATGGATAGTCGGGCACGATGCAGATGTAGCCGCGTTCGGCCAGCTCCTGCGCGTAGTGCAACGATTCGCTGCCTCCTAAACCAACCGGCTCATCTTTGCCAATTGGGATAGTTTGGTGCAAGCACAACATCGCAGGCGTCGAACCGTCAGCCGGTGCATCATGAGGTATCAAAAGCCAGGCAGGAACTCGATCGTTTTCGTCAGGCGAAAACAAAATTGCTTGCCTCTCATATTTACCGACTCTCTCGCGTGAGAGCACCTTGATGCGTAGCGGCGCTTTTTTTGAAACGTCAGGCAGGGGCCCCATTACGCGTTGCATATTGGCTTTGATGTGCAAAACACGCAAAGCCCAGTCCTCTTTGGTCTTCACTGGCCGCTGGCCCCCAGCGGCATCGCGGACGATGAGCAACTGTGAATGGTCGGAATAAGCCAACTCC
>CANHVO010000439.1 GCA_947463915.1 Planctomycetaceae bacterium
GCGTTAGCCATCTCGATGGCGGCAGATCGCTTGAGTGACGCAATCCAAAAAACGTTCCTCTCAAGGGACTAAATGATTTGCCTTTCCTTTAGGCTCTTGCGTAGCGAAAGTCGTCAAGACTTTCGAATGAATTGGCTAATCGACCGAAACTCATGACGAGTTTCGCTACGTATTTTTCATTTTCGCTACAAAATGCTACACAACGTTCCTCTTCGCGAAACAGGTCGTGGGGGAGAAGATCACGACGTTTTAGTCGCAAAGGCTCGCAATCGCTTCATCAATGAGAACTGCTTGAGGCTTTCGGTTCAGGAAGAAGCAAACTTCCGAATAGCCGCATTCCGCTAGTAGTTTCAGTGCTGTTTGGTAACCATCGGCGACGCGTCCTGGTTCATGAGCATCGGCTCCCAATGTGACAGGGATGTTTCTGACTTGCATCTCACGCAGCATGGCAGGAAAGGGATTCATCTCGGCAATGGTTTTGTTGATCCCTGATGTGTTGAGTTCCATGGCGACTCCGGTCCTCGCAATGCGATCGAGAGCGAATCGGATGTCATCCATGATGGCGTCCGGTTGCCATGCTTTGGAGGTTACATTTTTGATCAAGTCTGGGTGCGCCAGCGAGTCGAATAAGCCGGTTTCCGCCGATTGTGCGAGCAGCCTAAAGTAGGTGCGCTGAACTTCAGTTTCATTGGGCTGCCAATACTTAGTGCGGAATTCTGAAATCTGTGGGTGAACGGAGCCCAATACGAAATGAAAGTCCGCGGACGCGAGTTGATTTTCTAGATACGCTTCCGAGCCCTCGAAGTAGTCGGCTTCGAGTCCAAGTCGGACATCGAGACGTCCAAGCCATTTCTCGCGTGTTTTCGCGACAAGATCGACATAGGAATCCAATTGATCTTCTCGCATTCGCACATGGTGCGAGAAACCGTTGGGCATCGGATTGTGGCAAGTAATGATCAAGCCTCGAAGTCCACGCTCGAACGCGACTGCAGCATACTCTGTTGGGTCACCTTCGGCGTGATTGCAAAGTGGGGTATGAGAGTGTGACTCGAATAGAATGCGATGCGACACCAGAATTCCTTGGATTTTGGGCAATGTGTTTTGAGGGGCGATCTCGGCTCGCCAACTATCTTATCGGTCAATTAGCCGTCGGGCGATAGCCTCGGTTTCATCGAGTGCTCGACATCCGTCGAGAGATGCCACAACATGCAAGCTGAAGGCTAGAAAGAAATGAGCCGGTTGGTTGAGGAGCGTGGCGACGACACCACCGGACGGCGAACAAGGGAATCATAAGCATCCTGAATGGATGAATGGGCTCGATGAGCACACCAAGCCTATTGCGAACTGGGCACGAGGCCCGTGTTCGCGTAGTGTCCGTCTCGCCGAAGGTTCAGCGAAAGACGCCGGTTGGTTAGAGCCGCGTGATTACCTTCATTGACTATGAACCGTAGCGAGCCCACTCGATGCCCATGAACAAGCATGCCAAAAACATGAAGATGGCCGAAAGGATCATCATCATAGTGTAAACGGAAATCGGGTGCTTTGCGGCCATTCTGATTCGATCGATGATTTAGGTAGGAATGAGTCGGGACGAGGATTGAGTATCTCTTTCGGTCGAGATACGATTAGTTGATCTTGGCTGCAACTTTGTCGCCGGCTTGGATAAAGCCCTTGCGAGTAACCAATTTACCAATCGCGTTGTCATCCTTGAGGGACTCGATTTCAAGAAGGCCCAGGTATTGACCGGCACGATAAATGTGAAGTCGATGTCCAACGCGAAGTCCGTCGTCACGTCCCACGGAAACAACAACTTGCTGCTTGCTGTTGATTGCTTGAACTTCGCCCTTGAGGTCAGCGGGTGGCACATCATCGTAATCTTTGATTCCTTGCGCCATGAGGGTGGCTGCAGCGGTTTCAGCTTTAGCTTGGTAAAGCGTTACGTCAGATTGCAAACGAGTCATTTCTGCTCGCAGGTCAGCTTCAACGCTCATCAGCGAATTCAGCTTGTCGGTTTGAGCGATGACGGTGCGGCGTTGACTGTTGCGATCGGTGATGATCTTGTCAATTTCGATTTTGAGAGTGTCGTTGGCTTTGGTGAGATCTGCGACACGTTGAATGGTTTCGCCCAGTTTCTGAGTTTGGATCGTAAGCGTAGCGGCCTTGTCGTTAAGATTTTTATTGGCGTCAGCGAGCTGTCCGTTCGCCTTTTCGAGTTGTGTTTGGAGGGCAGCAAGAGCTGTTTTTCGAGCGAGTTGTTCTTGAGCGAGTGAGGTTTTGAGTTGCTCAATCTGCTTCCGCAGTTCTTTTTCGGTCGTACCCAGCTTAGTGACTTCGGTTTGATAGGTCGCAACCTTTTTCTTATGTTCCAGGTGGGACGCGTTCGCCAGTAGCGACACAATGAAAAAGGCCAAGCTGAGGAGTAAAACCAATAAGGTGAAGATTTTGCCGAGGAGTGTCATTTGGCATCCGCTGGAAGTAAAGCGTTAGGCTGGTGGAGCAAGCGAGTCGGTTTTTGGTCCATCGCATAAGCGTTGGTGTCGAGTCGGGTGAAAGGGCGACGGCAATTCACCAGCAAACGAGTATAGTTCGGCAAATTCTACCCTGTCAACGAAAGCGGAAATTTTGACGCGATTGGTAAATCCTCTCCGAATCCAGCCCCTCCGACTTGTTGACGTGAGACGAATCGCGTTTTCGTTTGGAAAAATTGATGGTTTTCGCCTTTTGCCGAGGACTCGGACGTCAAAAACTCGGTCGGCCAGCAAAAAAGAAGTTCCGTACTCGCTGGTTAGCCAAATCGATTGTGAGGTTTTTGAGGGCGTTTTGCTAAGCAGGCATAGGGTGTTGGGAAAAATGCGGGGACGAAGATTTGGAGCAATTTGGGATAGCACTTGGATCCAGGTTAAAACTGGGATATCTTCTACAGTCTTAAGTGTGACGAGAAACCATTTTTTGCCACCACCGCGACTATCTGTCCTTACTCGCCGATCGACCAAGAAATTTTTGTATGAGTTCGCCAGCAACCTCGGCCCCTGTTCAGTCCTTTCTGCTTCGTCATGATTTTCTTATCCGACGTCTGCATTCTCTAAGCGGCTTGGTGCCGGTTGGAGCCTACATGTGCGTCCACCTGCTCACCAATGCAACTCTGGTTGGCGGAGCGTCGGTATTTCAAGACAAAGTTTTCACTATTCACAGCCTGCCTCTTTTGCCGGTCATCGAGTGGACATTCATCTTCCTGCCAATCATTTTTCATGCTGTAGTTGGGGTTTGGATCTCTCGAAACGGCAAGTCGAATCTCCAGCAGTACCCGCTTTCGGGAAACCGTAGATACACTTGGCAACGCATCACGGCATACATTGCGATCGTGTTTATTTTCACCCACGTTTTTCACTTGCACGGATGGTTTCAAAATGAATGGTGGCTCAAGAACATTGCTGAGCCATTGGGAATGGCAAAGTTCCGACCATATAACGCGGCGAGTTCCCTTGCGTCTGCATTGGAAGGACCGACAGTGATTGCAGGAATCCTTTGGTCCATTTTTTACGCGGTCGGGGTTTTGGCTTGCACTTTCCATTTAGCAAACGGAATTTGGACTGCTGGAATTACCTGGGGGGTGTGGCTAACACCAAAATCGCAGCGTCGAGCAAGCATAGCGTGCGCACTGTTTGGATTGTTCATCGGGGCTGCCGGATTGAGTGCGCTCGTTGCGGCCAAGACAACCAAGGTGGACGCTGCGGTCAAAATCGAAAATGAAATGTATGACGCGAGGATTCAATCGCACTCGATTACACCAGACGATCACAAACGCTCTGCTCCACATACGGCAGAAGAGCCAAAACCGGTTCCTGTACAATAATGTTGACAGGTGGTTTCTCGATGGAAATCGCCTTAGGACAAACCGGTCACTGCGTTATCTCTATCTTGATGACGCCGGTTAAAACAAGAACGATTTAGAAACAAACTCACAGAACACGCACTTCGCGATTGGTAAAGACAGATGGGCAATAATCGAGTTTTGGTAGTTGGCGGTGGATTAGCTGGTTTGGCGGCTACGATGAAGCTGGCGGAACTGGGGATTGCCGTAGATTTGCTGAGCCTCACACCGGTCAAGAGATCGCACAGCGTTTGTGCTCAAGGGGGCATCAACAGCGTCAGCGACATGACCCGTCAAGATGGCGACGACGAGTGGAAGCACTTCGACGACACTATCTATGGTGGGGACTTTCTGCAAAACCAACCCCCCGTTAAAGAGATGGCTTACTGGGCTCCCAAGGTTATCGATTTGATGGACCGATTAGGTGTCACGTTCAATCGAACACCGGAGGGGTTCATTGATCGACGACGTTTCGGCGGCACTTTGTACAAACGCACTGCCTTTGCTGGGGCAACTACGGGACAGCAGCTCCTTTACGCCTTGGACGAACAAGTACGACGTCGCGAGAGCGAAGGACTCGTCAAAAAGTACGAGTTCTGGGATTTCCTCGGGCCCATCCTGGATGACAACGGTCGTTGCGTTGGCGCGACCGCTCAAGATATGGTAACGATGGAGATTCGTGCCTTTCCAGCGGATGCCGTTGTGGTTGCAACCGGCGGCAATGGCTTGATCTACGGTCGCTCAACCATGTCTGTCTTTTGCACGGGCAGCGCCGCAAGTCGATGTTTTCAAGCGGGCGCGAACATGGGTAACCCAGAGTTCATTCAAGTGCACCCGACCGCCATTCCTGGTGCTGACAAATTGCGACTGATGAGCGAGTCGGCACGCGGTGAAGGTGGTCGCGTTTGGGTGCCACGAAAAGCCAACGACTCTCGCTATCCGAAAGAGATTCCTGAAAAGGAACGCTACTACTTCTTGGAAGAGCGGTTCCCCAAATACGGTAACTTGGTGCCTCGCGATATCGCGACTCGAGAGATCTTTAACATCTGCGTCAACGAAGGGCTCTCGGTTGATCCGAATCGAATGAGCGTTTATTTGGATTTGACGCATATCTCGCGTGCAGAACTCGACCGCAAGCTTGGTGGGATTCTCGAAATCTACGAGAAGTTCCAAGGTGTTGATCCTCGCGAAGAGCCGATGAAGATTTTCCCAGCGGTTCACTATAGCATGGGTGGACTTTGGGTTAATTACGAAGCCAACGCGGATGGCGGCTTGTTGCCCGGCTCGCCAAAGAACCAGTCGACTAGTTTGCCAGGTCTTTATGCGATCGGCGAATGCGATTATCAATACCACGGAGCAAACCGATTGGGCGCAAATTCGCTGCTCAGCTGCATTTTTAGCGGTCTGTTCATGGGACCCGGTATTGTGAGCTGGATGAAGGGGAACAAAGCAGCCGCTGATTTGCCGAAGAGCATCTTCGAAAAAGCCGTTGCAGCCCAGGAAGCTCGCCACAAGAAATTACTTTCCAATACATCTGGCGACGAGAACCCTTATCTAATTCACCAGGAACTCGGCGATGTCATGACTCGAGCCGCCACTGTGGTTCGCGACAACAAGCAGCTCACAGATGCATTAGAAAAGGTCGGGCAATTGAGTGAACGAGCCTCCAGATGCGGTCTGTCTGACACGGGCAGCTGGACCAATCAAAACGTGATCTTCACCAAGGCCGTTCAAGACATGTTCCCGGTCGCCAAGTGCATTCTCAAGGGTGCATTGCAAAGGGACGAGAGCCGCGGAGCACACTTCAAGCCTGCGTTCTGCATGCCCA
>CANHVO010000440.1 GCA_947463915.1 Planctomycetaceae bacterium
ACTTGTCTAGCTCAGCTTGATTGGGCCAGTGCGTCGTTTTCGAGCAATCTTGCTATTCGCAAGCTCCGCATTTGCACCCGTGAATTGATACTTCACCGGATCCCAAGTCAGTTCCTTGCCAACACCCATTTGCAAGGCAATCACGCCCAAATGGCAAATGATGACAGAGCCGCCGCCAACCGTCGCGGAACAGATTGGGTCTTTACGACTAACGATGCAGTCGAGGAAGTTTCCAAAGTGATTCGTCGTGATCTTGTCGTAAAGCGGCTTTTCGAGCTTAGGCTCGGTGTCAAGCAATTCCTTTTTGCTCGCAAGCAGTAGGTTTCGGCCCACGAAAATCGTTCCCAACTCACCTTGGATCAATACGCCGTTTTCGTTTGGTTTGACCATCTTGGAATCACCTTTGGCGTTGACCATTCCAGCAACTTCGCTGCCGTCACCGGACATCACGAAAACATCGACACCATTGCCGTAAGTCAGCTTGATTCGGAAGTCCTTGGGCCAATCGTACCCGTCACCCTTGTCGTAGACCTCACTCATGGATTGGCAGACGACCTTGGTCGGACCAGAGCCATCCATGTTCATGCACCATTGTGCGATGTCGATGTGGTGGGCGCCCCAATCGGTCATCTTGCCACCCGAGTACGCTTGAAACCAACGGAAGTTGTAGTGGCAGTTGGTGGGAACGCCGTTCTCCAAATCGCGACCGATCGCTGCCTTCTTGATTCGATAGGGGACAACTGGAGTCGAGCCGAGCCATTGATCCCAATCAAGGCCACGGGGTACCGCAACTTCCTCGATTGGTCCGCTGGTCGGGTTGCTTCCAATGCGGCATTCGATCGTCTTGATCTTGCCAATCGCGCCGCTGCGAACGATTTCTGTTGCGAGCCGGAATAGTCCGCCAAATTCACTCCGCTGTTGGCTACCTGTTTGCAGGACTCGGCCCGTTGCCTTTTGTACTTGCATGAGTTGTAGCGACTCTTCGATGGTCAGTGTTAGCGGCTTTTCGCAGTAAACATCTTTCCCTTTGAGCATTGCGGAAATGGCAATTTCAGCGTGCCAATGGTCCGGAGTTGCGACCACAACGATATCGATATCTTCGCGATCGATCACCTCTCGATAGTTGGAATATTGTTGTGGTTCCAGCTTGTTGTCTTCTTTAAACTTAACTGCCGCTCGATAGAGGTGCCTTGCATCGACATCGCATACCGCAACATGCTTTAGTTGATTGTAGTTTTTGGTTGTACTGTAAACTTGAAGGGCGCGACTGCTAGGGCTGCCGATGCCAACCCAACCGACTTGCAGTTGGTCGTTCGGGCTACGTGTTTTGGCTGCTTCTTGGTTAGCAGCGATTCCTGCAGCGGTCAGATGGTTAGCGTACCAAAGAGGGAGTCCGGCAGCGGTCAGTCCGGCAATCGAATTGGAGATGAAACCGCGACGAGAAAGATTGTTTTGAAGAGGAAGCATTTTGGTTTTTGAAGGGTGGAATTGATTGGCAATGGAGCAGGCACATTTTGCTCGCTGTCTGCGAGATCAAACCGTTGGTTTTTAAGGCTACGGTACGCGGAGTGAGTCTGCTACCTTCGTATTGTACTGCACTTTGAATCATATTCGACCAACCCCCGAAACGCCAGTTCCGCACCTTCTTTCCGATCCAATCCGTACAATTGGCAAATCCCCGGCCCAATTCGATGGTCTTTGGCTTGGTTCGCACGGTATTCGCATCCTACGATAGAAATCGAGGTAAGTGAATTCACTGCATACTCACTTGCTCTCTTTATTTGTTATTCCTCGTCGACAAAAAGCCGTCATGTCCGATCTTATCAAAGCCATCATTCAAGGGGTCGTCGAGGGATTGACCGAGTTCCTGCCGATCAGCTCGACAGCCCACATCGTCATCGCGCAAGAGTTTCTTCGCATGGACCGGACTGACAGCTTCTGGAAGATGTTCACTGTCTTTATTCAGCTTGGAGCAATATTGGCCGTGATCGTCTATTTTTGGAAACGTTTGGCTGCGTTTGTTGGTTCATTTGGAACGATCGCAACGACACAAACAAGCGGAGTTTCCAAGACGACAGCTTTCTTAAAGCACCCGATGGCGTTGGTCTTGATCAGCTTCGTCGTCACGGCCATCCCCTGCTTTTTGATCGACAAGTTTATGGAAGACTTTATGGGTAGCAACCTTGAGAGCCTCAAACTGATCGGTATTGTTTTGATCGTGGGAGGAATTGCCATGTACCTCATCGATCTATATTGCAGCAAGCGATCAACGACGGATAAGATCGACGACATGAATTTGAAACAGGCCATCGTGATCGGCCTGGCGCAAATTCTTGCGGCTGCATTTCCAGGTACGAGTCGATCGATGTCGACGATCGCGGGTGGGCAGTTGATGGGACTTTCCCGTCCAGCGGCATTGGAGTTTAGTTTCTTTCTGTCGATTCCCGTCATGGTTGCAGCAGCCAGTTACAAATTGCTCAAGCACATCGCCAAAGAGGGAATCCCTTCAAGCGACCAGTGGCTCTCGCTCTCGGCTGGGTTTATCACGAGTTTCGTTGTGGCATTTGTCGTGATCGCTTGGTTCATGGGGTGGGTGCGCAAGCATGGTTTTACTCCGTTTGCCATTTACCGAGTCATCGCAGGTGCCGCGTTGATTTGGTGGGATAGCTACAGCCAGCGCGGTTAACTTATTGCCGAGTCATTGCCGGACGACCAGCGAGCTTCTTAGCAACTGAGAAAACGCCACAAAACCGGGGCGTTGCCGCAAACCGACAACCGGTCGCGGACTCGCTCCGGTTTGGGTGACGTTTGGGTGACCGGAGCGAGTTCGGAACTACGATTCTCTCGCGTTTTCTAGACCCAACTTGACGAAAACCCCTCGTTCGAGAACACTCCGAGTTTCCGATTGGTGAATCGCTGACGCTTGAAATTCTGTCCGGTCAAACAATGATCTCGTTTACGTCTTCGATCAA
Source organism: Planctomycetaceae bacterium (assembly GCA_947463915.1). GTDB lineage: Bacteria > Planctomycetota > Planctomycetia > Pirellulales > Pirellulaceae > JBKCUI01. The sequence continues at coordinate 2,973 of CANHVO010000440.1, forward strand.
AGCAATAAAGTCAGAGGATTCGATGCTCGGTGACTGCAGCGTCATGATCTGATCGTTGGTTTGCATGCCAATGACAAGAACAACATTATTTTAGTGTTAAGACTGCAGAAAAGCTGATAGCAACAACTTTCTCCTGACTGTTGCGAAAGAGACGCAGCGCGTTTGATGGGGACAGCGTTTGCTCCAGCACGCCTGGGCCAAGTCGTGGATTGCATTATCATGCATCAACTCGGACTTCGTGTGCGATTGTTTTGCATCGTGACAACCGGGACCTTACACTGATCGAACATAGTACTCGTGGTACTGACATTCTGTACGACAAATAGATGATCGATTCAAAGCTGACAATCCGATAAGAAATCAGACGAAGCAATTCATCCGACTCGCCGGTCACCTGCGTTCGATTGGCGGCTAATTGTCTGCGACCTGATGAATTGCACGTTCGGTGCTGAATCCTAATTGACTGAAGACCCTTAACGATGAATGACCCTTGGATTCGACTTCAACATGCTACCAGCAATTCGCTTGACTGGATCTGGAACGTCTTCGCGAAAGATGGGCGCGAGACTGCCGTCCTCGCAACAGTTGCTCAATCACCAAAAGCATCTGGGTGGTTGGTTGGTTGCATGTCGGATGCAGACGACGATGTAACGCGAAAGATTGGTGCCATGCTCGCTGGCCTAATCAACGACGAGGAGCAAACTCAACTGCTACCCGACCTCTTGCAAATTGAACGCACGAGATTTCCAATAGACCCGCTCGGAGCCAACTCTGTAACTGAAGACATCCTCTTCTCGGCAGTGCGATGGACCACTTACGGCGGAACGTGCTACGAAACGGGAATCAACGTGCTTGCAGAAATTGTACGTGACGCACTTGATTCTATAGAATGGAATACGGCTCAATGGGCCGCTGCTACGCTCCACACCATTACCTATGGTAAGCACTCTGTGTTCGAACAGTTGACTAATGGCACTTCGATCTCAAATGCTGGCCTTCAGATGGTTGCCGAAGCGATTAGGCTCGAAGACCACGAAAAGCTAGCTCAATTCACCGTCACGCCAAACCCGATTGAGACCTTTCCCGCTGACGTAGCTGACTCGTATCTTGCAACGGAATTGTGGGCTGCGGTACGCGAGGCTGAGGTCGAGGCGCTGAAACCGTAGATTGCCAGCCACCGCGAAAGATATCGCACAGAACCAACGATAGCACCCAAGCGGAGATCAGGTGCCCTGACAAATCGCTGATTCATTCCGCCGCTGGATGAATCGAAACGTTCGTGGGACGGGATAACTGTTTATGAAACCGATTCTAAGTACGGTGGTTGTAGGATTCTTGCTTTTCACATGGATAGCATTAGAGGCCCATGAACCGGTGAGAGCAATCGGCCTCTCGGGCAATGTCAGGGCCCGATTTATCGGAGCGAGGCGGTCTCCAGCCAGAGGTTCAAATATTGTCGCAAAGTTTCAAGCTGTCGAGAAAGCCAATCTTCAGACGGTACCATCTGTAATTCGATCATGATCGCCTCCCGAACTCCTGTCTTGCGGTACTGTTTGGATGAGCAATCGACGCGAATGATATTGCTTGAGGGCTGGGCGAGGGATTTTTGTTAACGAGGACCGGCGATCATTGGAAGCCGGAGCGCCTGAAATGGAAGTCTTTAAGAATAAGAAGAAGTCTGCAAGAATAAGAAATAGTGAACCAAAGATTAACAATCGAGTGGGTACACAGGGGTACAGCAGGATGCGAACGCTTTGGACAATCGGATTGCTGGTTACGGTTACCGAATTGGTGGGCGCAACCGACCCAACCACACAGTGGAAGTTGCCCGACGCGGAAGGGCGGAAATGGGCGAAGCGAGTTGAAAAGGCTGTCGGGCGTGACGGCTGGGCGGTCGAGGCGCAGGGAAACGACATAGTCGTCCGCCGTCAGAAGGCGGTAGCGCTGGCCCGCGCGTCCATCAACTCGATCGACGGCAAGCCTTTCCTCGAGGGCGAGGGGACGATCGACGTTGTGCTCCGGTTCGCGCCAAAAATGACGATGGACGAGTACGAACGGCGGTACGCGATCAACACGGCTTCGGATAAGGAGTACGACCGTCTTCACCGCACGGTCGGGCTGAGCCACAAGTTCGACGACTTTATTGCTACAACCGCAGAGGAGAAGGATCAGGTGAGGGCGTTCCGTGAAGCCGTGGCTAAGCTGCCGCGCCATCAGCTCCCCGACCTGTACGCTCCGGACTACAGCATCTACCTCCTTCGTCACCCCGAGAACGGAGTATACCCGGTAGACGTGGAGGTCCGGGCCGAGCGTCAGGCGGTCGAGGACGCGTTGATGAGATACTTCGGCGTGTACCGCCCGGAGACTGAATAAGCTGTCGCTTGAGAGTCGAAAGGACACGCTGGAATTACTCGCAAAGAAAAGCAAGATAAAACTCGTGAAGGACAGATAAAGGATTGGATTCTGCGTCGTCGTTCTAGGGATGTACGCGGGCTGGACTCTGTGCCCATTTCCACATTGATACAGCTTGGCAATTGACCTCCAGCTCGCTCCGGTTTGACACGCCGGAGCAGGATAACGGAAACCGAGTAAAGGCCTTGCGTGACCCGAGCGACACTCAGAGACTGATGGATGTTGAGAGACGGGAAGTATTGAGTACCCGATAGGTGCTGTGCAATAAAACAGCCCAGCGGGCGAC
>CANHVO010000441.1 GCA_947463915.1 Planctomycetaceae bacterium
GGCAAAAATGACTCACAAAACAATTCGGCAAATGCCAGAACTGATGCGTTGCTAGGATCGGATTCGTTGGTACCAGGAAGCGCTCCATCGCAGCTCCCAATCAGCGTCCATTCGACCGAGAACAAATCGATTGAGATTGATTCGACGGTGGACGCTAGAAAAGAACCTTCGAAGCTAGAGAGCATCGACGATTTCTTCGCGTCACTCTGGAATTTGGCTCTTTAACTTGCGTCGCTCTTCTGCATTGCTCGGCACGGGAGTTTATCAATGAAAACTTCCGTGCCGTTACTGGGGGCTGCAATTTGCTGAGCACAAACGCAACGACAGGTTGGACTTAGGTTGCTTTTTTAAAGAGAAAGGCCGTTTTCCACTGGCCAGTACGCTGCAGTCGATTTTGAAGTTTTAGCAGAATGGGCGGCGGGTTGATCGTTCGAGGCAGCCAATGGTGTAGTGTTTTCCCTTTTGACTACCAGCACCTGAATCTCGCTCGTTTCTTCACGCAAGCTTAACAGAATGCGGACGGGATAATCGTTGCAATCGTCAGATTGGTCGTCTAGTATTTAAAGCGTCAACAAGAAGTTGACGCACAGATCCCCTTTTTGGAACGCCGTAAGGTGTTCTTTCTAGAACCTCTGTGAACAACGCCAGAAGATAGACACGGTTGTTCATTGGAGTGATCTTGAGATCGATGGTATCGATTACTCTAATCGAGCATTTTTGGGTTGCGGGTCGGATTTTGAAGAGTTGGCAGCAAGCAAATCCACGTCCAGGATGTGGGCCAATGCTCAATGATTCTTTAGCGCCCCATGCCAAATGTCCTTTCCGAATCGTGTCGGTCAACTTGCGCGCAGGCTCAGTGCATGGCGTGCAAAGTCAGGGCGAAGGACGCATTTAACGAGTTTTCAGTTCCATTGAAAAGTAATTATTCAACTTAATTTTGAGGTCAGAATCGAAGATGAACCAAGGATCTTTCACACGGCTTTCCAATTTGCTGGGACTCGCTAAATCCAACCGAGTCAGTCGAGTACGACAACGAGAAAAACGAAGACTGCTGGTTGAAAGCCTGGAAAAGCGAGTGGTTTTCGATGCGAACTACTTTGCACTTTCTGGTGGGAGCCTCACGCAAAACTGGTCTAATGCGGCTTGGATTACGACAAATGACGATTGGGGGGGAGTTCCGAGCATTGTGGGTTTCCTCGGGCAGGACATCGTAACTACAACGGGTGTCGACGCTAGAACCGTGACGGGAACGTCGATCATTTCAAATGATATTGACGTTATTGCAAACCAGACGAACCCGAACACTCAGGGTTCAGGAGGCGTTGCCGAGTTTGCGATAACAGATCCTGTTGTTGCTATCCAAGGTTCCGGAACAGCAGATGCTCCGTACCTGCAGTTTCACCTAAACACAACGGGGCGAACTGCCGTTCGACTGCAGGCTAATCTTCGGGACATTGACGGGAGCGGAGACAGTTCGATCCAGCAGATAAACGTTCAGTATCGTGTTGGGACAACAGGAACTTGGTCCAACGTAACGGGAACGGCACCCAATGATGGATACTATGCCGACGTAACAACTGGCCCTAATCTCGCAACTGCAGTAACCGTATTGGATGTGACTTTGCCGGCTGCCACGGATAATCAGGCGCAGGTTCAACTTCGCGTCATGACAACCAATGCGGTTGGGAACGACGAGTGGGTAGGGATCGACGACATTATTATCTCCAGTTCCACGCTAGGTACGGACACAACACCGCCAACATTGGTTTCGATGGATGATGGTGACGTCGACGACCATGTATTGATCAGCACCACGCTTACTTATACGATTTCATTTAACGAAGACATCGACTCGACAACGGTTTCCGCTTTGGACTTCGACAACGCAGGAACCGCAGCGCTCACCATTGGTACGATCGCGGAGACCACCGCGACTTCGGGGGTGTTTACCGTACAAGTAACGCCAACAACTGCAGGAACTCTGATTCTTCGCGTTCCAACCGGTGCAACGATTGCGGACGTAGCTGGTAATAACTTGGTGGTCCCGGTTCAAGATGACACAATTGTCACTGTGAGTGCGACCGACACAACTCCTCCAACGGTTGTTTCCATAGTGGATGCTGATGTTGACAATCTTGTCGCCGGCGGAGTTCCACTTACCTACACAATTACTTTTAGCGAAGATATCGACGCTGCGACAGTCACCGGGGCCGATTTTGCCAATGCAGGCACGGCGGCGATAGCTATCGGAACGATTGCCGAGACGTCGCCAGGGGTTTTCACGCTTAACGTGACACCATCAACGAGCGGAACCTTGATATTGCAAATACCGGCCGGCGCAGTAATACAGGACCTAGCAGGAAACGCTTTGGTTGTACCAGTTCAAGATGACGACACGATTACGGTGGATGCGACCGCACCGACTCTAACAACAATTGTTGACAACGTGGCTGGCGGCCCAGCTTCGCAGTTTCAAACCATCATTTATACATTGACGTTCAGTGAGGATATCGATTCCACTTCGGTAACTGCGGCTGATTTCGATAATGCGGGTACTTCGGCAATTACCATCGGGGCCATTACCGAAACAACAGCCATCTCAGGTGTTTTTACGGTGGCGGTCGTGCCATCCACGGTCGGGACCGTTATTCTGCGCATTCCTTCGGGAGCTGTCATTTCCGATGTCTTTGGTAACGCTTTGTCCGTACCAGTTTCCGATGACACGACGATCACAGTCAATGCAATCACTTCATTGACAGCTGGCGACATTGCATTCACGGGAATTCAAACCGATGCTCCTGACACGTTTTCTTTTGTTTTGTTGACCAATGTTGTTGCTGGTACATCGATAACCTTTACGGATAACGGGTGGGGATCAGGAAGTTTTGCGAACACCACAGAAAATACGGTCATTGCGACATTTGGTTCTGCATATGCACCAGGGGCACACTTCGTAATCTCTGACGCAACAACTTCGGCTACTTTCTTTTTGGTTGGCACCACAACAGTTGCGGGGACAACCACAGGTAACTTAAGCGGCTTGTCTGCAGGTGGCGATTCAATTCTGGCCTTCCAAGGGAGTGCGCCAACGAGTGACAACGCTGCCAACTGGATTGCGGGAATCAACACTCGATCATTTGCTGCTTCGCCAATAAATACGAATCAGTCCAATTTGCCGTCAGCCCTTACGGTTGGTGTGAACGCAATCCAAATTAGCAATACAGCCACTGACATCGACAATAGCTCCTACAGCAAGACTACGTTCAGTGGTTCAGTTGCACAGATCCGAGCGGATGTAAACGAAATTGCGAACTGGTCATCGAACGATGCACTTCCGCATCCACAATCGAATACGGTCTTTACGGTTACGGGCGCACTGGTCACACCAACGATCACCGCAACTCCGCTCACCAAGATTTATGACGGCACCGCCATATCCATCGTGGCGACAGCCGATGATGGTCCTGGCGGGAACGCGGCGGACACTTCTGGTTTCACCTACACCTACTATGCTTCGCCAAATCTTACGGGCGCTTCGAGTTCTACTCCTCCAAAGAACGTAGGCAATTACTCTGTTGATGTGGCTTATGCGGGAAATGCCAGCTACAATTCGGTCGTTTCGACCGCATTCAATTTTAGCATCACGGTCGCAAGCTTGCCGGTTACGGGGCTAACAGGGGCTAACAAGGTCTATAACGCAACCTCGGCTGCAACGGTTACCGGCTCAGCTACGGTGACGCCGTTTGGGTCAGACAACGTGACCCTCGGTGGAACTCCAGTGTTTGCGTTTGCCGATAAAAATGTCGCAAATGGTAAGGCAATCACCGCTTCTGGATACACTCTGTCCGGAGCAGATGCAGCCAACTACTCGATCGTTCAACCAACTGGTCTGTCTGCCAACATCACTCCTTTCGCACTTACAGGAAGCGTCACTGCGGCCAACAAGGTCTTCGACGGCAATACTTCGGCGACGATCTTGACCCGTTCACTTGCAACGGTCTTTGGAGGCGATACGGTCAGTTATGTTGGTGGAACAGCAACGTTTGCCTCTTCCGGCGTAGGGACAGGGATTGTTGTTACAGCAACGGGTTTGAGTCTAAGCGGAGCGGATGCACCTAACTATTCGGTAAACACAATAGCAACGACGTCCGCTAACATCACAGCCCCTGCATCGACAATCGCAACTCGTGGCATACGATATCTTGGCGCATCTGGCAGCAGTGCCTCCAGTTCACTTGCAACGGACAAGGTAGCATTGCTTCCTGGTGGAACTTCAACGTTTGCGAATTATACCAATTACAGCCTTGGCTTAAACGGAATCGTGGTTGACGTGAACGGCTTGCCATCAGGAACGACCAATGCACAGATGCTGGCTAGTCTGCAGTTTGCACAATGGGATGGGATTGCCGCAGCAGGGTTCGTCGCGCTGCCCGGGGCAGCAGCACCAAGTGCTTCGATCGTTACTGCTGGAGGGGCCGGAAGCTCAGATCGCGTAGTGATCTCGTTCCCGGACAATACTCTCCAAAACACATGGCTAAGAGTCACGGTTCTAGCCAATGCGTTTACAGGTCTTTCTGCGAACGATGTGTTTTACTTCGGCAACGTGATCGGAGACGTCGACGTTGGCAATACGACAGGCTCGACGGGGCGTATTCGGGTGAATGCGACGGACACCGGAGCAGTACGCGTCAACCAAGCAACACTTCCCAATAGCGCATCGGTAACGAATATCTACGACATCAATCGTGACGGACGGGTAAACGCGACGGATACTGGGCTCGTTCGATCCAACCAGCAAACGTTAGGGATAGTTGCTCCGATTACGGTCCCAGCAGCACGAGCTGTGGGCTCACGTTTCGGCAACGGCAACGCCAGCGCCAGGTTCGATTCCAATCTCGGAACGGGCGGGAGTTTGGTTGGAGGCGGCGTGCCATTTACTGGAGCCACTGGTACGGGAGCCACTGGCAAAAATGATTTGCAAGGTAGTTCTGTCATTTCCCGAACCGATGCATCGCTAGGCCGGGACCAGCTGGCGGTACCTGGAAACGCTCCGCGACTCCCAGTCAGTCTTGATTCGAACGAGAACAAACCACTCGAGCTTGGTTCGTCGGTTGATGGGACGAAGGAACCCTCGAAGCTGGAAAGCATCGATGATTTCTTCGCCTCTCTTTGGAAGTTGGCTTAGTTACAAAATGGTTTACCGCAGTCTTGCTGTCGGAATTGTATTTCGACAGCTTTTTTCTGAGTAAGCAGCGACAGCAAATTGCTTAGTTCCAAGTTACTCTGCTTGAACTAAGCAATTTGCGATGGGGAATCGTCGATTAATTGTCTTCACTTTGGAGGATAAACAAATTGTTTCGGCATTTTCCATCGCAAAGTAGCTTCCTGTTTTTCGGGTTCCTAAAAATATCCTCCGAGTTGAGCTCGGGGCAAAATAGTCGTCGAAGACTCTCGTATGAGTTGCTTGAACACCGGAGATTGTTGGCAATCGGAGATCTTCGCATTGTAAACTACAACGTCCGAGGCTTCGACGGGACCCCATCTACGGACGTTGGAACCGTCTTGAGCGCAATTGGGAGTGAAGTTTATGGTGGTCGTGTTCGCCCTTTAGATCTGATTGCAATTCAAGAGGTTCAAACTCAGGCCACGACGACACA
>CANHVO010000442.1 GCA_947463915.1 Planctomycetaceae bacterium
AACTGCCAAGCCGGTTTCTTGACGGGCCAGGGCCAAAAGCTTCAGGCCATCTTCTTTCATGCCCTGAAATGCATAAGGGCTCGTGCGAGGCTTGAACGCACCACCGCGAAGTGCGGTTCCGCCAGCATCGCGAACAGCACGCGCCGAAGCAATGATTTGCTCTTCGCTTTCCACTGAGCATGGGCCACCCATGACACCGACGGCTCCGTTGCCCGCTCGGAAATTGAGCACTTTGATTTGCGAAGCGTCTGTGCGGACTTCGCGCGAAGCCATCTTGTAGGGAGCCAAGATGGGGAGAACTTCGGAAACGCCTGGATAGCTCTCAAACGATTCGATTTTGATTTTGCGATCGTCACCCACAGCGGCGATGACGGTCCGTTCGGTTCCGCGAATGACGTGTGATTTGAGACCAAGCTCGCTGATGCGGTTGGCAATGTTCTCGATTTGTTGGTCTGACGACGACTTTTCCATCACGACGATCATTTTCGACTAACTCCGATTGGAAGGAGAACGAGCAAGGTCGTTCAGAGCAAAAAAAAACCTCAAGGTGTTTGGCCTTGAGGTTGGAAATTGTTTTGGTTCGATTCGCTTAGCTACCGGCAAAACTCCACAGGCCCGAACGGGACTCGGTAAAGTAATAGAACGAAAAGTTTGCGAAGCTGTGAATCATGCTAGTAATTATGGTTCACGCAGGCGGGAAACGCAAGAGCCATATTAAAAAGTGGGATAGGCTTCCAGCCTGTCTCGACAGAATCGACAGGCTGGAAGCCTATCCCACCGTTTGAAACGCAAAACCAAATAGCCATAACCACATGCCCATAAATCCCAAAACGTCCCATAGCTCAGTGAGCAAAGTCAATCCATTCGTTTTTTATGCGGTCATGCTTTGCCTCATGATTCCTATCGGCATGTTTGCCATCTCAGGAACGCAAAATGAGAGACCGAGGGACTTGTTTTATTGGAATGCTTTGACAGGCCAACAACGTTGCATACTCGCCTTGGAACCCGGATCAGCTAGATCAAAACTGTTACCAGTTGCAATACAACATTGAGGCTCGGCATTCGTTATTGATGCTAAGCGGTATCTTCGGCAGTTGGGTTCTTGCGGCCATAACTTGGCTGGTATTCGGCAACATCCGCTTTTCCCTGCGAGTCCAGCCGTTAATCCTATTGATGGGAATCACGACTGGAATCATGGCCCTTACGACCACCAAAGACCAAGCAGTCTTGGCTCCCTTTGTCGTGGGCCTTTCAATGCTTGTGATCGCACTTCTAGCTGTGCTGTTGCCACTGAGATACATGCAATTTCGATTTCAGAACGACTTGACTGTGAAAACAGACACTGGCAAAACGCGGCGGCACCGTACGTCCGCGGTTGCCTTGCGAGACGTTTTTTCACTGACAATGGCCTTTGCTCTTTTGTTTGCAGTCGTTAGATGGCTGCCCGCTGCAGACTGGAGTCAAGCCTTCCTTTTTTGGGAAATCAATATGTTCGCAATCGCTATTGCAATTTCACGTTTGCTTGCGTTTTGGACGGCCCTCAGCCGGGCCAGTTGGTTCGCAAGATGGGGCATCTGGGCCGCCCTAATCATCGGCAGTGAGATACTGTCCATGACCATAACAAAGCACACGATTCCTTGGGTTATTATCCTTTCTGCGGTGGTGCCAACACTCTTTTGCTTCTATGCGTACCGGCTACGGGGGTGGCGTCTGGGAAGATAGGCACAAGTAACGACGCAATACGCATGTTCTTTTCTCCCCCTCGCCCCGCTTCGGGGAGAGGGGGTCGGGGGGTGAGGGGCTGGCGTCATTCGTAAGTCTCCGGTCCATCGATTTGTTTAGACTTCTGAAACGATCTAGGTAATTAAGACCAAGATTTAGAAGCCACCCGAGTGCAAACCCCTCACCCCCAACCCCTCTCCCCTAAAAAGGGGCGAGGGGAGTAAAATCAAAAAGAGGTCGCGTTCGGTATTTCGAATGCTTAGGTTTTAAATATCGTGACGATCACTATTTCGACTTCGCCTGCATACCCTGCAAATGAGCGTCGACGCATTCGGGCATGTGCTTGAGATGGTAACCACCTTCCAAGATGGAAACCAATTTGCCACCACAGTGTTGACGAGCCAATTGCGAGATCCACTCACCCGCTTGACGAAAATGTTCCGCTTCCAACGTTAGTCCGCCGACCGGATCATTGCGGTGCGCGTCGAAGCCTGCGCTGAGCAAAATCAAATCGGGTTTCATGGCATTGGCGAGCTTCTCCGTTGAATCGTACAGTCGCTTCAGAAACTCGTCAGGCGGAACGCTTGCTGCAACAGGGATGTTCACCTTGGTCCCAAGAGCTCGGCCACTTCCCGTCTCATCGGCCTTTCCGGTCCCTGGATAGAATGGAAAACGGTGGATAGATACAAAGCCCACGGAGGGCTCTTCCCAGAATGTCGCTTGAGTCCCATTGCCATGATGGACATCCCAATCGACTATAAGAACGTTGTTCAATCCCAAGGCACGTGCCTGCAATGCCCCTATCGCAATGTTATTGAGCAAACAAAAGCCCATGGCCGAGTTTGGCATGGCATGATGCCCTGGAGGACGAATGGCACAGAAGGCCGTCGTATCCTCGCCTGCAACCACCCGCTGCACGGCATCGCAAACGGCACCCGCAGCCAACGTGGCGGCAGTCCATGACCCTGTGGAAACGACGGTGTCCACCTCCACTCGGCCTGCATCATGCTTGCACCAATCCTCAAGCTCCTTCAAATAGGCTTGAGGATGATTTCGCTCGCATTGCTCGGCGGTCGCCGGTTTCCAAGCTGGAAGCGTGCATTTACCTATCCACCCAGAGTCCGTTAGCATTTGATTGACACGGGTAATGCGAGCCACCGATTCTGGATGGCTCTTGGTGTCATGCAATGCAAAGTCGGGGTGGTGATAAAGTAGCATCGATTACTTTTTCTCGCTCTTAATTCGCATACCGTAAAAGGACAGCCAAAAGAAGATCGTTGCGACGCTGCAAAAACCGATTGCCAGCCACATACCGAGCTCAGGTCCCTTGACCTCCTTGAGCTTAACCGCCAGTTCGACAGCCAACAAGCCGAAGAGGGTCGTGAACTTGATCACCGGATTCAAAGCCACGCTTGAAGTGTCCTTGAACGGATCGCCGACCGTATCGCCAACCACGCACGCATCGTGCAATGGAGTCCCCTTTTGCTTAAGCTCCACTTCCACAATCTTCTTAGCGTTGTCCCAAGCTCCGCCCGCATTGGCCATGAAGATCGCTTGATAGAGCCCGAAGATTGCGATTGAGAATAGGTAGCCAACAAAGAAGAACGGTTCGATGAAGGCTAGGCCTAGCGTGATAAAGAAGACGGCCATGAAAATATTGAACATCCCCAGTTGGGCAAACCGAGTGCAGATGGCCACAACCCGCTTGCTGTCTTCCACCGAAGCTTTGGTGACACCGTCCAGTTTGATGTTGGCCTTGATAAACTCGACCGCTCGATAAGCTCCCGAGGTGACGGCTTGAATGGATGCACCTGTGAACCAATAGATAATGGCGCCGCCGGAGATGAGCCCCAACACGAACGGAGCGTACAGCAAGGACAGCTTCTCTTGATCGGTCGTCAGACCATGTGTCAACGACATGATGATCGAGAAAATCATCGTGGTCGCACCGACGACTGCTGTTCCGATCAGCACGGGCTTGGCTGTCGCCTTAAACGTATTCCCGGCCCCATCGTTCTCTTCGAGCAAGTACTTGGCTTCTTCGAAATTCGCATCGATTTGATACTCTGATTTGAGCTGTGCGTGAATGTTGGGCACTTGTTCGATAAGGGATAGTTCGAAGACGCTTTGCGCGTTGTCGGTAACGGGTCCATACGAATCCACAGCAATGGTCACTGGCCCCATGCCCAGGAATCCGAAGGCAACCAAACCGAACGCAAAGACCGCCTCGGCCTCCATGAGCTTACCGAGCCCCTGCGTTGAAATGCCATAGGAAATGGCCATCAAACCGACGATACCCGCACCCAGCCAAAGGCAAGAAAAATTGCCCGCTACCAATCCGGAAAGGATGTTCAGCGATGCACCGCCCTCGCGGCTCGAGGTCACGATTTCTTTCACGTGCTTCGAACTTGTCGAGGTAAACACTTTGACCAGTTCAGGAATCAGGGCTCCAGCAAATGTTCCGCACGAAATGATCGTCGATAGCTGCCACCAAAGCTGATTGTTTCCGGACAACGATGGAATCATAACGTACGATACGGCATAGGTAATGGCGATCGAAATGAGGCTAGTGATCCAAACCAAACGTGTCAGAGGCATTTCGAAGTCCATCTTGGCAGCCGTTGCGTACTTGGCCTGAGTCCATTTTTCGTTGATGAAGTAAGAAACAAACGAGGCGACGATCATCATGACACGCATGACGAACAGCCAGACCAGCAATTGAACTTGAATGGTCGCGTACTCAGCACCGGCGGACTTGGAATTCACAGCCAGCAGAATGAAGGTGATCAAAGCCACGCCTGTGACACCATACGTTTCGAAACCGTCGGCACTTGGACCGACTGAGTCTCCAGCATTGTCGCCGGTGCAGTCCGCAATTACCCCCGGATTCCGAGCATCATCTTCTTTGATTTTGAATTCGATCTTCATCAAGTCGGAGCCGATGTCGGCGATCTTCGTAAAGATACCACCCGCGATTCGCAAGGCCGCGGCCCCGAGGCTTTCACCGATCGCAAAACCGATGAAGCAAGAGCCCGCGTACTTTTCGTTAACAAACAACAGAATGCAAAGCATGATCAAAAGCTCGACGCTGATCAGCATCATGCCGATGCTCATTCCAGCTTTGATTGGAATCGCGTAGACCGGATAAGGCAGCCCCTTGAGACTTGCGAAAGCGGTCCGAGAATTAGCAAATGTATTGACGCGGATTCCAAACCAAGCCACACCATAACTTCCTAGGATTCCAACGATACTAAAGCAGACGATGATTCCAACCTTGAACGCCGTCATTTCTAGTAGCCAACCGAAGTACATCACGATCACAATTGCGATGAAGGCCCAGAGGACGGCCATGAATTTGCCTTGATTGACCAGATACGTTTTGCACGTCTCATAGATCAATTCAGAGACCTCGAGCATGGTAGAGTGAACGGGCATGTTTTGGAGCTCACGGTAGATGCGCATTCCGAAGTACAAACCGGCGACGCAAACGACGAGCCCGCCGTACAGCAAGTACGTCCCAGGTATGCCAAAGAAAGAGACTTTCCCGAGATCGGGAAGAATCAAGTTCGCTTCGCCGCCAGGTGCATGCGTAACCGCCTCCACCGGTGCCGGTGAAGTCACATCGTCCGCTTGGCCAAGGGCGTTTGCTGAGAGCAAAAATCCGCCTAGCAAGACAATAGCGATGGCGCTGATTGCCTTTGCATTCATTCCACGATTATGCATTAGTCTTTTTCCTAAAAACGAGGGAATCCAGGTTGCGTTAAGCGTAAACCTAACCATTCCTTAATGAACCTTCAACACGGCATAGGGGTGTTTTGGGTGTTTTTTTCGCTTTTAGGTAGCTCTAAAGAAGATTAACGCACCGCTCGATGGCTTTTGCACAAGTGTAAAACGATT
>CANHVO010000443.1 GCA_947463915.1 Planctomycetaceae bacterium
AAGGGGGCGGTGTGCGCGCAAAAAGCTAAATCTGTGTAAAATGGCCCGCGTCAACAAAAACGGCTATCGGAAATACATTTCCAGTCACCGTATGAATAATCCGGGTTTAACAGTCAGCCGTAGGCGTACTACCAAAAGAATCGCAGTACGCCTGCGGCTAGCTGTTAAACGACTAAAGTCGGCAGTTGTTGATCGACATCTCAAGAATCGCCAAGGCTCCTAACGCCTCCAGCTTTTCCATGATGGGAATCACATCGCTGCTCTTGACCATCGCGCGCACTGCACACCAACCGCTATCCTCTAGACTCGTTACCGTTGGCGAAGTAAAGCCGGGCGTGACCGCTTCCGCTGCAGCTAATTTTTCCCGCGGAATGTTGTACTCTAGCAACGAATAATCGCGAGCAATCACGACCCCTTCCAATCGACGAACAATGCGGTCCGCAGTCACTTGATCCTTGCATGCAGGACTCTGAATCAACACCGTCTCGTACTGACCAATCTCAGTAAGAATTCGCAATTGGTTCGCAGCAAGTGTGCTGCCCGTTTCAACCAAATCCACGATCGCATCCGCGACCCCCAATGAAATCATGACTTCCACCGACCCATTGAGCTTTACTAAATGCACAGGTGCACCGTGTTGTTCAAGGAATCGTTGGGTTGTGCTTGGAAAGCTCGTTGCAACCCTTTTGCCTGCAAGCTGACTTGGCTGCTGCACGTCGGAATGTGTCGGCACACAAATGGCAAGTCGGCAGCGTCCCACGCCAAGCTTCATACGGACTTGAACCTCGGCGTTCGCTTCTTGAACCAAATCGCTACCGGTGATTCCTAAGTCAATTGCACCCTCGGCGCAGAGAGTCGGTATGTCGTCCGTGCGTAAGAATGTGATTTCGACCGGCATACTGCTGACACGAGCAAACAGCGATCGATCTTGACGGCGAAAGTTGAGTCCGGCCTGCAAAAGCAATTCCGTCGCAAGCTCACTCAATCGACCTTTGCTCGGAATACCAATTCGAAGATGATTTACCTCTGCGTTCACGATGCACTCCCCTGACCACGTCTACGTTTTTCTTCCAATCCCGAAACCCCTTCGCGTCGTTCCAACTCGCGACGTAGCGAATCGACATCGATGCCACGACTGGCCAACAGTACCCACAAATGAAACAGCACATCGCATGCTTCACGAATCGTATGCTCGACACCAGCATCACCAGGTTCGCCAGCGGCTTCGATCACTTCATTGGCCTCTTCCAGGATTTTGCTTCCCATCTTGGGAATACCACCCTGAAGTAGTTTTGTTGTGTAGGACCCCTCGGGCAGCTCTGCAACTCGATGATGAAGCTCGGCCATCAATCGATCAAGAATATCATCGGACATTTGTTCAGTATTCAGAATAGACCATTTGCTTTTTGCTCTTCACTCTCTAACGCTCCCAATAGGGGTCGTTATCAAAAACAGTCGCCCTCCTAAGGCGAGCGGCAGCACGAAGACTAACTTCCTACGACGCACAAGTTTTGAAGTTGCACACTTGTGATTTCGTAGCAGAATTCGTGAGAATTCTGGCCGCGTCTTAATTGCAAAGTGTCTGAATTCTCAGGAATTCAGCTACATTTCTCAATACAGGGCAACTTCAAAACGCGCAAGCTCGTGAATTTACTTTCCTGTTCACTAGCTTGCGCGTCGTCCTAGGTATATTGGCCTCCGTCGCCCTCCAAAAAGGAGGGCGACTCATTGAACGATCTCTTAGGCGAGCGGTAGCCTGAAAACTAACTTAGCACGAAACGCAAGCTAGTGAATCCACTATCCAATTCACCAGCTTGCGCGCCGTGCTAGGTGAATTGGAACCCGCTGCTCGCCTTAGAGCACTAGAATCCGCCGCCGTCGCGTCCTGCTTTGACGCCGGCTGCAATCGCTTTCATCACACCGTCTTCGATCGACAAACGAACGACGGCTCCTCGCTCGACAGTTTGGCTATCAACCATGATGCGATCGTTTCCTGTTGTGGCTGCCCCAAGCATGGCTTCGGAGACAGGAGTCGCTTCGATGGATTGAATGTAGCTGAGCAATTGCGACAGAACCAATCGCATCTTGATCATTTCCGCTGGCGCAGATGGCTTGGCAGCCGATCGATCGATTGCGCTCTTGACGCTAGCATCACATGTCTTGCCCACAGCGATATGAACCGACTTCGGACCAGTTGCGATCGCAATCGTCACTTGGTCACCAAACATCTTCTTTGCGGCCTCGGCGGCGTCTGGTGGCAACTGAATCGTCGCCGAATGCAGATTAAAACCAGCATGTTTGCCAGAGTTGATCTTCAACTGTACCGGGGCCTTTTCCTTGGCCAGCTCAGCTGCAACTTCGGTGGCAAGCGCTTCGATCTTGGCTCCATCGGCAACGGAAATGCTTGAAACAATGCTCAAACCGCTTTCGACACTAACGTCAACGCCGGTTTCCAATTTGCCGAGCTTGGCGCTCTCAACCAAGATATCAACCGCCTTTTCGGCCAATTTTTTGATGCCTTCGTCAGCATCTTTCAAGGCTGTCTTTAGGCCGGAATCAAGAGACTTCTCTAGCTGTGCAATTTCTTCTGGACCAACAAGCTGGAAGGATTGCATTCCCAACATCGAACTGTCTTGGACAGTACCTGCGACGGTGGTCTTGCTCGTCTTCATCTTTTCAATTTGTTTTGCGAACTTGGAATCCGCCACGAACTGGGTTCCAAAGTCCAAAATCGTCTTCTTCTCTTGTTTATTGATGGCCAAGCCAATGACTAGTTTTTCGGTGCCATCAATGGCTTCTTCGATCTGCTCAATCGCTTGTTGGGAAGCTTCACGTGCGGCTTCCGCATCGTCGGCATCCATGTTTCCGCCATTTGCGGCTTGGTCCATACCAGCTTGCATCTGGCTCGTGACGAACTCGATGATTTCCTCAGGAATATTCTGAGGATTTACTTGGATTCGAACGTCGTAGTTTTTGATCATCTTAGGCAACACATTGCCCATGTCATCTGGCAAATCCGACAGCGCGTCTTCGCTTTGCCCAACGTACAACCAAGTGCCAATTTTCTTGGCGTAAACTCCAGGGCCAACATTGATTTGATAGAGGCCGTCACCAAGGTCCTCTGGCTCGCCGACCACCGAGCTCAATTGTTCGAAAAATTCTTCGAGGTCCTCGACTGGTAAACAGCCGACCGCGGACGGTTGGTTGTTTTCGTCCATGTTGACAAAAATACCAATCGGGCGAGCCTTATCCAAGCCGCCGGCGAATTGGTTCACAATCGTCGTCATCGTACCCGTCGCAGCACCAGCACCTACCATTCTGGCTACGTGCTGAATGTTTGGGAGTAGCGAATCGATCGAATTCAACGCGACCACGACCACCGCACCGTTGGAATCATCGGCA
Organism: Planctomycetaceae bacterium; assembly: GCA_947463915.1. Taxonomy (GTDB): domain Bacteria; phylum Planctomycetota; class Planctomycetia; order Pirellulales; family Pirellulaceae; genus JBKCUI01. The sequence continues at coordinate 3,403 of CANHVO010000443.1, forward strand.
ACAGCTTCTGCTGCAGCTTTCGGTGCCGTCTTCCCCTGGGCGAAACACTGGTCAGGTGATTGAAAAGTCGCCAACCCAAGGGTGGCAGTGCAAACTGCTGCAGATAACCATCTAAACTTCATGAACAAGGCTCCATTGACTCGGAATTGACAGACTTGAATTGGATTGACTTTGGGCTAGAACAATTCGAGGCAGACCGCCAACCCTTGGTAAAATTGGCAAATTGCTCACGAATTAGAGGCTAACTATAGACGATTCGCCCAAGACCGTAGATAGGAGTTTTAGCGGACCCCTAAAAATAACCGCCCACACACGACAAACCCGAACTTTTTCCAGCCGAAAAAAGAAGGCGATCCATGCCTGGTCGCCATGGTAATTGCTAAAACGATGCTTACCGCTCTCGAAATACGATGCGACCTTTTGTCAGGTCATAAGGTGATAGCTCGACACGAACTTTATCCCCAGGCACGATACGAATGAAATTCTTCCGCATTTTGCCTGCGACGTGGGCCAGTACTTCCGATCCCGTCTCCAACTGAACGCGAAAACGCGTGTTCGCCAAGGCTTGCGTGACCGTTCCTTCAACTTCGAATGCTTCTTCTTTTTTTGCCATAAAGTTCGGTTAAGTGATTCCTTCAAGCATCTTCTACGTGAAATATCGAATACCAAAAGAAGGAAATGTCGCCTCTCCCCTCTTTTCTATCCGCTATTTATAGGCTAGCCCATGCGGAATCGTCCACTGCCAAAGTGTCATTATTATGGTCTTTTCTTCGATAACGACTCAAATCTTAACCTTCCTCCCTGACCTCGTAGCTGCTTTCCTGAGATTGCGGATGGCTTCCTCCAGGACTTTTTTCGACTATTCTCACTAGGCTGCTCCGTGCGCTTTATCCGCACCACCCGATCTCTACGACAAAGCCTTTACTCATTCAATGACCGATACGCTTCACAGTCCCTACGTTTATTTTTCGTGCCAACACGGCGCCGAAGCGACGATCAAGGCTCAGCTTTGCGAACCCGAGGGCCCTTACCGACTTTCCTTTTCCCAAAAAGGATTCGTTACCCTCAAATCCGAATTGGACACCCCCGCTTGGTCGCGATCCCTTCCGCAATCACCGCTGATCCGCGCCTGTGGACACGCTCTCGGCAAATTCGACGGTGATAACTCGACGGAACTGATCGACCAAATCCTGAACCAATACCTGTCATACGATTGGGAGTGTTTACACGTTTGGCAGCGCGACGTCGCACAACCAGGTTGGAATGGATTCGAACCAGGTCGCTCCGTCCTGGCTGAATCGATTGCAGAACAATTTCAAAAAGCTCTCCTTGCCCGCAACGACCCGCGAAGCCAAACCGTCAACAGCATCGCGAAAGTCGGAACCAAACTCCTGGAAGTCATCCTGCTCGAACCCAATCGATGGTGGGTCGCAGCCAAACCCGTCCAAACCGAATCTGACGGCTGGCCCGGCGGTGTGTATGCCGTTCCTATTCCTGAAAACATGATCAGTCGCGCCTACCTCAAGATCTCAGAAGCCATCCCGTGGAGTCGATTGCCTTTTCAACCTGGAGATCGAGTCGTAGAAATCGGATCGTCACCTGGGGGGGCATGTCAACGACTCTTAGACCTCGGCGCACAAGTTGTCGGTATCGATCCAGCCGACATGGACGATTCCATTGCAGGCAACCCTCGCTTTGAACATTGGCGATCCAAATCCCAACAAGTAAAGCGCCGATTGTTCAAAACGTTTCGCTATCTCATCTGCGATGCCAACGTTGCTCCGAATTATACGCTCGATACCGTAGAAGCGATCGTGACTTATCCGACCTCAAAATTTCGCGGCTTAATCCTCACGATCAAGCTTTCTACTTGGGAACACGCGAAAGAGATCCCACAGCATCTCGAACGCGTCAGGGCGTGGGGCTTTGATCGCGTTGAAGCCAGACAATTAGCTCATAACCGCCGAGAATACTGCCTCGTCGCCGAACGGACCGTGGGATAGGCTTCTAGCCTGTCGGTTTGCTTCTAGGCTAGCGGGCTGTTGATTTAATACGTTTTCAAATGCATTTCGTTTAACCCGGATTATTCATACGGTGACTGGAAATGTATTTCCGATAGCCGTTTTTGTTGACGCGGGCCATTTTACACAGATTTAGCTTTTTGCGCGCACACCGCCCCCTTCCCCCAACAATCATTTCCGGCGTAGTGGAAAAGT
>CANHVO010000444.1 GCA_947463915.1 Planctomycetaceae bacterium
TATTTCCGCGTTTTGCGAGGGTTTTTCCGGGTTGCTTGGAATATTACCTGTGTAAGTTAGCAAGATTGTTTTTGGCTAGCCATCCTTATTTCAGTCGGTTTAGTATTGGCGTATTCCTTTAGGCGATCAGATCGCAGCCGGCTGAAGCCGGGACACCAGCGTGCGGAACTTATTTTGTTTTTTGGGGTTATAGGAGGGGCTAGATCAGCGTTCGACGCCGGTACAATCCGCCTCAACCCAATATTTTGCTTGAGAAGCCGAACTAATTGCTTCTACCCGCTCGCTCGCATCTAGCCATTGGTTGTCGATTAACTAGAGTCAATTCGATGGCGATTAGATCATTTATTCGCGAAACGCGAACCAACCCAAGCATTTCTATGCAAATTAGAACCCTACTCAGACACACTTTGCTGGCCTTTTTCGCGTTGATTTCCTCTGGCGCCGCGACCTTGCAAGCGTCCGGAAGCCCGGATCTTGTTGGGATTTTGGCTGCAATAACGGAACCTGGAAATGCGGCAGAGCTCGGCTTAACCCAAGATCAATTGGATCGGCTTGAATCGCTTATCAAACAGCACGAGAGTCAAGCGTTGACGTTTTCTGCTCAGATTCGCCAGCTTCCATCGGCCGAACAGCGAGCCAAAAAAGCCGAAAATATCCGGCTCGTGGAACGGCAGGGTTTGGCTTTTTTGACAGATGCCCAGCGATCCAAAGCAGAAATGTGGCGACTACAAAAGCTTGGGCCAGTTGCCCTGATCGATCCGGAAGTAGCTGGCTTGATGGGGGTTAGCGACGAGCAAATCGCCAAAATCCGAAATGTGCTTGAGGGTAAATCGATTCTTGATCGAGAATTGGGCCGGACGAAAGCGGCTGTCGAAATCAATAACCGGATCATGGCTGTCTTGGATGATTCCCAGAAAATTGCGTGGCAGACATTGGTCGGCAAGCCTGCGGCGAGCGAGACAAGCAAGGAAGGTACCGAAAGTGTTGCTGACGGAAAGCAAAGTGCACCAGGCGGAACGGTTCAAGCACAAGCTCCAATGGCTGGACCTCCGGAGGGTCTCGTTATCAATTTCAATGCCACGCCTTGGAGCGAAGTTTTGAAGTGGCTTGCGAAAGAAGCAGAGTTGAGCCTGCAGGCCGATTCGTACCCTGTCGGAACGTTTACGTATCGTGACCCGTTTCGTCGCTACACTGTCGCTGAGGCAATGGATGTGATGAACGGCGTCTTGCTTGGTAGGGGCTACACTTTGGTCAAGAAGAATCGCATCCTGATCAGTGTGGATTTGGGTAGCGGTGAATCGGCTGCAGTCACAAAATTGTTGGTCCGAGAGTTGTCTGAATTGGTGTTGCCAGAAGATCTGGACAAGCGAGGAAACTATGAGATCGTTTCCTGTGTCTTCTCGATCGAGCGATCAACTGTTGAGGAGATTGAGCGTGAAGTCAACTTGCTCATCGGTCCGACTGGTTCCATTGTGCCGTTGCCAACCGCTGGGCAGATTGTTGTTTGTGAGACGGCGGGCAAACTCCGAATCATTCGCGAATTGATTGCTGGTGGAACTCGAACGAAGAAGATTGAAAAGATCGCATTGAAATACGTTAGCGCTGATGAAGTGCTTGTCATTGCAAGACCATTGTTGCAACTGAAGGACGGGATCAATACTTCAGAGGACTTGAGCATGTCCACGGACACCTTTGGCAATACGATCTTTGCGACCGGTTCAGCAGATAAACTCCAAAAGCTGAGAGACATTACCCTTGAGATCGACGTCAAGCCGACGAGCGAAGCGGTCAAAACCGCCTCTGTCGAACAACCAAAATTCAAGAGCCACCGGCTATTGGGTTCCGATCCAACCACGACCATGGATGTTCTCCAATCGACCTTTGCTGGCCAGTTGAACATGAAGCTTTCGCTCGATCCGAAGACGAGTAACATTCTTGCGTTGGCGACAGAAGAAGACCACAAGCGAATCGACGACATCATTGCCGAGCTCGCGGGGCAGAGCAGCGATTTCGAAGTTATTCAATTGTCGCGACTTGACACTCAGGCTGCGATTCTGACTTTGGAAAAATTCTTCGGCAAGCAAAGCAAAGACGCAACGACTGCGAAGGGGCCTATATTTTACGGTGATGCTGTGGCTCGCAGAATCATGGTAAAAGGGACCAAGCAGGAAACGGAACAGATCAGGGCGATGTTATCCACTGTGGAGGAGTCCAGTCCAGAGGCGGAAAGCCCGCTCGACGGTATTCTTCTAGTGCCGCTCAAAGGCAAGTCGGCTGATCGGATGTTGGACCAGATCGAAATGCTGATGCAGGCAACGAAGAGCAAGACAAAGTTTCGAATGGTCTTGCCGGCGGGTGAAGCGAAAAAAGCAGATAGCAATTCCGTCGAAGAGCCTGCAAAAGCGATCAAGAATTCTAAGGGGGACAAGAGCGCATCGAAGAACAAGGCCGCCAAGAGTTCGTTTGCCAAGTATGTTGCAACCCAAGACGATGGCGATGTATCTCAGGCTAAAGCTGTCGCAAACGCACAAGACTCACAGGCCACCGTTCTTGGTGATGACATAGTAATCCGCCGCGGCCCAAATGGGTTGATCATTACTAGCGACAATCCGGAAGCGCTCAAAGAGTTCAATCGGTTGTACAAAATTGCTCAGGGGCAAATGGCAAATACGCCAGCTCAACCAGCCGTGTTTGTACTGCAGCACATCAAGGCTCTTGCTGCTGCCGACTTGATCAAGAGCATTATCGCGGGCGAGCAGGCTAGTGGCAGCGGTGGCGGCGGAGGTTTGATCGGCGATGTTGCCTCAAGCGTTCTGGGTGGCGGCCTTCTCGGAGGGCTATTTGGCGGCGGTGGCGGTGGAAGCAATGCCTCTGCAAGCACAACGGTTTCAGGTGCTTCTACAACCGGAACCGTAGTAATCACCCCTGATCCAAGATTGAACGCACTTTGGGTTCAAGGCAACAGCACCGACATGCAAATGGTCGAGGATCTCATTGAGTTGATCGACATTGCAGATTCAGGTGTTCAGAACTTAACACGGGGCACTCCTAAATCTATCCCTATTCAATACATCCCCGTCTCGGAAGTGGAAGCGGTTGTGAAGGAGGTTTTTGCGGACCGCATTGCTCAGCCTGCAAGTGCTGGTGGTGCGCAGCGACAACCGTCCCCTGAACAGTTCTTGGCTCTGATCGGTGGTGGTGGACGACGAGGGGGGGGAGGCGGCGGCAATGCTCAGAGTGAGCTCAAGGAGCAAACGATGACCGTAAGCTCAGACAAGAAGAACAACGCTCTGATTGTTGTAGCGACTCCGACCCTGTTCGCGGATGTTGAAAACCTTGTCTCGCAAATGGACCAGGCATCAGAAGACGATGCTGCGGATGTGGTAGTCATGCAAATGCCGGCCGAAGTGAATACGACCTTGATGCAAAACGCTTTGAAGTCCGCGTTTGGCGCCAATGTGAAGACAACAGCAGCCGCTCCAAATTCAGCGAGTCCAGCAGCCCCAGCTGCTGGAGCCAACCCTGCAGATTTTTTCCAACAGTTTAGGAATCGTGGAATGGGTGGTGGTGCCCCCGGTGGATTTGGTAGTGGTGCACCCGGTGGATTTGGTGGCGGCACACCTGGTGGATTCGGTGGTGGTGCGCCGGGCGGATTCGGCGGACGCGGTTTTGGCGGTCAAGGTACCCAAGGCGGCGGTGGTCAAGGTATGGGCGGCCAACGTGGAGGACGTGGCGGTCGCTAATTAGGCGATGGGCAGTTTGCGAGATAGCAGTTGTCGTTTGGGATCTTGTCCCGAACGAATCAAATAAACGGACGGGACAATGGTCCCATCCTACGGTACGATTTGCCTTCCTGGCTCAGCACCATTTTTGTACAAACAAATAAAGTCCAATTGATCTCATGATTACAGAAGCTGGCGAAATCCTACTCCGTCGCGGTTTGATCAACCGAGAACAACTGCAGCAATCTCGAGCTACCGCCAACGGTAGCGGTATTCTTGACAGCATAATCAAGGCGGGGTTTGCAAAAGAAGAAGAAGCACTCAAGGTCGTTGCTGAAGAGTTCGGTTTGGATTTCATTGATCTTCGAGAAGCCAACGTCGACCTTACGCTGTTGCAGTCCTTCCCGCTCAAACTCATCTACCGGCACGCATTGTTTCCTGTCAAGCGAGAGGGGGGGCAACTCTTCGTTGCGACAAGCAACCCATTGGACTTGTATGCGCTCGACGAAGCCTCGGCGGCAACCGGCCTAGCCGTTGTCCCCTTGGTTGCTGAGAAAAATGAGATCGCGAAACTCGTCAAGAAGCATCTTGGTGTAGGTAGTGAAACGGTCGAGGGGCTAATGGCCTCGAAATCGGACGAAGATGCCGAGATCGAGTTGTTGGAAAAGATCGAAGCGGACGGTAGCGAACTTGGCGAACAAGCCCAAGAGGCATCGGTTGTTCGGCTAGTAAACGAGCTCTTGGTAGAAGCCATCGATACGCGTGCTAGCGACGTTCATATCGAGTCTCAATCGGCCGGTATCGTAGTGCGATATCGAATCGACGGTATCTTGCATACACAGGCGATTCCACCGGAAATCAATCGTTTCCAAGCGGCCATCATCTCGCGTCTCAAGATCATGGCGCACTTGAACATTGCCGAAAAGCGTTTGCCTCAGGACGGGCGCATCAAGCTTCGAGTGCACGGTCGTGAGATCGACATTCGGCTTTCGGTGATTCCGATGATTCACGGCGAAAGCTTGGTCATGCGTATTCTCGATAAGGGATCGATGAAGTTCGATCTTCGCAATCTCGGGATGGGTGATGCTACCTACAAACTTTTTAGCGAGTTGATTCGGCTTCCGCACGGGATCATCTTGGTAACAGGACCGACCGGTTCTGGCAAAACGACAACGCTCTACAGTTCGTTGCTCGAAATCAAGTCGCCCGAAAACAAGATTATCACTACCGAGGACCCTGTCGAGTACCAACTCGATGGTATCAATCAAATCCAGGTTCACCCGAAGATCGGTTTGACGTTTGCGGTTTCGCTCCGAAGTATCCTGCGACATGACCCCGACATTGTCCTCGTCGGTGAAATCCGCGATGCTGAGACTGCGGAAAATGCAATTCAAGCCTCGCTGACGGGCCATACGGTCTTTAGTACATTGCACACCAACGATGCCGCGAGTGCTTTTACTCGTATCGTCGATATGGGAATTGAACCGTTTCTGGTGGCAAGTACGGTTGAGGGGATCATGGCGCAACGACTGGTTCGCCGGTTGTGCGTGGAATGCAAGCAAGAATATCATCCCACACCGGAGGATGTGCCTCGCGATTTTCCTTGGGAAAAGCTGGACGGCAAGCCATTGTTTCGGCCAACCGGTTGTCGAGCTTGTCGAAACCTCGGATACGCTGGTCGTTTCGGTATTTACGAGCTATTGGCGACGACGGAAGATGTGCGTCAGCTAGCGCACGATCGAGCGAGCAGCTTTGAAATCAAGAAGGCGGCGTTAAAGAATGGTATGTTGACTTTGCGAGACGATGCCTTTCGTAAGGCGATCGAGGGAACAACCAGTATGGACGAAGTATTGCGTGCGACCAAGGGAGACCACTAGGGTAAA
>CANHVO010000445.1 GCA_947463915.1 Planctomycetaceae bacterium
AACTAAGTCCTTGACGCAACGAATTCCAGCTCTTTGGCCAGTGGAGTCAGAAAACAGTACCCTTGCAGTCTCGATATCAAAGACCGCAGTCAATCGAATGCTGCGAGGGCCATGTAGACAGTAAAAAATTCCGCAGGGATTACCCTGCTTACGTAGTAGTTTTTCGGTTAGGGGAAAAGCCTTCGGAAGTAGTTGGTTCTTGTTGCAAATCTCTTCCTCAACAATTTCCCGAATGTTCGTAAACTTAGGCAATTCAAACCACCCATGCTGCTGGAGTATCGTTCCAAAACCCATGTGCGTTACAAAACACGACTCTCTTTTCGTTCGCGTTGCCGCGCTGCTTCCAAGCAAGTTCGAGTTAGGTAGGATGTTCTATCGGACGGCTTGGTCGCAGACTAAATAACCGACTGAACGACATAGCGGACAATTCCAATTGACGGGTGTCCACGTAGGAACCTTCGGGCGAAACCACCTTTCAGGCACCGTCAACACGTCAACTAAAGAAAACCGAAACTTCGAGCGTTTTGACTCATGGTCAAGTTTACCAATCAGCTGGACCTGCACGTAGAATCAAGAACACGTACGCATTGGGCTAACGGTTAAACAAAATCAACAGTTGGCGGCGAGTCTACCGTTGGAACCGGTAACGCACGATGCAGTAAAGTGTGCTGATCAGATCCTTTACTCCGATTTTTTTGCCTTCTTGCCAGGATCGACTCCTGTAGGAAATGGGCACTTCACGGATCACTATTTTCTTCTTCGCCAATTTAGCGGTAATCTCAGGTTCGAAGCCAAATCTTCGCTGCTCAATTCGAATTCCCTGAATCAATTCCCGCCGAAACGCTTTGTAGCAAGTCTCCATGTCGGTCAAACTCTGGTTCGTCATCCAGTTGCTAAACCCGGTCAAGCAGGCGTTACCGAAGCGATGCAATGCCGACTGGTCTTGATGCGAGTTGGCTAAATACCTTGAACCGTAAACCACATCGGATTCGCCGTCCAAAATCGGTTTAATGACTTTCAGGATGTCTTTTGGGTCATATTCCAAGTCGGCGTCTTGAACAATGACGATGTCCCCTGTCGCCAGCCGAATCCCCGACTGAATGGCAGCGCCTTTGCCCTGATTTTTCTCATGAAGAACGACCGTGATTCCGTCGTTCTCTCGCAATGCTGCGATCGCTTCTCTGGTACCGTCGGAGCTGCCATCATCCACGATGATCAACTGCTTTTCAATGTCCAATGCCAAGACAGACTCAATGACTTGGTGAAGCGTTTTGGCTTCGTTGTACGCAGGAATGATCACGCTGAGCTTTGGTGCGCTGACCACTGGCGATTGCACATCCATGAGCCACTGCGAAGCGGAATCTAAGGCCTGTAACGCCGATTGCGTGGGCTGTGGCTCTAGACTTGACTGTGCCTCTACATTAGGCAAAACGGTCGGGCGAAAAGGAACCGAATGCGATTTGGATTGCGTAGAGTTGAGATTGTACATGGATTTCTCCCATGAATGGGAGCTGTAGGTTGCTCACAAAATGATAGCCAAAGCGTAACTATGGAGACCAATTCGAAGCCATGCACGAAAAATAGCGACTGATCGATTAAAGTATTGACCGAATAGGTCGTAAGGTGTCTAGAAAATCGATTGTTCGGACTTGAGAAAGATGGGCACTGGGCCAAGTCGGAAGATAAAAAAACGATCCCCACGGAATTTCGCGAATGAACCGCGCTGCCCCCAGCATTGTTCAACTCGTTTTGCCCCGAAAATTCCGTAGGGATCGAATTTTTTTGATTTCTAAAAGTCTTATCGGAACCTGAATTTAGAATTAAGCAATGAACTTTACATTTTTGCACTGCGGTTTTCCTCAGCGGCCTCAAAGGCGGATTCGAGTCCCCCGCTTGGCGGCCTTGTAGATGGAGGTAATTAGTTCGACGCTCCTACGGCCCTCCAGTCCATCGATCGAACAAGGCAAGCCTTTCTTGATGCCATGTAAGAAGTTAATGAAAAGATCACGATGCGCTTTATGCCCAATGGCCGCTGGGTCCGAAGCTCCACCTCCGGTTACGTTGCTCGTCATCTGCTCCAAGATTTTTGCATCGCTCTTGATCGCTTTCGAAAAACTCCATTGCTTGATCGCTTCTTCCTCAAGGGTGGCGGAACCAAGTGCCCCCGCGATCTCGATTCGCTTGAGCGTCCCAGGATAAGCAGCCGTCGTTGCCTCAATGGTTCCCAAGGCTCCCGACTCGAATTCCAGAATGGCAGTGGCGGCATCCTCAACTTCAATCCGTTCATGGGCTCGTAATGCTGTCATTGCGGAAACGGATTTGACCGGTCCCATAAGCCACAAAAGCAAGTCGACACTATGAATGGCCTGGTTCATCAAGGCTCCGCCGCCATCGAGTTCCCAAGTTCCTCGCCACTTGCCGCTGTCGTAATAAGCTTGAGTACGAAACCATTTAACGTAAGCCGCCGCCAACGAAATGGTGCCGAACCGCCCCTGTTCCGCAGCCGACTTCATGAGCTGAGCCGATTTGTGAAAACGCGACGGAAAAATGGTGCCAAGCTGGACACCCGCCTTCGAACAGGCATCGATCAACTTGTCGCAGCGTGCAGTCGTCACTTCCAAGGGCTTTTCAACCAAAACGTGCTTGCCTGCCCTAGCTGCCTCAAGTCCAGGTTCGAGGTGGGCACCACTCGGGGTACAGATGGTAACGACATCGACTGCAGGATTAGCCAACATCTTTCGAAGATCGTCGTAACCGGTCCCCCCAAAGGCGGCGGCAAACTCGTTCGCTTTTTCGATGGAGCGACTATGGCACGCTACCAACTTGGAACCCTTGATTTCTGCAATCGCTTTTGCGTGAAACTTGGCAATCATTCCGCAACCAATAATGGCCCATCCTGTCATAAGTTACTTTCCAATAAAAATTTGCTGTAAAAAAAAGACTATCGTCAGTGTCCGCGCGTTGCCCCTCGTTGGTGTACCGGCTTCAGCCGGATAGCGAGTCATGGAGTCTCGTAAGAGTTCCTGGGGTGCCTCAAACTCAAGGAAGTTTTACAACTTCCTCTCCGCGTGCAGGCTTAATTCAGCGCCATTCCGGCTAAAGCCGGTACACCAACCAGTTTCCAGTAGCGGTCAGAGCCCATCCAATCCCAGGGTAATAATGACTCAAAGTTCACCGCAAAGCCAGAGCCCATGAAATTAAGCGACACCGGATTCGTGCGGAATCGGTTCCAGGATACAATCTCAGCTGTGCAGCATCATGCGCTGCTCAAAACACGGTTTTGTGTAGCGAAAGTCGTCAAGACTTTCGGTTGCATCGCTCAAACGACCGAAACTCTTGACGAGTTTCACTACCGCGCGGGCCTTTTCATTAGTGACGCCCTCTGGAGCGAATATCAGTGAGTTCAAAACTGCCTCAGGTTTGGTGTGACGTTGGTGGGACGTTTACGGATTGCTTCGTAGTGCTTCCTTCTGGCCAAAGACTCAACACGAAAGTTTTGAGCAGCGGCGTGGTGAAAGGAACTGCGGAAAGTTGGCTCAAAGAAAATACCTTCATCGACTCAACGCGTTGCATTGATCCCGATGGATTTTGGATCGGAGCAAACGTGCGATGGCTTGACGACCTGGGCGGGGTTGTCGCGACCCACCGTTGCACAGGATTCGATGCAAGCTCAGGGGCGTTCTCCATCGAGAGAAAAGAGGTAGTCGATGATATCAATGGGGCCTTTCAAAGGCGATCGTGGATTCGTTTCGAATTGGTAGCCGGTATCGAGGCACCCGTTTTGGCTGCACGATTGCTGCTTGCATGCAACCTGTCGAAACCACTGCCTCCGTTGGATGTGCGGCTGGGAACAACCCGAGGTACCAATGCTCTGCTGACTCGCAATGGCGAGCGATGTGCCTTGGTTACGACCAGGGGCTTTGCGGATTTGGTTCGCATTGGATATCAAGAGAGGCCTGATCTGTTTGCATTAGCGGTTCGTAAACGCATTCCACTTCATCATTGCGTCGTTGAAATCGACGAACGCTTGTCCGCGGACGGTTCCGTCCTCCGCCCCATCGATCTGCAGGCGACCGAACATTCCCTTCGCGAACTTTTCCAAGCAGGCATCCGGTCCCTTGCCGTTTGCCTCCTTCATTCGTATTGCAACCCAGCGCACGAGCTCGTCATAGAACGAATTGCAAACGACGTCGGTTTTCATTGCGTTTGCATTAGCAGTCAAGTATCACCAAAAATCAAAGCCGTGCTTCGAGCCGAAACCGCGTTGGTGGACGCTTACCTGACTCCGATCGTTCGTAGCTACTTGTCATTGACGTCCAGTCAATTCGGATCGCAACACGATGTCGATCAAGATCTGCGGATGCGAGTCATGACAAGCAGCGGTGGTCTCGCGGCTGCCGATTTGGTGCGTGGCAAAGATACGGTACTCTCTGGGCCAGCCGGTGGCGCAGTGGCAATCGAAGCCTTGGCACAAGCCATGAACGAGCCCAAATGCATCGGACTGGACATGGGCGGAACCAGCACCGATGTCTGTCGAATCGATGGCAAGCTTCAACTAGAACACGAAACAATCAAGGCCGGAGTCCGAATGATGGTTCCGACACTCGCGATTCATACCGTCGCAGCCGGGGGAGGCAGTGTATGCTGGTTCGACGGCGTTTCACTACGCGTCGGTCCTCAAAGCGCTGGAGCCGATCCAGGACCAGCATGTTATGGCCGAGGCGGTCCACTTACGATCACCGACTTGAACTTGCTATCGAATCGGATCGATCAAGACACTTTCCCCTTTCGCCTGGACGTCCAAGCGGCAACGCAAAGTCTAAATGAGGTGCTGACCAAGCTGAACAAGAAGGCAAACTCAGCTCCTTCCGAATTCACTGCGAGTCAACTTATCGAAGGATTTCGCCGGATTGCCAATGAGCACATGGCAGCAGCAGTTCGCAGTATCTCGATCGCCCAGGGGGCAGACCCGCGACAGCACGCGCTCGTCGGCTTTGGCGGAGCGGCGGGCCAGCACATTTGTGAGATAGCGGAACTGCTCGATATCCATCACGTCATCGATCCACCGGAGGCCGGATTGTTGAGTGCATTAGGCATGGGCTTGGCGTCAATTCAACGGACCCTTTCGAAGCCCATCTATCAATTGCTCGATCGCTGCGACGCGTCCAAAATCTTTCTCGCGCATTCAGAATTGCGAAACTCGGCTCAGCACGAATTTCAACACGAAGGGATCGCATTCGATCAAGTAGAAGATACGTACGAGCTGGAGCTGCGTTATGTTGGCAGCGAAGGCGCGATCATGATTCCGATTGCATTTCCAATAATCGAGAACCAGATTGATGTTGCGGAATTGTCCAAGATTCGTTTCGCCGATATGCACTCGCGACGATTTGGCTACTCTTGTCCAGGCAAACAAATCGAATTGGTTTCGCTCAAGGGGGAATTCCGTTCGCGTTCGCAAAAACGAATGCCGACGATCGTGTCGGTAGAGCCGTCGATGGTCTCGGCAAAACCCATACGCGATACCGACGGTGCAGTGTTCTTGCGACAAGACTTGCTGCCGGGACAAACGGTAAACGGACCTGCTCTCATCG
>CANHVO010000446.1 GCA_947463915.1 Planctomycetaceae bacterium
CATGGAGGTCTTTGAAAGCCTCCCAATCGAGGACGTTGCGATCGAGCAACTCTATTCCCATTACGAACGGCCCAGAACCGCTATCTTGATGGGGCATGCGAGGGGCGTTCTCTGTTTGGCTGCGGCCAATTCGGGGAAGGTGGTTCACTCGTATGCACCTACCAAAGTCAAGAGTTTGTTAACTGGCAACGGTCGAGCTCCGAAATCGCAAATGCAGCTAGCGATACAACAGCAGTTGATGTTAAAAGAAGTGCCTGATCCACCTGACGTTGCCGACGCGTTGGCCATCGCTTTGTGCCATCATTTCGCCACCGGCCCCTTTGCTGAACTACTCAAGAAATCCAGGAAGCCACTTTGATCACCAAAGTCACAGGACAGTTGCTGACCCTCGCAGACGATTGCGCGACCCTCAACATTCCACCTTTTGAATACGAGATCGCGATCCCCGAGTATACGCGTCGGCATCTCCAAGCGGAAATCGGTAAGAGTATCGCCTTGCATACGATCCACTACATCGATGGCAATGCCGCTCAAGGTGGGCGTCTCATGCCTAAGCTGGTGGGATTTCTGACGACGATTGAGCGAGATTTTTTTGAGCTCTTTTGCTCAGTAGACGGAGTCGGGGTAAAGAAAGCGTTGCGTGCGATGGTTCGCCCCGTGCAAGACACCGCCATCATGATCGAACAGCAGGATGCAAAGGCCTTGTCCACGTTGCCCGGTGTGGGGCCAGCGACTGCTGAAAAGATCATCGCAACCTTGCGTCGCAAGATGCCTCGTTTTGCATTGTTGGTGAGGCGTGAGATGCCAGGCGCTGAAGTACAAAAACCAGGTGTGGTGGACGAAACGTTTCAGGCATTGCTGGTGCTGGGTCACAATGAAGCGGACGCACGTCGTCTCATCGAGCAAGCGTTAGCTGGCTCGAAGAAGTTCAAGGACACCGAATCGATGATCCAAGCGATTTATCAAAGGCAAGCCACTGGCGGGTAAAGCCGCAGGCAGGTAGAGCCCGGTAGAGCCACCGGCAGGTAACGTCACCCTCCCTCGGGGAGGGTCGGCCAGAGGCCGGGGAGGGTGAACTGACTTGAGCAATTACGGTTGGCACTTCACCCTCCCCTCGCTACGCTCGACCCTCCCAGAGGGAGGGTGACTGTGGAGCTATTTCTTCTGCAACTCAATGCCAGAGGCTTCAAACCAGCCCAACAATTTGCCATAGTTGATACGGCTTATCCCCATTAGTTTTGCTTTCTCGATCAAAGGGTCGGCTTGGTCGATTTCGGTACCAGTAACAAGCCAGCGTGTTTCAGGCGTCAGCTCGTTAACAACTTTTCCACCCTCGCTTTCAATAAGCTTTGTGACCTCTTCGCGGTCATCCTTCCCGTCACCGTTGATATCCATTTTTCCAACCAGAGCAAATTGTACTTTTTCGGCGGGTTTCCAAGCTGGAGAATAAATCCCATCCCCTTTCGTAATGCTTTCGCCGCCTAGTTTTCGCAAAACCTTGCATCTCGAAAGCTTATTCGTCACCACTGCGACAACTTCGACGACCGCTTTCGGTTTCCCAAGCTTCCTACGATCGACGTCTTGATCGATCACTCCAAATCGTAAACCGGGTCGCAATGCATCTGCTTTTCCAAGGTCAATGAAAAGAGTCTCTCCGTCATTCTCGACAGTGGTGATTTTGCCTTGTTGTGGTGGAACATCGTGTTCTACTTGAAGCCGTTTGAGCTCCTTCTCAAATTCCAGTTTCTTTTCCTCAAGCTTATGTAGCTCTTCCTTCAGCTTCAGGGTCTTAGCTTCAAACTCTCTATTGGTTTTGCGACCTTTGCCTAGATAATCTTCCAATTCGGCTGATAGTTCCGCATCTTGTACGGGATTCGCCGGGCGATTTTTTCCAACGTTCCTCTTCGTGTTTTCCAAATCCCGTTGTCGGATCTCTTCATTGGCTAAGTGCCCCGAAATCAGTGAACCTGGATTGGAGATCAATTCTGTTTGCAAGTAGGTTCCGTCCTCCAACTTCTCCATATTCCCTGTAATCGAGAGTCCAGCGACGGGACCTTCAGGGAGTTTCCGATCACCGAGAGCGACGTAGTTTACGAATCGAAGCTCGTTGCCAAGCTTGCCTAGCTCCAACGAAAGAGTCTTTGATGGAAGAGTCATGCGTCTTTTGATAACTTTTACAATTTGCGTTCGCCCGGCCATTGAATTGAAGATTCTAGCGTCCAAATACGATCTGTTGATAAGTTCGATTGTCTGGTCGATGGTCTTGCCCTTGACCGAAATCGGTTTAATCGAAGGCAACGCAATCGTCCCGTCGTCGTAAACGACAATCGGGTAACTAGGGCTTTTTTCAAGTTGCTGGCTGTTTCCGTCTGGATCGTTGGGAGTTGGACCTTTCGGAGTTGCCTCATAGGTCACCACCCCTTTAATCAAAACGCCAAGGATGTCCCCATGATCTAACACAAGCGATCCTGTTGGCTCCTTTGCGTTTGCAACTTCATCCTGAGGTGTGTATTCAATGTGCATGTAACCAACAACGGGTAAATTGGGTTGGTATTGTTGGTATGCGGACCAATGAACTAGCTTGCCATCGAGCGCTCTGGGTTCGATCTTGATCGAAAGAGCGTTCGCATTTAGCAGTGTTTTAAGTTCCGATGTAACGAAACTGCGTAAAGTGTCATCTGCCCCTTGCCAATGATACAGCTCCATCAATTCGTCGAGTTTATTTGCAAAAACCGCTCTTTGAAAAGCGCCTATCAATCGTACATCTTCCGCTATGACTTCCTTTGCTCCCTCCGTTGGCGGCCTCTCGAAGTACGATGCAAAGCGATTCAACAAAGTAAAGCCTTCCGCATTTTGCTTTCGCTCCAGTTGCGTGTAGGGCCGAACATAAAGCGAGGTCGTTCGGATTGGTACGGAGTAGACCGGTGGATTTGTCGCTTCTAGATACAATCGAACACACCAAACTCCGTGCATCAGCCGCTCGTCATCGAATCTTGTGAAGCGACGGAAGTAAGCGTTGGCTGGAACGGTTTTCGTTTCCGCGATTTCTCGAAAGGCTGCTTTGGTAGCGTCAGGAACATGCTCGAGTTTCACGAACTCCGAGATTGCAACCAATGTCTCTTGCTCGGTAATGGGCGCTTGGGCTGAGCCTGTTGGACTCTCTAGCGACTCTCGGTTGAACGCCGCGATGGCTTCGGCGAGCGATCGCGGTTGTAGGTTCTCGACCTCAACGATGCAGTGTGGGTACTTGATAGTCACAACCTCGTCCTGCTCGGAGGAGGTCGGGGCGTTGGCGATGGTTTTGTCGGACCCGGTCGTTGCCAAAGTTGCCATCGCCACCACACAAGCCGTCACGGTGAAGAGCATTGCACTCGCACGACGCAATGTCACATCGCATCGGTTCTTTTTCGCGTCGAGGATCGAGACGATCCTGTTTTCGACGCTCGGTTTGCTCGCCATGGCCATTGCCATCGAGCCCGTTCCAGATGTTGCTCGAACACTCGTCGAGAGTGCCAACAAGTGGCTAGCGTACTCGCTGGCCTCGACTCCCATTTGCAAGACATGGTCATCGCACGCCCGTTCGCATTCCAGCCGCAAACGATGGACGGCATACCAGGCAAGCGGGTTAAACCAGTTTACAGCCCTCGCTACCAACCCGATCAGAAACCAAGTTGGATCGCGTCGCCTCAGATGGACCAATTCATGCAAGAGTACCGACGTGATCCGATTCGGGGACCAATGCTCGATATCGATTGGCAGAAGCATTCGGGAGCCTGCAAACGACCATACCATCGGCATGGCCCCGGGTGGTCCAACGAGGATGCGAGGCGGTTTGACGCCCAGTTCCTTTGCCAAGGCGGAAATGCGGCGAACGATTTTCTTCGTGAGAGGAGGGTAGTGGCGAAGAATGCGTTCGGTATGCCGCAAACGCAGGAAAGCGAACATGACCGGGAGCAAGCAAAGCGAAACGCCGGCTGCCCATATACCCACTATCGCGAATGCACTCAAACGAATAACTGTCGGCGGAACAGTGGATTCGGCTGGAACAATAGCATCAGGGATGTTCAGTAAAGACGTTGTTTCGTACTGAGCGGGATCCGAAGCAAAATGAGTTTCCGTTTCGACTGGCTCGTCGCTTGCTGGAGCTTTGTAAACCAAGGGTTCGCTGATTGCGGACTGCTGTTCGAAACGACTTTCCAGCGATAGCCAACTTGGTAGTACACGCCACTGTGGTAGTAACAACGCACAAGCTGGTATCAGCAGCAGTCCTATCATGGTGGTTCCCCAAATCATATGTCGTGTCGCAGCTGAGGCACGGACCAAAGCAAGGGCGGCAGCCGTTGCGAGAGCAAGAAGAAGCAGGCTCTTAATCGATGCATCCAAGAGGGACATGCATACGAAGCCCGAAGCGCTCGAGCCGACGATGGTTACGTTGAGCAGGTTAAGGTAAGAAATGTTTTTCATGGCCAAGACACTTTTCGTTATCAGTGAAAGGATTCGAAAGTCTACTTCTTTGGTGATTGCTTCTTTTGAGTTTTGGCTCGAGCAATCATTTCTTGAAGCCTCGCCAGTTGTTCCTGTGAAATGTCTTCTTTGCGTGCGAAGTGTGCCGCGAGGGCTTCGTCGATGGCGCCGTCAAAGAACGTTTCGAGCACATGCTTCAGCGCATTGGAGCCTGCTGTTTTCCGCGATTCTCGTGGTCCGTAAACCACTTCTCGCCCTTCTTGACGTCGTTTGAGGTGCCCTTTTTCCTCGAGGATTTGCAGCATTCGCCGAATCGCCATGACGGTCGGTGGCTCGTCGAGCAACTCTTGGATTTGGCGGACGGTTGCTTCGCCGCGTGTAAAGAGAATATCCATAATCTGCCGCTCCCGCCGCGACAGAGTACTCGGATCGACCATGTCAATTATTCCGGTGAATTGTGTTGCGTTGGATTGTAGTTTGGGACCATTGTCCCGAACAAATAAACGGACGGGACAAGGGTCCCATCCGACTTATTTGCCACCTGTCAAGATGTTCAGAATGGTTGTGCGCTAAAATAATAGCGGTTTGGCGAAACAGAGTCAATGCAGATAAGCTAAAAAGTTAGCGCACGGCTAGGGGAAGCCAAATGAACTGCATATGTGGAGTGTAACGAAAGTCGTCAAGACTTTCGGCGAATTAGCCGTTGGGCGCTAGCCCCGGTTCTCGACGAAAGTCGAGCAAGTGGAAAACCGGGGCTAGCGCCCATCGGCTAATGGTTTGATTTCCAGGTTGTGCCGAAACTCTTGACGAGTTTCGCTACTCCGGATTTCAACGGTGGAAGACGCAGCAGAGTGTTTTTCTCGCCCCAGTCCCCGATGTAGATCGACATCGTTATCATGGGAGCTTCAGAATCCTCTTCCCATTTCCCCTCCCTAAACTCCATTCTGCCCACCATGAACCGATACTTTCTGCTTGCCTTGTTTTTACTTCTGTCTCCGATTCGTGCTCAAGATGGTCTCAATCCGTCAAACCCGGACCGAAATGTGCAACCTGGGGTTCCACAGGGTAAGATCACGAGCGGAACCTTTACCGAAAGCAAAATTTTCCCCGGCACCCGCCGCGACTATAG
>CANHVO010000447.1 GCA_947463915.1 Planctomycetaceae bacterium
CGGTTGTGAGGTTTTTGTAGTCGTAAAGGAAGGTTTGGGCCGGCTGAAGCCGGTACACCAGCGCGTGCAAAACCAAAATGAATAAACGCAATTTGAAATTTGTCCTGCTCTTGATTGCAGCTTGGTGCACGATGACGCTGGTTCATGAATCAGGCCACGTGCTCTGCGGTTGGTCTTGTGGCGGGACGTTGCAAAGTGCAGACTTTCTTCCGTGGCATTTGCCCTACAGTATCTTCGAACCGGATCCGCATCCACTCATGACGTTATGGGGCGGACCGGTATTGGGCGTTTTGATTCCATTGGCAGTGGCGTGGTTTTTTCGTTCGAAAGAACTCTGGTTTATCGCTTTTTTCTGCGTTTTGGCCAATGGCATGTACCTAGCGATGGCCTGGATTTCCGGGGACCGGTACCTGGACACTCCCAAACTACTTGAACATGGTGCTTTTCCGGTAACGATTGGGATATACTGTTTGGTGACCATCGGATTTGGCTATGTGGGCTTTCGGCAACAATGCGTCCGATTGCTTTCTCCCCCGCCAAGTCCGCCTGTCTCAAACTCCCTCCCCTTATCAGTTGAAAATCATGAAATCCATTCTGACCACACGTAGAACGATGCTTCGCGGAATCGGCGTAACCATGGCGTTGCCTTGGATGGAGTCGATGCGAGTTTGGGGCGCTGAGGCCGGCGCGACTGCTGTTAACGGTCAAGCTCCGGTCCGAATGGCGGTCCTGTTTTCGGGAAACGGGTTTCACAAGGATCATTGGTGGGCCAAAGGGAGCGGCAAAGAAATGGAGCTTGGCAAGGTCCTAGAACCGCTCCTGCCTCACCGCGAAAAACTGCTGTTCGTCAAAGGGCTGTACAACGAAGAAGCTCTTAAAGGCAACATTCATAGCTCTCAAACAGGGAACTTGCTGAGCGGCGCTCCACTCGAGGCAGGTGGAGGAATTAGGAGCGGGACCAGTATCGATCAATTGTTGGCTCAAAACTATGGGCAGACGACCAAGGTGCCGAGCTTGGTCTTGGGTTGCGAAAAGGGTAATCCTTCGGTGCACAAGAATTACTCCATGATCTATAGCAGCCATATCTCGTGGAGCTCACCAACGACCCCAACTCCACTTGAAGTCTATCCTGCACTCGCCTTCGATCGGTTGTTTCGCGATGCGAGCAGCAAGGGGGACAAGAGTGTGCTCGATGCCGTTCTCGAGGATGCGACATCGTTTCGCAAATCGATCAGTACCAGCGACCAACAGAAACTGGACGAGTACCTTAGCTCCGTTCGCGAAGTAGAACAACGCATCGCCGGCGCGGGCAAGCGAGGAGAGTTGCAGGGCTGGCGGCCCACTCTCGACAAACCGAACATCCCAAGGCCTGCTGACGGAATCCCGCAGGACATTGCCGAGCACATGCGGTTGATGTGCGATATTTTAGTATTGGCATTTCAGACCGATACGACCCGCTTGTGTACGCTCAAGCTCAACAACGATCACTCGTCACTCCGCTTTCCGAACCTCAATGTGGACTACATGATCCACCATTTGCTTTCTCATCAAGAGTCAGACGACTGGCTGAAAGTGAATCGGTTCTTCCTCGAGCAGTTTGGCTACATCGCAACGAAGCTCGATGGAATCCAAGAAGGGGAGCGATCCGCCTTGGACAACTCCGTGTTGATGTACTGCAGCAGCATGTTGACAGGCAGCCATGATGCAACGCGTCTCCCGGTTGCGATTCTCGGCAAGGGAGGCGGAAAGCTAGAGACCGGACGGGTTCTCGATTACGAAGGAAAGCCGAACCGCAAGATGTGCAGCCTGTATTTGTCTTTGCTAGACAAGTTTGGATTGCCTATGAACAAGTTCGGGGATTCGACCGAACGTCTTTCCGAGATTTGATAGGCATCGGCTAAGTTTGGAATGGTATGCGACTTCGGTTTGACGGTGCAACGAAGAATTACTGGGGAAAGCGAGCCCTAGACGATATTCGTCTTGAGATCGAGCCTGGGAAATTAGTCGCTGTACTGGGTGTGAATGGAGCAGGCAAAAGCACGTTGCTGCGTTGTCTGGCAGCTCAAGCCATGTTGAGTAGCGGTAACATCACCATGGATGGTGAGCCACTGAGGCGGGACAACATTCACCAGCGACGTCGCATGCACTGGATCCATGACTCGCCTATTGGCTTTCAAAACATGGATATGTTGGGGCAAATTGCAGTTACCTTGGACGCATATGCTCATTATCCAGAGGGCATACAGAATCGGGTGCTGGAGTTACTGCTTGAATTTTCATTGCTCGAATGCGAATTCCAGCCGGTCACCCAATTATCACGCGGGCAAAGATACAAAGCGGCTCTGGCTGCCATGGTTGCGCTGGATCGAGAGTTATGGCTAATCGACGAACCGTTTGCATCGGGTATGGACCCGCTCGGTTTCAAGGTGTTCAAGAAGCATTCGCTCGAATCAACAAAACGCGGCAACACAGTGATTTACACGACTCAAATCCTCGAGATTGCGGAGTCATTCGCTGATCAAGTTATCGTGCTTAATAGGGGCAAGCTTGCAGCCTTTGGGACTGTCGAGGAAATCAAGCAAGCTTCTCGCAGCGAAAAATCGTTGCAAGGATTCTTTGAGCAATTATGAATCGTGGGGAATTGATTTCGCGGGTTCGCCAACGAACAGCAGCCGAACGGAACAAACTGTCGCTTCGCTCGACCGGCAATCTCGGTTTCACGTTGCGCAAAAATCTATTGTGTCTCCTCTATCCATGGCGCATGTTTAATTCCGCACTTTGGAAATGCGTCGGCGAGATCGGTATTGCGATTGTTCTGTGCTTTCTCATTCATCTGCTTTTGGCCTTGGCTATTCACTTGGAAGGTTTATCGTTATTGGTAATTGAGTCGTTGTTTTGCCTCCTGGCGTCGTTGCATTTGAGACATCGCAAACGATATTTGGATGGCGTAGACATTCCTCTATTGGCGCAATTCGCAACTCTTCCATGGTCGGACCGGAAGCTGGTGTGGCATTTTCTTGTCGGACGTTTTTTTCATTCAATTCCGTGGCTCTTCTGTTTTTTGCTAGGTGGAGTCTTTTTGAGGCAGCGTTCGTTCGATGGTGGACAGCTAACCATTGCGACGACAATGTCGGTTTCGTTTGCCTCGTGGCTTTCGGTATATGTATGGGCTGTTTTTTTGTCGACCATCGACAAGACCAATTCTCGGCGACTCTGGAGCCTAAGAAGTGCTTTTTCGATCATCGGAATCGTTATGTTGGTGCTCTTCGCTAACGGAAACATCGATGTGAACGTCCTAGCGGGTATCGTATTTTTGATGGTACCGGTAACTTGGCCATATGGAATTCTGATGCTCTCTTTGAATGGAGCTAGCTTTCTCCAAGTAGCAATCGCAATGCTGGTGACTGCTTTGACTTGGTGTTCCCTAATGTATGTTTCCCTCGTTCGACTTAACAATCGGCTAGCCGTTATCGAGTTTCATTCGATCGGTGTTGATCATTGTTATGCTATTCCTACTGCCGAGAAGTCGTCGTTCTTAGAATCGCAGAAAAGTTACGAGTCGATGGATTTTGATGAATCAGTGCCATCTTGGGGGAAGGTTTGGGGGAACGAATTGAGTTCCGATGTGCCGCAAGCGAATGAGAGCAATTGGAACGATCAGGAGTGGCAGGAATATTTGCAAGACGCCGAAACGACGAACGATGAAGCAACGGTTGTCTCGCCACGACTTGTCGATCGTTTCCGTTATTGTGAATCCTATTGGAGCAAGCAAGGATGGTTGCAGCCGATCGCTCGACGATTGTTAAATCAAAGGGAAATGCAGGTCGTCGCGGTGGCGGATACATTTCGCGGTTGTGACGAGATTCGTTTGCGATGGAGACACCTAGTATGGTTTCTCGCGATCTGGATTTTCGCCTTGCTTTGCTCCACTTTTGTATCGCCGTGGCGTGGGAGTGGGAAGTACGTGCAAGGGCTATATTTTTTTGGCTTGATACCGATTTGTTTGTTCTTGATGCGAGTCCTGAACCTCAGTAACTTTTCAACAATTCGGATGCTCCCCTATTCTGCCAATGAGATTTTTTGGGGAGTGGTCAAGAAAGCATGGATTGAGAGTGCGTTGGTTTGGCCGCTTGCGATGGCGATTCTGTGTGTTGGATGTTCATTTGCTGGGCATTCGAGTGAGTCGGTTGTTAGGGCAATTTTGATACTTTCCGTTGTCGTGTTTTCCTTGCCACTTTATGTAGTCAGCTTTGCGTTCCACGACGGCACGCGTCAGGATTTCTTCCGTAGCTCAAGTATCTTTCTGACCGTTTGTTTTTTCTCGTTAGTCGGTGTTGTCGCACTTGCTGTTCTTGGCATGGCGATGGGCGGAACCGTGTTGATGGGTTTGGGGGCACTCTTATGCATGGCCGGAGCTTATGGGATGTCGTTTTTGCTGATTGGAATGTATCTACGTGGTCCAATCGATTTATTGTGATTAATCAGACCAACCGGAGTGGTGATCTTCAACACAAAAGCCTCATAGGTTGTAGCAGGCATTCGGACCGCGACTATACTGGCTCTTCGAATCGGGTGTCACACGAAGCGACTTCCGCAGTCTTCTTTCAATAGCAACGAACTATTCATGAAACTTTTAGTTACCGGCGCATCTGGACTCATCGGTTCCGAAGTTTGCAGTCATTTTGCGATGAAGGGCTGGAAAATCCATGGTGTGGACAACAACCAGCGCGCGGTCTTTTTCGGCCCGCAAGGCGATACGCGTTGGAACCAGTCGCGGTTGCAAAAGGATATCGTAGGATTCGAGCATCATGAGATCGACATTCGGAACCGAGAAGGCATCCTCGAATTGGTTCGAACGATACGTCCTGACGCGGTGGTCCACACGGCAGCTCAACCGAGTCACGATCGAGCAGCGGCCATTCCATTCGATGATTTTGACACAAACGCGGTCGGCACGTTCAACTTACTCGAAGCCGTTCGGCAAGCCTGCCCCGAATCCCCATTCGTCCACATGTCGACCAACAAAGTTTATGGCGACAGGCCAAATACGATTGCACTCAAGGAGCTAGAAACGCGTTGGGACTACGCCGACCCAGCTTATGAGCATGGCATTGCTGAAAGCTTTTCCATCGATCAATCCAAGCATTCCCTATTCGGGGCCTCAAAGGTAGCAGCCGACATCGTTGTTCAAGAATACGGTCGCTATTTCAACATGCCTACTTGCTGCCTTCGCGGTGGCTGCTTGACAGGCCCAAATCATTCCGGCGTTGAACTGCACGGCTTCTTGAGCTATTTGGTGAAATGCAATTTGGAGGAACGCGAGTATCGTGTCTTTGGTTACAAGGGAAAGCAAGTACGAGACAATATCCACTCGGAGGACGTTGCCAAGTTTATGGCGGCGTTCATAGAAACACCTCGTTGCGCCGAAGTCTACAATCTCGGGGGGGGCAAGGACAACAGTTGCTCCATTCTGGAAGCATTCAAAATCGCGGAGTCGTTTACCGGCAAAGCTCAAAAGTTCACTTATGTCGATGAGAATCGCATCGGTGACCATATCTGCTATTATAGCGATCTTCGGAAAATGCGAGAG
>CANHVO010000448.1 GCA_947463915.1 Planctomycetaceae bacterium
ACCGCCCTTGGCGGTGCGACGAATCCGGAGGTGTCATTTTCATCACTCGGACCATTAGAACACCAAAGCGGTGTCCGGTCGGGACAAGCCCGAGCCAGACAAAACGAAAATTTTTCAAAGACAATGTCGGCAAAAGTAACAAGCCAATATTCGCACAACCCCGACGCGAAGTTTGAAACGATGCCCATTGTTTTCGTTGTTAGAAATGCTTCACAGCGTTGCCAAAAAGGGGAGAGGGAAGCAAAGCCAAAAAGATATTGGCAATGAAAAGGCTAACGCGCACCGGTTGAGTACATGGCGATATGCTTTGCTATGCGGCCTTTTTGTCCGCACTACTCTTCTCGATAGCCTTTTTGTCGAGCGAAACTTTCTCGGCGGCCACGACTGCGTCAGCAGCCGCTTTGGCTTTCTTGGCCCGAATTTTTTCTCGCAGCTCAAAGATACGACGCTTTTTCTGGGCCTCGATCTGCGCTCGCTTGACGTGAGCCACCAATAAGTCTTGCAATCGATCTCGAAGCAGAATCGACATCGAAAGGAGGCATCGCAGTGTGATGAAAACTACGATTGCCCACAAAGCCCATCGCAGTTGAAGTTCGCTGATCATCGAATTCGATTATGCTGCCTTGCGCTTTTGTTCGTTGGCCAGCACTTGCTTGAGACGATCGAATTCTTCGATGCTGGTGAAGTGGATGGTAATGCGTCCACGTCCTCGGCTTGTTTGGCTGATGTCAACGCGCGTGCCAAGGTACATCTTGATGTCGTTTTCTAGGGCTGCGAGTTGATCGGATTTCGAAGCCTTGCGGCGAGGGATGACACCCAACACCCCGTCGTCCGAATCGGCTGCTGCGGCGATGGCTTCTGCAACTCTGGCTTCGGTTTCGCGAACGCTCCAGCCCTCTTCGCGGATCTTCTTCAGGAAGCTGACTTGCTCCTTGATACTACCTAGACTCAAGAGTGCCTTGGCATGTCCAGCGGATACTTCATCGCGTTGCACTGCATCGGTGACCGCGTCGGGTAGCTCTAGCAACCGCATCATGTTGGCGATTGTGCTTCGATCGATCTTCAGCCGCTGGGCCAGTTCGTCTTGGGTACATTTGTGCTCGGTGATATATCGCTTGAACGAAAGGGCTTTCTCAATCGCGTTGAGGTCCTTGCGTTGTAGGTTTTCGATGATGGCAAGCTCGGCCACCAGACGGTCGTCCGCTTGTCGCACTTCAGCACGGATGGTTGGCAACCCAGCCAGGACAGTCGCTCGCAGACGACGTTCACCACTAATGAGTTGGTAACGTTGGCCAACGCGGCGGACCAGGATCGGCTGCAGCTGTTTATGTTCTTTGAGAGATTCGGCCAGTGACTCGAGTTCCGAGGGATTGAACTGGCGGCGTGGTTGGAACGGATTGGCGTCGATTAGGCTAGTATCAATATCGAGCGTCGTCGGGGCTGCCGCGCTCGGAGATTCGACAGGTGCCATGGGGATGGTTATCGGGGAAATCCCAGACCGATTCGGGGCCATCCTGGCATGAGCGTCACTTGCCATCGATCGTATGGCTTCATTGCGAATCGCCGAGTTATCGCGGGTAGGCATTGGACTCGGTATTGGATTCGGCATTGGCTCAGGGGACGGCAAAGCGAAACCGCTGGTCATCCCTGCAGCAGGCCCAAGGGGTTGCAGATTTTGGGCAGCCCCTTCCTCCACTTGTGTTCCGAGAAGTGCCGCCAAACCACGTCCAAGTCGTCTATCTTTAGTCACGTTCCAATACCTCCATGCAAAGTTCAATGTATGCCCGCGCCCCACGAGATCGCGGCGAATAAGCCAAGACGCTTTGCCCATAGCTGGGCGCCTCGCTGATCGCAATATCGCGTGGGATTACGGTATCAAAAACAATATCTCCGAAAAACTCCCTGACTTCGTTGTCCACTTCATGTGTCAGTTCAAATCGAGGGTCGTACATTGTCAGCAGTATCCCACCAAAGGTTAACCTTCCTGGGTGTTTCTGCATCACATCGCGAATGACGTGGATCATTTGGGTGAGCCCTTCCATTGCGTAGTATTCGCACTGGATAGGCATGAGAACTTCGGTGCTCGACGCAAGAGCCGCTTGCGTTAGTTCCCCGAGCGACGGTGGACAATCGATGAAGACCGTGTCGAACCCGCCCATTCCCGCTTCGAGATGTTGCTTGAGCAAGTCTCCTTGAGTGAGCTCGCCATGCTCCAACTTGTCCACGTCCTGGAAAGAACGGCAGCCTGGCATCAGAAAGAGATTCGGTTGAGACGTGTCCAGGATGCTTTCCCGGATCGGCAAATCAATCAAGAGTGGGTGCCGCTCGGCAGGCTCATGACCGAGACCGCTCGTGGCATTGCATTGCGGATCCAGGTCAACAACGAGCGTTCGGTTCGAGGACTTTGCCATAGCGGACGCCAGATTGATTGCCGTCGTGGTCTTGCCAACGCCACCTTTCTGATTTGCTATGCAAAAGACACGGGCCATATTGATGTTCGATATGTGATAGAAATGTTAATTTGGGGGATTCAGGTTCGACAATACGAAATTTCGGATCATGGCGCAAATAGCAGTTCCACGTTTCACAATCGATTGCGGTAGAAAATTTGGATTTGGGTGGGACCACGAAAGACACGAACGACACGAAAAACAAGAATGGGCAGAGTCAGGGATGCGTTTATGTAGCGGAAGGACTCGAGCCCTCGGGTGTCGATTGTTTATAGGCCACTCACCGGATGGCTCGCGCCTTTCCGCAAACAGAGTGAGTTGGCTCATGCTAAATTTTCGTGTGATTCGTGTTTTTCGTGGTTTTAGGTCCGGCTAGTCGTGTCCACTCAGCAGCGTCGACTAGCGGCCTGTTCTACGTGGATCGGTTTTTTGGTATATTGAGCGTTCACACCTTTGTATCCCACCCTCAAAACAAAATAGCTGCAATGACTGTTCCACCAAAAACCGTACGGCGACTTCGCCAATTGTTTCTAGGTTCCAACGCAATCGTCGCTTCGTTGTGTCTTGCGAGCGGAATTGGCTATGCCGATGATGCCAAGGACGCAAGTTCTACGGGGAACAAAGGAAAGTTAACCGATTGGGCTCACTGGCGCGGCCCACTTCAGAACGGCCATTCCCTCGAGAAAGGCCTTCCAGACACATTCAAGGTAAACGGTGAGAACCAACTCTGGCGAAAAGAAGCCTTTGCCACCCGCGCGACACCCATCGTAATGAACGGCCGTCTGTATACCATCTGCCGTTCCGAGCCTGAAACAACCAAAGAAGCGGAAAAGACGGTTTGCGTCGACGCAGAATCCGGGGAATTGATCTGGGAAAGCATCCACAACATCTTCTTGTCGGACTTTCCATCCGAGCGAATTGGGTGGGCTAGCCTCATTGGCGACCCGGAAACGGACAATGTCTACATGCTGGGCGCTGGATGCACGCTGCAATGCATGGAAGGCAAGACCGGGAAAATCGTCTGGGAAAAGTCGATGCTAGAGCAATACGGCATGCTTTCCACATACGGTGGACGAACCAATTTCCCAACTATCTTCGAAGACTTGATGATTATCTCCGGTGTCACGACTGGCTGGGGTGACACTGCCGTTCCGGCCCACCGGATCATCGCCGTGGACAAGATCACCGGTGCACCGGTTTGGACCATGACAACTCGTCCTCGTCCTGAAGACACCACCTACAGCACTCCCATCTACACCGTTCTCAATGGACAGGCGGCCATGGTTTTCGGTGCAGCTGACGGAGCGGTTTACGCTTTGCAACCTCGGACCGGCAAGGTGATCTGGAAATACCAGGCGTCCCCTCGCGGACTTAATTCATCGCCAATCGTCGAAGATGGAATCGTTTATTGTGCCCACGGGGAACAAAACGAAACCGACAGAACTGTCCTCGGTGGAATCTTCGCTTTCGACGGCAACACAACTGGCGATATTCCAGAAAGCAAACTCCTGTGGAAGGTCCCTGGCAAAGCAATTGGACGCAGCTCGCCTGTCAAAATTGGCGAACGCGTTTACTTCACCGAAGACAGCGGTATTGTCTACGGAATCAATGCCAAGACCGGTGCAATCGAAGTCGAAAAGAAACTTGGGAACATTATGTTTGGTTCCCCTGTAGTCTCCGAAGGCAAAATCTACATTGGTGAAAACAGCGGCAAGATCTACACACTCAAGCCGACGGAAAACAGCATCGAGGTTTTGGGAAACACACGGCTCAAGGATGGAGAAGTTTTCGGTTCGTTTGCAATCGCAAATGGCCGACTATATTTGCCCACCAACAAGGCACTCTACTGCATCGGTGCAAAGGAAGCCAAAGTCACGGCCGACCCGATGCCCAAGATGCCAGTCGAAGCGTCAACGGACGACAAGACCATTGCCCATATCCAAGTCTGCCCTGTTGAAATGTTGCTTTCGCCTGGCCAGAAAGCCAAAATGCAGGTTCGAGCTTACAACGCAGCAGGGCGTTATCTCAAGAACTTGACGGACGCGAAAATCGTTGTTGAGGGAGGCGGAGAAGTAACGGACATGACCTACGCAGCACCTGCCGATTCAACCGGTGCTGGAGTCATCCTGACGGCATCCTCCGGAGAATTGAAGAGTGTTGCTCGAGCCCGGGTCATTCCAACGCTTCCTTGGAAGTATGACTTCGAAGACAAGAAGGTGCCACTTTTCTGGATCGGTGCCGCCTATCGCCACAAGCCAATTGAGTTGCCGACCGGAGGCAATGGTCTAGTCAAGATCAGCACGATTCCAAAGGGAACACGCAGCCAAGCGTTTTTGGGAAAGCCAAGCGAGCATGACTACACCATCAGTGCAGAGGTTTATGCAAGCGGAGAAAAAGATACCGTTCCTACCGAGAACCTGCCGGACATGGGTGTTGTGAACCAACGGTATACCCTGTCCCTCGAAGGCTCGCAGAAACTCCAGATTCGGTCCTGGGCTTCCCTGCTCGAACAACGCTTCGC
Organism: Planctomycetaceae bacterium; assembly: GCA_947463915.1. GTDB lineage: Bacteria > Planctomycetota > Planctomycetia > Pirellulales > Pirellulaceae > JBKCUI01. The sequence continues at coordinate 4,972 of CANHVO010000448.1, forward strand.
CAAAACGATTCCGTTCGAGTGGCAAGCCAAGACTTGGTATTCGCTGAAGTTCCGAAGCGAGAACAAAGATGGCAAAGCCATCCTCAAGGGCAAGGTTTGGAAGACCGCAGAAGCCGAACCCGAGGCATGGACCATCGAAGCAGAGGACCTTCTGCCGAACATGATTGGTAGCCCAGGTCTGTTTGGCAAGTCATCTGTGTCCGAGTTCTTTATCGATAACGTCATCGTGACGCCAAACGATAAGTAAGCCGAACGAAGTCAGAGTGGAAGAGTCTTCAGGCTTCCAAGAGTTCGATTGAAAGCCCGGCAGAGTTTGAAGCCAGACAGCCCGGAGGGCGAAACATCCCTGCCGGTGGCTTAAGCCACCGGTCGAAAGCCCCTCCGACTGAGAGCCCGGAGGGCGGCACAACCAGCCAGAAGTGTGCCGCCCTCCGGGCTCAATTCTAAGGTTTCTACAAATCCGGTGGCTCACGCCACCGGCAGAGATATGCCGCCCTCCGGGCTGATCAATTTCTTTCACTGGCGGAGCTACTTCTCCGGGCTAATCAGTTTACTTCCTAGGCAGAGCAGCTAAGCCTGGGCACCTATGGAGTTCCAACCAATGCGGTTGGAGT
>CANHVO010000449.1 GCA_947463915.1 Planctomycetaceae bacterium
AGTCCGCCAGCTACGCCAGTAGGGCTGTAGAAGAACTTCAAGAACTCGCGACCAAGCCAATTGGCGCCTTCGCTAAAATCTGAGCTGTCCATACTATTCTACCGCTTCCCATTCCTCTGGTTCTTGCAACTCAGTAAAGTCATCGTCGCGTACAGGTATCGAAAGCGTCAGTTTAGGTAGTCCACACATCCAATTCCAAAGATAGGCCAAAAGCGGAAAATCCGCGTTGATGAACTCAAAGGGAATAGGCTCAAATAAGGCAGCGAAAAACTGATCAATACTAGAAACCAAGATAAGGGCAATCAAAAAAAGCCCAATTTCTAATCCTGCGGACCATTCATACCAAACTCCATTTTGATTCCCCAACCATGCCAAAGCAACCCAAGCGGTACCTCGAACAGCGATCCAAACGATTGCCGACAATGCGAGACTCAATGCCCCACAAACCAAATTTCTTCGAAACACTAAGACACAGAACAAAGCGATTCCAAAGAAACTGAGCACACTGTCCCATTTCCCAAGGCAGGTAAACTGGTCAGCCACCCCAAGGCCAAAAATGAGTTTGTTGCCTTCTTGAACATGCGACAATTCCGCGGCATCGGCAAGACCTGAGGTCACGGTGACTGCCAATGATTCTAGGCTAACGAATGCTCCGCGAGCTGCAATCGCGTCAATTCCAGCCGGGATCGCAAACACCAAGCCGAGCGTCAAACTTTGGTAGACCGTTTCGCCTAAAACTCGAAATGCGCACCAGCCGGCAAGAATCAAACCACATGCGATACCGCTCATTTTGGGGCGTGCTAAAAAATAGCTCAAAAAGAGGACAACTGTTGCACCCGACAACAAAGCCAGCCCCAACGCCAACCGATGCCGTGAGCGTTCTCCATTCCAGTCAGAACGAACCAGAGCCACGCATAACCCAATGAGCGCGAATATCGAGCAAAGCACTCTATCCAGCGAAGAAAACCAATCCCTCCAGAAATCGGCACCAACAATTACCGCCAAAAGGAGTAGCCCCAAACACGAGGCTTCTATCCAGCGATCTTCTGACGACAGCGTTTTCTTAAACGATTGCGGTCTTTCCTCATCGATTTCCAGAGTTGTTGCAGTGACGGGCGTCGTTTTTTTCATCGAGCACTTCTGTTGATATTGTAAAAATGCACAATTGTGTCAGGCCAAATCAAACTAATCTTGTTCAAATTTCCCGAAAAATGGAAAGCTCGGCGCGAATCCACTGATGCCATTTCTGCTCAACGCATTGTACTTGTCGCTGCTCATTTTTGTCAGTCCTTTTGTGCTTTGGAGGTATTGGAGGCACGGGCGCTACCGTCGCGGATGGAACGATCGGATTTTTGGTCCTAACCGTTACGCAATTTCCCCTTGCACGGTTTGGCTCCATGCGGTGAGCGTCGGCGAAGTTCAGGTGTTGCGTCCGATTATCGAAACGTTTGAGAGTCAACGTCCCGACCTAAAACTTGCCATTTCCGTTTCAACGGATAGCGGTATGGACTTGGCTAACAAACTCTTCTCAAAACACCAAGTCTTTTTCGCTCCGATCGACTTCAGCTGGGCCATCCGAGCCGCATTGCGAATTCTAAAGCCTGAGCTGATCATACTCGCCGAGCTGGAACTGTGGCCAAACTGGCTGATGCAAGCAGAAAAGCTCGGTTGCCCTGTCGCTGTCGTCAACGGGCGGTTAAGCGAAAATAGCTTCCGTGGTTACTCGCGTATTCGATTTTTGGTTCGTAAATACTTTGGGTCCATCGATTGGGTTGGTGCCCAATCGGAAACAATCGCCGAAAGATTCCAGTCTCTTGGCGTCCACCCGAACAGAATAACCGTCACAGGAAACGTCAAATTCGATGGTGCCTCGTGGCAACGATCGGCACCTGAGGTCATTTCTCGAAAAAACCTTCTTCACTTGAATTCGGATCATCAGGTCTTTCTGGCAGGCAGCACGCAATCACCCGAGGAGGCATTGGTACTCAGCACCTTTGCCAAACTCGCCATTCGCTATCCAACACTAAAATTAATAATCGTGCCAAGGCACGTCGAGCGCTTTAACGAAGTCGCAAAGCTGATCGAAGCCACAGGTCTGGAGTGGGCTCGGCGAAGCTTGTGTCCAACCGATATCCCACCCGATTGGAGGGTCTTTTTGGCGGATAGCGTGGGTGAATTGCGATGGTGGTGGGGGCTGGCCGATATCGGCTTCGTCGGAGGTAGTTTTGGCGACCGCGGAGGCCAAAACATGATTGAGCCATGCGCATATGGTGTCGCCACTTGTTTTGGACCAAACACGCGAAACTTTGCTGATATCGTCCAGCTTCTGCTTGAGGAAAAAGCATGCGAGCAGCTGCTCAAACCAGACGATCTTCAAGTATGGGTCGAATCTATGTTCATTCAGTCGCTCAAGCGTGAAACCATGTCCACGCAAGCGATCCACACCTGCAAAAAACATCGCGGGGCAACGCAACGTTCGTGGGAAAATCTGTTGCAATTCTTGCCTAAAAACGAACCGAACCATCCTCGTTGATATCCTAAAGTTACTAGAAATTGGATGGGTCCGGTTCCATTATGTACTATTTAATTTCAAACGGCGTAGCTCCAGAACGATAAACTTCAACTATGATTTTCATATTCGAGAGCAACTCCCATAAGAAAAGGTAAACCATGAAGAAGAACGTAAACAAGTCGGCACTCATTAAGGAACTTGCCGCTAAAAACCCAACCTGGAAAGCCAGTGAAATTGCAGCCCAGATGAAAAAGGACGGAACGCCAGTTTCATTGCCATTGGTTTATCAAGCGATCCGAAAGAATGGTTCTTCCAAGGTTAAGTCAGTTGGAAAGAAACGCGGACCGAAGCCACGCGTTGCAGTCGAATCAGCAGCCACTGCATCTAGCACCAACGATCTGTTCACAGCAATGCAGAGCTTTGTCAACGCAGCCGGCGGCCTAAACAAGGCCATCTCGATTTTGACAATGTTCCAAAAGTAGTTGTGTTCCAAAAGTAGTTTTGGGCGAGAGGCGGGTTATTCTTAACCCTTCGTTCCGGCTTAACTGCGGAGCAGTGGCATTGGACTAGCCATTTTAGTCCGTCTCAATTGGGTCACTCTCGGCAAGAGTGACCTCACCGTGGGTCGCATCTGCCGGATGCGACCAAACCGAACTAACCGTGGGTCGCATCTGCCGGATGCGACCATACCGAACCACATGCCCCATCACTCAGTTGCTTAAGCCCGCTTGCTTAAGACGTACGCTGTAAACGGAATCTGAGGCTGTGATGTAAAGGGTCTTTCGATCCTTACCTCCAATGCAAACGTTGGCTGTCCAATTCTTGGGGACAGAGATGATTTGAATCTCTTTGCCATCCTTATTATAAACCATCACTCCCTTCTTACCGGTCAAGTAAAGGTTACCAGCTTCGTCGATCGTCATGCCATCCGATCCGCTTGCGCAAAACAATTTGCGATCCACGAGCGTACCGTCCGAAGCGATCGTGTACTGATATGTTTTCGATGCCCCGATATCGGCCACAAAAAGCAATCTCCTTTTTGAATCGCCGACAATCCCGTTCGGCTGGACCAGCGTGTCGTCGACCACAGTGACGTTTGCCCCATCTCTATCCACGCGATAAACAGACTGTTTGTTTTGAGGCTTGGTTTTGTGTTCCCACCATTTGCGTTGGTAATAGGGATCCGTGAAATACATCGTACTGTCTGAATCGATCCAAACGTCGTTCGGACCATTCAGCTTTCGATCCTCAAACGTTCCAAACAACACGCGATGCGATTTGTCTGGGGAAATCTCCCACATCTCATTCTTCTCATCGGCGCAAGCGATTAGCTTTCCATCCGGCGCGAAAAACATTCCGTTGCTTCTCCCGGCTGGCTTCATGAATTCGCTTACTTTGCCATCAAGGTCGATCTTTAGAATCCGATCGTTGGGCTGATCCGTGAAAAACACATTTCCAGTCGCATCGACCGCTGGCCCTTCTGTGAATTGATAGTCCGCCGAAATAAGCGTTACCTTTCCATCGGCTTCTTCCGTCACGACTTCATCGCAACAACCGAAACTCACTTGGGGAATTGTTAGGATTAGAGCCACTGTGGCCAAATTCAAAACGAGTCGCAGCTTGATTTTCATGGATTACCTCAACGTTGGATTTATGGATTTTTGTCAGCGATTTCAAATGCGAATATTTTCTCTTGATCTCGAATAAATAGCTTTTGACCAGCGATAACTGGGTGTGCCCAAATCGCTCCTTGCTTTCTATCTGTGGCCGTTTGTTCGGGAAGCTTAACCCGGCTTATCTCCTCCAGGCCCTTTCTCGTCGCTTTCGCTAAATAACAGATGCCTTCTTGATCGTCGTAACAGTAGACCAATCCATCGGCAAGTGCGATCGAACCCGACTTGGATTCCCCCAACTTTTTTGACCAGAGGACGCTTCCAGTTTTTAAGTCCTGAGCCATCCATACGCCGCGCAAGGCTTTCGAAAAGCCAACAATCGCGCCGTCATGCAAAACGTATCCGCCATGGTGGTTTTCCATACTCTCCTTGGATTGATGATAAACCTGCTCAGCCGACAACTCTCCCTCCTTGACCGAAATCTTAACAGCCGCATTCCCAGCCTTATACGCAGAAGAGTGATAGACCAAATCGCCCGATACAATTGGAGTCGGAATAACAGCTGTTCCGTTCCCTGTTGCGGCATTCTTGAAAAGAAGTTTGCCCGTTTCGCAATGGATACCAACAAGCCCTTGGTCGCAAGCAGTCAAATAAACGGGAACACCTGAAAAGGTATGTTTCATAACTGATGCATACTGGGCTCCGGCCGAGAACTCCGACTCCCAAATCTTCTTCCCTGTTTTCTTATCCAATCCAACCAAAAAGTTCGTTCCACCAGGCGTAACAACCAGTCGATCACCATCAATCAGGATCGACTCGCTATAGCCCCACTTCGGAATCCCGCCACCAAAATCGGAAACAAGATTAACCGACCATATCTGTTTGCCATCGGTCTTTTGGAAGCAGCCGAGATCGCCAAGATCCGTTAATGCATAAACAAAATCACCATCGACCGTAGCTGTGCTTCGAGGCCCATCTCCCCACCCTGTACTGTAATCCTTGCCACTCGCTCCGCGTCCGATTGTTTCTGCCCAAAGTTCGCTACCGCTCTTGGCATCCAAACAGATCAATTGGTTCTTGTCACCTCGTTTGCCAAGTGTGTACAGTCGATTGCCTGCCACGGAGACGCTGGAGTAGCCACTACCAGCGTTGCTATAGCTCCAAGCAACCTTTGGACCGCCCGATGGCCACTTCTTGAGGAGCGTTTGCGGGGCCGCAATACCATCCCGGTTTGGCCCACGCCATTGAGCCCAATTGTCATCGGCTGATGTGAAGGTCTGCCCCATTGCAATGGACATCCCGACAAACAAGATACGCAAATTTTTGTTCACTAAGGTTTTCAAGATGGTAAGCCTTATGCTCAAAAAATAAGGTTGGTTGAATTAGCTGCGGACATCGCGCTCACGATTCTACATAGAGGTCACGTTTTGTGGCATAGGCTTCTAGCCTG
>CANHVO010000450.1 GCA_947463915.1 Planctomycetaceae bacterium
AAAGTCATTCGTCGAAATACCTGCAGCCATTGAGCAATTGGAGTAGCTATGTTCAGTTTGTTCTTGCGAAAAGTCCTTTTCAGTTCTGCATCCCTGGCTCTGCTGAGCGCCGCTTGTTTTCTAAGCTCCGCGTTTGGCCGCCAAGAAGCCAATCCTGCCGCCGAACAGGCCAAGCCGTCTGCCGATCCAGTTGCGTCGGACGAAAAGACGGTAGACGCAAAGCCTAGTGATCCAACGGAAGCGATCGAAAAGAAAAGCACCGACAAAAAAGAAGAGAAAGTCAAAGCTGCCAAGGAAAAGCTTCCTCCCAAAAAACAATTGCGGCAACTTGCTCTCAGTGGCTCCTACGACGACTTGATGCAGCCGCCTAGCCTGGACCCCGCCAGCTTGCTGATGGGCCAGAGCCCTGCCAAAAGCAAATCGTTTTTTCGACTGTGCGAATACATCCAAGAAATGGCCGACGATGAAAATGTCACGCACGTCCTATTCGACCTCTCGGACTCTTCTATCGGTTTCAATTCGGCGCAGCTCGATGAACTTACTCGTCGTTTGGCTGCCCTGAAGACCAAGGCAAAGAAGACGATCGCTTGGTTGGAGGATGCTGGCAACATTCAATTGGCGATTGCCGTTTGTTGCGATGAAATCATCATGGCTGATTTCGGAGGCGTTGATATGCCTTCGTCCGCGATGGAAACCATGTTTTATCGCGACGCTATGGATCTCGTTGGCGTCAAAGCATCAGTCGTTCGAGCCGGAGACTTCAAAGGGGCTGTTGAGCCATACACCAATCCAACGATGAGCGACCACCTAAAGCAGCATTATTTGGAAATGCTGGAATCGATCAATGCGGCTCAAGTTTCTCGCATCGCGAAAGGCCGTGGATTAACCAGCGCAGCGGTCCGAGAGCTTCAGAAGAAGCGGATGCTTTTGCCGACGGAGGCCTTGGCCGCAGGACTTGTTACCAAACTGGCTCCCTACGGCTCAATGAAGAGCACGATTCAAGACGCGATCGGAAAAGAAATCGAGTGGACCAAGCCGAAAGCAAAACCCAAGCGAGAGATGTCGATCTTCGAGGTGATGAGCAAGGCGATGGCCGGCCCCAAAGAAAACGCCAAGGTCAAGGAAGACTCCATCGCCATTCTGCATTTGAGCGGAGCTATCGTAGACGGAAAAGAAGCATCGCCGGGTTCCATCGTTGCTGGCCCGACCGTCAAATCCATCGAAGAACTCATTCACGACGATCGAATCAAAGGGGTGGTTGTGCGAGTCAATTCTCCTGGCGGAAGTGCTACTTCCAGCGAAGCCATCCGACAGGCCTTGGATGAGCTTGCCCGAAAGAAGCCGGTAGTCGTTTCTATGGGCGAGATGGCTGCTTCAGGAGGATACTGGGTTAGCTGCATCGGGCAACCCATTTACGCAGAGCGAGGCACGATTACCGGCTCCATAGGCGTCTTTTCATTGAAGATTAGCATGGGGTCGTTGCTTCGCCGAGTTGGCGTGCATGTCGAGTCGGTAACGCTCGACGATTCGGCTGCATCCAACGCGATCAACCGAGCTTGGTCCGACAACGAGATCAGCAATATGCAACGTTTCATTGATGACATTTACGGTCGTTTCTTGAAACTCGCCAGCAAGTCACGAAATATTCCTGTCGAGAAACTACAGACGTTAGCTGGTGGTCGCGTGTGGTCTGGCGAGCAAGCCAAATTGAATGGCTTGATCGATGAGATTGGTGGCGTCGATGACTGTATCGCGATCGTTGCCAAGAAAGCTAATGCCGAAAAGTACAAAGTGATTCATCGTCCAGAACCCGCTTCTGGGTTTGATCTGTTTCGGGCCTTAGATGATTCGAGCGGGAGCGACATCGCAATGGGTGAGGTTGGCATGCTCCAATCCCTTGAGCAAAAGCTGTTCGGCATCTTGTCACAACGAGGCTTTCGAATGGATACGACGAAAGCCCTATTGCGATCGGCATGGCAAAACACCACTGGCAAGCCAGCCGTTTGGGCCTTGATGCCCCAAGAAATGCGTGTTCACTAAAATCCGCGGTAGCTGGTTTCGTGAGAAACCAGCTTTGATACCACGGTTCTTGAACGCGGGTTTCTCACGAAACCAGCTACTGAAAACACCTTATGAGTTCCCTTCGGTTCCAATTCCTATTGCCTATGCTGCTAGCGGTATCCGCTGCGGCTTTGGGGGTAACCTTTTGCTCAAAATGGTTTGCGGATCGCGACGCTCGCAATGCCACCCTGCAGCATTTTTCGACAACAGGAAAGCTCTGCGTCACTGCGCGTTATCCTCTTACGGCAAGCGTCTTGACTCAAATCCAAGAGCTCTCGTCGCTAAAACTCGGCATCGTTTCCCGGGACTCGGAAAAGGGGCTTCGGCTGGATTCCAAGTCCAGCTTGTTTCCACAGACGGAAGACTTGCGTTGGATCGAACCGCTAGTACGTCAAGCCGCTGATTCCAATGGCAAAACATTTTTTGTCACCGTCGATCTAGAAGAAAGCAACCGGTCAAACGCGACCGCATTTGCGCTCCCCAAACAGGAGAATGCCGATGAAAAGCAGCGGTACTTGATCCTGCTTGAGCCGATGTCTCTTTCGACGCGTGGTTCGGTTCAGGCATTTGTTCTGCCTTTGGCTACGGGATTGTGCTCATCGATTTTGATCGCTCTCGTTGCCGCGTTCGTTGCTTCCAAAATAGGGAAACGGATTGAACGCTTGGGCAAGCACGTTGAGGAAATCGCAAACGGCTCCTTCGAATCCATTGCTCCCACAGGTCCTCCGGACGCAATTCATTCGCTCTACGAATCCGTTAATTGGATGAGCGAACAATTGCAAAAGTCCTCCGCAAAGATTGCCCAAAACGAGCGTTCCAGACTCATTAACCTGATGGCGAGCGGCCTCGCACACGAACTGCGAAACCATTTAACCGGTGCAAGGCTTGCAATACAGACATGCAATCCCGATGCAGAGACTCGGGAGGCGCTATCGATCTCGCTCAAGCAAATGAAACTTGCGGAGGAGTCGATCCAAAGACTACTCACGCTGCGAGTGGATGAGCCAGACAAAATGGCGGGACCGATGACGATTGAGCAGATTCAGGACTCCGTTCGGGAACTTTTGCAACCCATTGCCGTCCATCAGCGTGTCCGTTTCCAGATGCACGCATGTTGTGATTTGCAAAACAATTTGTGCGGCCCTTCGCTATTGCAACAGTCCATAAATGATGGAAGCTCGATAGTCGGCGCTCTCATCAATCTTGGACTAAATGCATTGGAAGCGGCGGGGCCAGGAGGTGCGGTTGAATTGTCATCCCGCGTGCTCAACGACGAGTGCGCCAAAATCGAATGGCAAGTGAAGGACGACGGCCCTGGACCAACTGCTGAAATGGCCAAGACTATGTTTGAGCCGTTCGCAACCACCAAGCGAGAAGGCGTCGGGCTTGGGCTGGCGATGTGCAAACGCATTGCCCTGAGACATGCTGGCGATGTAACTTGGAAACGACAAGATGGCCGTACGGTATTCATAATGACCATTTCCACAGGTAAATGACTGAGCCGCGATCGTTAGCGACGAATCATTCACAACCCGAAGCGTGAGCGAGGGACTAGCCAGGTTACCCAAAGAAGAGGAAAGAAAATGGGGTTAAGAAAATGAAGATGCAAAATCTTCGTACCCCCATTTTCTTACCACAAACTCTTTCCCGAAAGCACCCTATGCAAAAACACGTTTGGATCATCGACGACGAGCATGCTATATGTTGGGCTCTTAAGCGGGCATTGGAGCAAGCGGGTTATAGGGCAAGTGCGTTTTCCAATGCGGAAGATGCCATCTCAGAACTTTCTGACACACCGCAGCTGGATGCCATCATGCTCGACATGCGAATGCCAGGTATGGATGGACTTGCCGCAGCGGCGTTACTGAAAAAGGAACGCCCTAAGGTCCCTGTTATCATGATGACCGCATTTGGCGACCTTTCGAGCGCCATGCAAGCCATCGAATTGGACGTTTTCGAATACTTGACTAAGCCCTTTGATTTGCCCGAGGGATTGAAGGCTGTTGCCAAAGCGATTGCCGCCAGCTCGGTAGTCAAAACAACGGGAGACACTCAAGAAGGGCGTGAAAACGACTCACTCCTTGGCTCATCGCCAGCCATGCAACAAGTCTACAAAAAAATTGCGATCGCGTCGCATAATGATCTTTCGGTGTTGATTTCAGGCCCAATGGGTCTTGATAAAGAATCCGTTGCCGCAGCGATCCATCGAAACTGTCCGAGAAAGGAATCTCCTTTTTTGGCATTTGTTCCGATTGCGATATCGCCCATCGCATTATCGACAGAGATGCTGGGCAGTGTTCAGAGTCAGTACGGCAGCGATCGCGGCGTACATCTGCGGTCGGGGGCGTTTGAGCTAGCGGGTAATGGAACACTCTACATTGACGAAGTATCCGATTTATCGCTATCGCTACAGGCTCAAGTGCTTCGAGTGTTGGAACACCAAAAGTACAATCGATTAGGAGATTCAACTTCGCGGGAATGCTCGGCTCGCATCATCGCCTCAACGAGCCGCAATTTGCGGACGATGGTTGCTGAAGGAGAGTTTCTTGAAGAGCTGTGGCAGAGGCTGAATGTCTTTACGATCGATTTCGCTCCTTTGGCAGAGAGGCCAGAAGACATTCCACCAATAGCCAATGCCATCCTGCAGACGTACTCTTCCGCCGGGACTCTCTCGTTTTCGAAAGCTGCGTTGGAATGGCTAACGGCTCGATCTTGGACAGGAGACGTGCGAGAGATGAGGAGCGTGATCGGCCGGGCTGCCGGCCGCAGCCGCAGTACCTGCATCGACGTTGAGGCTTTTGTCGACGCCGAACAGCCGCGCCCTACTATCTCACCTGCAATGGAGAAGGAGCTATCAGGTGGCATACGACGCTGGACGCTCAGCTACCTGGACCGATTGAGCGAGACTGGACGTAGGATTCAAGGAACTCAATCGGAGGAACACTTTGGCACGATGTACGAAGACTTCCTTTCGATGGTTGAACCTGCACTATTGCAAACGATACTCGACGCATCCAACCACAATCGCGCTCTCGTCGCAGCCCAACTGGGAATGCATCGATCAACGCTACGCCAAAAGATGAGGCGTTACGAAATCGAATGAGACATATGGCGATGTGCCTGCATTTCAAATACGCTCCGCGATGCGAAGCTTGGCGCTGCGGCTGCGTGGGTTTTCGTAGGTTTCCACGTCGCTGGGTAGTACTGGTTTCTTCGTCAGCACTTGCAGTCGATCGCATTCTCGCATCGCATGCTTGACGATTCGATCTTCGAGTGAATGGAAGGAGATAATCAGCAATCGGCCGCCAGGAGCGAGGCAGTCGGGCAAACGTTCGATCGCGGTTTTTAAATGTTCGAGTTCGTTATTGACCGCGATGCGAAGCGCTTGGAAAGTCCGTGTCGCACTATCAATGCGTCCGTGGACTCTGCCACCCGGAACACAACGATGCACCAAGTCCGCCAAGTCTTCGGCTGTGCGAACAGGATTGCTACGACGGCGTTCC
>CANHVO010000451.1 GCA_947463915.1 Planctomycetaceae bacterium
AGCTATTGCAATGAGGTTGGTCATGTGTACATCGTGGCCACAAGCGTGCATGATGCCGGCTGTCGCTCCGGATGGCAAAGTGGTTTTCTTGGTAGATGCCCGCGGCAAGCCCGTAGCTTCGGTCACTGGAAGTGCGTCCAGATCCGTCCTTAGCATTAAATTCGGCCCTGTACCGTTTTTCAGTAAAGCCACGACACCGTGCCCGCCCACTCCCGTTGTCACTTCGAAGCCAGCTTTCTTCCAAGCCGAAGCAACATATTTTGCCGTCTCCGCTTCTTCGTAAGAAAGCTCGGGATGCTCGTGAAGCCACCAATAGTCTTCGACAACGGCAGAAATATTCTGATCGATCCAGCTTTGGATCCATTCCGTTGATTGGGATGGTGGACTCGGGAGCTTGGCATCTTGGCCAAAGCCAATCTCACTGCTTAGAAAAGAAGAAATGCAAATGCCAAAAGAGACCGCAATTCGATATAGACGCATGAGCATTTTTCCTGGTGGATTGGTTACAAAGGGGGGCGAAATGGAGTGAATGTTTTAGCCCCTGCACGCAACGCTGTTTCGCATTCTGCTCAATATAAATTGGGCTTTTCTGTAGCGAAAGTCGTCAAGACTTTCGGCTGCATTGCATAAACCACCGAAACTCTTGACGAGTTTCGCTACAAAATGCGAAACAGCGTTGCCCTGCACGGGGATCAAATCGCAAAATCTCTAGCTTGCGCGTCGTGCTAAACGGTTCCGGATTCGATCATTCGTTGGCAAGTCTCTTGCACTTGTCTGGGATCAACGTTCTTGTTTTTCTTTTTCGCAGGACCAACCAGTGAAATGAGCGCCTTGTTATTGCCTGCGCGAAACTTTTCGATAACGTCGGGATTTTCTGCTAGCAGTTGTTTGCAAAGCGTTTCTAGTTCGCTTGAGTCAACTTGGGCGATACCGAGCGATTCGATGGCTTTTTCCGCAGAAGTACCGGGGGCGTCGATCATCTTCGCCAACGCTTCTTTGCCACGCGTTGTGTCCAATTTCCCAATCTCGATGGCGACCAGCAATTTGGCAAGTGAGTGCGATGTTACTGGGTATGCATCGATTTCGATATTCTTATCATTCAGATAACGCAGCACATCCTGCAGCATCCAGGATGCTGCTCGCTTCGGTGCAGCCCCTTGTTCGACCAACGCGTCGAAAAACTCCACAACTCCGCGGCCTTGCTGAACCAACGTTTCAGATTCGCTAGCTTTCAAACCGTGCAATTCCACCAATGCCTTGCGCACGGTAGCGGGTGTTTTGGATGCTGCTAATTTGCCGATGGAGATTTCTTTTTCCGATAGAACGACCGGCACCAAATCGGGGCATGGAAAGTAGCGATAGTCAGCGGAATCTTCTTTCTCTCGCTGCAACTCGGTTTCGCCCGTTGCATCGTTCCAGCCCCAAGTTTGCTTTGGAGCGTCATGAATCGTCCTGCCCGTTTCTTGAAACACTTGGAATTGCCGTTTCGATTCGTACAGAATCGCTCGTTCGACCGCTCGAAAGCTGTTGAGGTTTTTGATTTCAACGATGGGGGTAGCAATCGTCTTTCCGTCCTGTTGGAAATGCAGATTGACGTTGGCGTCGGCCCGAAGCGAGCCTTCCTGCATGTTGCCATCCGTGATGCCTAGAAACATCATCAGTAGTCGCATTTCGGTTAAGTAGTTTTTGGCTTCTTCGGCACTGGACAGTTCTGGTTCGGAAACGATTTCCAGCAGCGGAGTACCCGCTCGGTTGAGATCGATACGTGTGTCTGCGCGACCCGCGATTTCGTCGTGCATACTCTTGCCAGCATCCTCTTCGAGATGAGCTCGCACTAAGGTTATTTTTTTGCGTATCGTCTCACCACTCAACGGGTCCTTGGCATCAATCTCCAGGTAACCGCCGCCGCAAATCGGCAAATCGAACTGGCTCGTCTGGTATCCCTTTGGAAGATCTGGGTAAAAGTAGTTTTTTCGATCCCACTTGGTGAAGGGAGCAATAGTCGAGTTGAGTGCAGCTCCAGCACGAACCGCTAATTCAATTGCCTTTGCGTTGAGAACAGGCAAAGCACCTGGGAGCCCTAGGCATACAGGACAAACTTGGGTATTGGGAGGAGCTCCGAATTGCGTACTACATCGACAAAATAGTTTCGTTTCCGTCTTGAGTTGCACGTGCACCTCGAGCCCGATTACGGTTTTGTAAGTTGTGGATGCGTTCATGAAGAGCATATTGGTGGAAGCGGATTCGACTGTCAGTTGATTATTCTACCTAAATCGAAGCCTTTGTGGCAGTAAGGTGGCGCATGAAGCACATTGGGCATTGAAGTTCGACGCCACCCTTGGAAACATGTTTTCATCGAAGTCACCCAAGTAATTTGTTACTCAGGAAGGTAAGGTTCCTCCTGAATCGTGGCGTAAAAAGCTCAGCCGGAGCCCTGCCGTGTTTTCAGTTGCAATCAATGGCCGTATACTCAAGGGGTCCGAATCAGGAGAGTGGTCGGTGGCTATTCGCCCAATCCGTTTACTGCCCTGTTTTGGCTGTGGTGAATGCCCACCAACTCAATCCCACCCATTCCCCCACATCGCCGGACAGTCATGAGTCTCGACAAGCTTGGAGATCACTCAGTCAAGCACTCGCCTTCGTTCGCGTCGACGGTAGCAACCGGCGGTAGCGTTCGTAGGGTTGACCCCGCACGTCTTTCACATTCGGATATGTGCAAATTGATTCATGATTTGCAAACGGAGCAGAGCCATCTTGAATCGCAAGTCGAAGAGCTTAAAAAGACAATTCAAGCTCTGACGGCATCGCAGCATCCCGTTAGCCCAACTGCAGACGAAGCAACAGCGCATTCTGAAACCAAGTTTAGGGACTCGATTGAAGAGAATGAGCGAAGACTACGGGAGTCCCAATCTATCGCCAGGCTTGGTAGTTTTCACTGGAATGCGGTCACCAATCAAGTGATTTGGTCGGACCAACTCTTTCGGATCTATGGAAGAGACCCAGCGAGTTTTGAGCCCAGTTTTGAAAACTACATTGCATGCGTGCATCCCGAGGATCGCCCCCATGTGCTACAGACTCTGCAAACAGCCATGGCGACACTTGGAGAATTCGAGCATGAGTATCTGGCGTTCAGGCCAGACGGAAGGTATTGCTGGATCCATGCGCGCGGACGAGCCATCGTTAACGAAAATGGCCAGTTTGTTGGTATGGAGGGGACTTGCCAAGATACAACGGATCGAAAGACCGCGGAAACAGGGATGATCGAGGCATTGAATCGCTTAGAAAAAATTGCGAGTCGTGTGCCTGGAATGGTTTATGAGTTTCGATTGCGGCCCGACGGTACGATGTGCTTTCCTTACGCCAGCGAGGGCATGCGCACGATTTTCCAAGTTGGTCCAGAAGAAGTCAGCATAGACGGCGCCAAGGTTTTTTCGCAGGTTCACCCAGAAGACATCGCGTCCCTTCATTTATCCACTCGGAAATCCGCACAGGAACTATCACTCTGGAGTCATGAATTTCGACTCCTGTTCAGTGACAGCACAGAACGCTGGATAGCAGGAACCGCTGCACCGACGCGCGAGCCTGATGGTTCGACGTTATGGCATGGTTACGTCGCGGACATTACCGATCGCAAGCAAGCAGAACAGAACTTGATTGAGGCTCACGCCGCTGCGGAGGAAGCCAACAGAGCCAAAAGCGCTTTCCTCGCCAATATGAGCCACGAAATTCGTACGCCCCTCACCGCGATGCTCGGCTTCGCTGAGATCTTGGGTGAGGAAGACAATTCTTCGCCAATGCAGGAACACCGAAAGAACATCACCGAAACCATCAAAAAGTCAGGCAAACATCTACTGACCATCCTCAACGATATTCTCGACCTATCCAAGATCGAGGCAAACAAAATGACCGTCGAAAAGGTTGAAACCTCGCCGCTGAGTTTGCTTTGCGAGGTCGAAACGCTCATGTCGCCGAGCGCAACAGGAAAAGGAGTACGTCTCGATGTTAGCCTGAGCAGCCCGTTACCTGATCGTATCCAAGGTGACCCAACTCGACTTAGGCAAGTGTTATTAAATCTCGTTGGCAACAGCATAAAATTCACAGAGGCTGGATGCATTCAAATCAAAGCATCGTCGATTTACAAAAACAACTGTACTTTCTTGGTTGTCGATATCGAGGATACTGGAATGGGAATGTCGAGGGAACAAACAGAACGGGTTTTTTCACTCTTCGGACAGGGGGACAACTCGATGACCCGAATTCATGGCGGCACGGGCCTTGGCCTTAGTCTTAGCCGACGCTTTGCCCGGATGATGGGAGGGGATGTCCAATTGATGCACACGGAAATCGGACGAGGCTCTTGCTTTCGCATGCAGATACCGCTCGAGCCCCTCGCCGATGCAAAATGGTTCGTTAGCTTGGAGCAATTCAAGTTCAGCCTAAAAAGTGAGGCATTAGCCGAACCACCCGCAGCAACCCAGATTAGACTCTCGGGCCGCATTTTGTTGGCCGAAGATGGAATTGATAATCAGCGACTCATCGCATTCCATTTGCGTTCTGCCGGTGCGACGGTTGAAACCGCGGACAACGGCCGCATCGCACTGGAAATGATCGCATGCCAAGAAGCTGCCGGAAGGCCTTTCGATTTGCTCGTGAGCGACATGCAAATGCCGGAAATGGACGGCTATTCGCTGGCTCGAAGTCTCAGGGAAAGCGGCTCAAAGATTCCTATTCTTGCGTTGACCGCGAATGCCATGTCGGACGATGAGCAGAAATGCATCGACGCAGGTTGTGATGACTATACAACAAAACCTATCAGCAAATCCTTGCTTGTTTCCAAATGCGAAGCCTGGCTCGGGAAAAGCAAGTGAATTCGAGTTTTCGTCGTTTAACGGTCAGCCGTAGGCGTACCGTGTTCTTTTGATAGTACGCCTATGACGGACTGTGAAACGAAGTCCCCTCACCGGACGGCTTGCGCCGTTCCTCTAAAGAGTGCCATGGGGCTAGCGCCGTGTGACCAATTGCCGTGTTTACCGAAGGCCAAGCCGAATATCACTGCTTAACACTGCCGACGGCATAGGAAATAAAACATCCAACCGCTTCGGTTTTTGGAACGCTAATACTCTTGCCTGCGTCCAGTTCATTCAAAGCGATTCGCAAATCCTCGCGTGTCACTGCCGTTCGCTTCTTGCCAAATCCTTGATGAAGATCGTCGATGCGACCTTGGTACAGGACTTTGCCGCTATGCCCAACGACCACCGCCTCGGGCGTTTTCTTGGCATCAAGCTTTCTTGCAATGGCATGATCCGCATCCATGACCATTGGGAAATCAACTCCAAACTCCTTGGCATGCGTTCTCAGTTTTTCAAGCGTTTGACCTGGCCCCTCATGGACCATGACAAACTGAAATCCTTTGCTTTTGTATTCCTGCTGAAGCTTAGCAAGCAGCGGTTGATAACTATTGGCTATCGGACAATCGGTCGTCACGAATACAAACACCAAGGCACGTTGATCAACTTGGCTATCAAATGAATGTGTTTTGCCATCGACA
>CANHVO010000452.1 GCA_947463915.1 Planctomycetaceae bacterium
AGGCAAATGGGGACACACCACTTTTGACTGAAACAACCTAAAGGAACGCATGCATCCTTTTGCCGACTCGATAGTTTGCGTTAAGGAAATACAGCATGAATATTGAATGTGCTGTGTCCCCCGGGTTGCTTAAGGAGATACAGCATGAATATTGAATGTGCTGTGTCCCCCGGGTTGCTCCGTTACCGTGGAGGCAAATGGGGACACACCACTTTTGACTGAAACAACCTAAAGGAACGTATGCATCCTTTTGCCGACTCGATAGTTTGCGTTAAGGAGATACAGCATGAATATTGAATGTGCTGTGTCCCCCGGGTTGCTCCGTTGTGTCCCCCGGGTTGCTCCGCAACGCCATTCCGAGTTGCTCCGCCCACTCCCTTAAATATTTCGGCGGGTCGTCTTTAGCAGACCAAGCATGTTGCGAACTGGGGCAATAGGCCCCCGTTCGCTTTGCGACGGTCTCAAATATAGATCGTGCGGGTTTTTGCGTGCCCACCCCTCCTCCGCCCTTTTCGACTTGCTCCGTGTAATCTATCTTCATGGAATGAGCCAACTACCAACTTTTGTCCATGAACTTGCACCAAAATTGTCCTCTCGGGAACTTAGCAGCCGCGAGGTCACGCAGTCTTTCCTGGATCGCATCGAAAAACATCAGCCCGCCGTAAATGCCTTCGTTTCCTGGGACGGAGAGCTGGCTCTTCAAAATGCGGATGCCGTCGATCAACGGCGAGCCAACGGGGAAAACCTCCCTCCATTAGCTGGAATCCCGATCGCGATCAAAGATATCTTGTGCACGACTGACTCGGTTACGACCTGCGGCTCGCGGATTTTGGAAAACTATCGATCGCCGTTTGATGCCCACTTGGTGACCAAACTTCGGCAAGCCGGTCTGATTATTCTTGGGAAAACCAATTTGGATGAGTTTGCCATGGGTGGCTCGACCGAGACTGGTTTTTGCGGGCCAGCTTACAACCCATGGGACCTGACTCGAACATGTGGTGGTAGCAGTGGTGGATCGGCCGCAAGCGTTGCTGCCGCGATGGCTCCCATTGCGATCGGCACGGACACCGGAGGATCAATTCGGCAACCGGCAGCTTTCTGCGGAGTGTGCGGACTGAAGCCAACTTACGGTCGAGTTAGCCGTTACGGTTTGATTGCTTATGCGAGCAGCCTCGATCAAGCAGGTCCATTTGGTCATACGATAAGCGACTTGGCGATGATGTTGCAAGTGATCGCAGGTCACGATCCTCGCGATTCAACCAGCCTCAATGTGCCCGTGGAAGATTATGCGGCAGAAATTGCCAAACCGTTTTCGGGCGCAAAGATCGGGGTCCTTCGTGAACAACTCGATGGACCTGGGCTCGATCCCGAGATTCGAGCTGCCATCGAGCGTGCCATCGAAGAATACAAACGACTCGGATGCCAGATCGTCGATATTGCGATGCCCTACAGCAAATATTCGATCGCAACCTATTACATCATCGCCCCGAGCGAAGCGAGCAGCAACCTTTCGCGTTACGATGGGGCACATTACGGGTTTCGCGCCGCTTTGGAAAAGAAGCAACCAGCCTTGGCTGGTGTCAAGACACAGTCGCCATTGATCGAGATGTATAACGAATCACGATCGCAGGGCTTTGGTGCCGAAGTGAGACGCCGCATCATGCTTGGGACCTACACACTCAGCGCTGGCTACTATGATGCTTATTACAAAAAAGCCTTGAAGGTACGCCGTCTGATCCGTGAGGACTACGACGCAGCCTTTGAAAAGGTCGATGTCGTACTTGGTCCCACAACTCCGACTCCTCCATTTCGTATTGGGGAAAAAATCGATGACCCGGTCCAGATGTACCTTGAAGATCTCTTCACGGTCGGAGCCAACTTGGCAGGAGTCCCGGGCTTATCGATGCCTGTTGGGGTGACAGCTAGCGGTTTGCCTATAGGCATGCAATTGCAGGGGCCAGCCCTCTCCGAAACGAAACTGCTGCAAATTGCTAACGCTTATCAGCGTGCGGTCGATTACCAACCGAGGGTTGCTCAGCAATAAGGCCAGCTGCAGAGTTGTCCCGACCGGACATCGCTCTGGTGTTCTAATGGGGCCGCGTGATGAATGACAACTCTGGATTCATCGCACCGCCAGGGGCGAGTGTAAAACGATTGTCCTCAATCGTTTCGGAAGTGCAGACCTCAATCGCATTCCATTTGCACCCTCAAATCGCGGCTTCTTAGTTCTGGGGGATGGGACCTAAAGTGCCCGCCGAGCGATTGAGACAATCGCTCTGCACTGTGAATCTAGAACGCCAAAGCTGCCGACGGCGGGGGCAAGCCCCAGAGTGTAAAACGATTGTCCTCAATCGTTTCGGAAGTGCAGACCTCAATCGCATTCCATTTGCACCCTCAATTCGCGGCTTCTTTGTTCTGCGGGATGGGACCTAAAGTGCCCGCCGAGCGATTGAGACAATCGCTCTACACTGTGAATCTAGAACTACAAAGCTGCCGACGGCACGATGGAGCTTGCCTGGTACTTTGGTCGACTTAGTCTGCGCGGTTGCATCCGCAATATCGTGCGAATAGAATCGACGAATTGCTTAATCGCACGTTACCGAACGAACGATTCCTTTACGCTCGCATTTGACGCTTTTAGATTGAGAATTAGCAGTGGACGCTCCAAAGGCAGGGTCGAAGATTCTCGTGATCTGCGAGAAATGTGGCAAACGAATGGGTGTCGACGCTTCTTTTGCTGGCAGGTCAGTAAAGTGTTCCTGTGGAAACGTCTTCAAGGCTTCAGGCACTCCGGTTTCGTCCACTCCAACAAGCCCATCAGGTTCTGCTTCGCCAAATCCAGCAGCGAAGGCGAAGACACCTCCAGTTGCTGCGGCGGGACAGCCGGGTCAGTCAACCTCACCAAAAGACAAACCGGCGAGCGCCAGTCAGACGTCCGCAAAGCCTACAGGCAAGCCCGCCGTTCCCGCTGCCCCCATAAGTTCCTTTTTGGATCAGTTGACCGAAACGGACTTCGCTCGTCCCTCGAAAAACCCTTATGATCCGCCTGCATCGAATGCCAATAGCGACGCGTCGGTTCTGAAAAAGTATGCTGGCCCCGATACCAAAGCGAAGGAGATGGGCAAGGCTGCTAACTCAAATATTATCTTCTTGGCTGTATTGAATTTCATCGGGGCGGCTCTCAATATCATCATGGGCACGCTGGTACTTATCGTTTCCAGTGTGTTGGCTTCGGTATCCGACGTCCTGCCGTTAGCCGCACTGGGCGTACTGTTTTCCGTTTTGGTTTACTTCTTGGGGTTCTTTGATTTGATCGCTGGGATTGGGCTGGTCAAACGTACCGCGTGGGGCTGGTGGATCTGCACAATCGGTTTGGGCTGGGCTTTTTTCGACCGCGGTTTTGGGATCGTGATCTTGTTCATGAGAGCCGACGATTAGACGGCAGAAATTCCGAAAGCGATTGGAATTTGTGTTTATCTTTTTTCCTGCTTTTACTTTTGGCATTTTATGAGTCAGAAACGAACCATGAAATTGTTCCAGCTGGAAGTAAGTTCCGCGGTTGTATGGTCTGTCACAACGGTAGTTGGATTGATTCTCGGTGGAATCAGTTTTGGTGTCGCGTTGACCGCATTGCCAGGCCCAAAGTAAATACGTCGGCATGACGTCAAAGTAGTAATCGCATTCCCTGTGCCACGCACTCACTTTGCTAGCGGAACGGCGCAAGCCATCCGGTGAAGGAACTTCGGTTAACAGCCAGCCGTAGGCGTACTGTCAGTCGAACGCGGTACGCCTACGGCTGACCGTTAAACGACTAAATCAACAGCCCATAAGCCGTCCGGTGAGTGCCGAGAAACCGGTGGGCTCGCGCCCGGGCACCGGCTAATGGACGAGTAAACATATGGCGACGTGCTTAGGCCAGCGAGTGCCGCACTAAGGTCAATCGAACTCTCCATGCAAAAACCATTTTTGCTGCCGACAATCGCGATATACCCAGAGCCAAGTTCCTGTCGATAACGCTACCCGATAGTACTCTCGCTGCTGTGTTGCTCCTTGCCACCAACCGGTATCGATACGTTCCGGTCCGATCGCTTGGGTGACAGAAAGCGGCGAACCTTGATATATCAAACGCGCAGGAGATCCATTCGAATCTACCCGGAGCATTTCGATCGGCTTTGCGGGATTGCACAATCGCATCGGTCGCCGCCAAAGTTCGTCCGCACTCGGTTCGATCCCGCGTTCTTCCGAGAAATTGCGTTTGGGCGCTCGAGCCAATTTCCGTTTGGTCTCTTGAACCTTTCCGTCCTTTTTCCAACCCGTTAGCGGCCGCCACGAGTAAGCCAACTCGGGCTGTGGGTCGCGTTGGAGCGTCGGCGCCACCACGGCCGCTCGCCCCATTCGCGAGCTCAAACTATCGACTAGCTTTGCGATCGAGTCACGGTGAAGCGTTGTATGGCGATCGAACAAGTCGTTTTGTTGCCAAGTCAATGGAGCAGTTAAGGTCGCTTGAACGGAGATCGACCGAGCCCAATAATGACTCGGCCCATGGGCGTAATGCGAATCCAATTGCCCAATCAATAACCAGAGCAAATGTTCAGGCTCGTTCGAGGGTTGGTAAAGTCCGATTTGAAAGACTCGCGCAACCGGAGGCTGCCCGCTTTGGCTTTCGATATCGGATTCAATAGGAATCGCATTGAGTTCCATTTCGATGCGGCACACCATGCGCACCACTCCATGCCCAATGTTTTTTAGGACCCGCGTCAGCCGATGCACTTGCTCGGTCACAATCGCATCGATGGTTGCCCGCAAAGGGGTCGGGTACTCAAGACTTTCCTCAATAGACAACTCCGGTGTGGCGTGAAGAGTCAGGATCGGTTCGTATTGATTGTGAAGCGTCTGGTCCATGCGCAACAACAGTTGCTCGGGGAATCGGGAAGCCAACCCGGAACGTGGCAACTCGACCAATTGCCCGATCTTTCGAATTCCTAACCGATGCAGTTTGGCAACCGTCGCCTGATCCAGACGCAGCGCCTCGATTGGGAGCGGGTACGTTGCGATTCCGATAGGCGCATTCGGTTCCAAAATGGAAATCGCGGGTAAGATGGAACTCGTATTGCCACGCCGTTCGATCTCGGCAAGGTCCAGCGCAATTTGGGAACGATGCGTGTAGTTCGCCAACGCCCAGGCTGCACCGATACTATTTGCGATCGCAATCGACGCCCAATAACCTTGCTCTTTAACCCATTGATGCACCGAAGCTGCAAGTTTTTCATCGCCACCGAAGAGCGGAGCGATGCCGGTAACATCCAGCATGATCGATTGTGGCTGGTGAAACGAACGGCCCGCCCACGGTTGCGTATCGAGTTGTTCGATACCCACGATTGGGCTAAAGCATTGAGCAGCTTCTGCAAGAGAACAAAGCGACTCGATGTCCCCTTGCGAGTCGTGTTCGATGAGCAGAGCCTCAGCGCAGAGCGTGCAGGCTTGGCTGAGTTGCATTTG
>CANHVO010000453.1 GCA_947463915.1 Planctomycetaceae bacterium
ATCGAGTTACTGTAGCGCCTTAAAACTCCTTGGACACCCTCAGAAAAGGATTATGTGCGAATAAACGGCATCCCTATCACATTGAGTGTTGCCCCTCCTTGAGACAAACATAGCATATCGACCTTTGGCCTCGAGTGAAATAAACCAACAGCCGTTTGGCGATAGCCCCAATTAGGCCCGCGTCCATTCCAGAACCCTGAAAACGAAAAAGCCGATGTAGCCGCAACCAGGTGGTTGCAACGACATCGGCTTACTTTTCAACGCATCTCCCAATCAACGCGGGCTATGCTTAGTCTAGTGTTCCGAATGCGGTTGAACGTCGCGCTCGTCGACGTCCAACCACACTCACGATAGCACCCGACACAAAAATGACAAGTCCGAACGCCAAATACGGGAATTGGGCGATCGGACACTAAGCACGTCGCGGTGTATTTGGCCGGTTCATGTTCACAACAAAGCCAACGCCGTTCGGCTTGTTTGTTCATTTGCCCCAAAGACGTATAAAGACGTGTTTATCACGCGCCCACAATGACATCGTGACGAGTATATCGTTTCAAGGTGTCAATCAGTAGTTTGCGATCAATCGGTTTCGTCATATAGTCACTGCATCCAGCACTCAAGCACTTCTTTCGTTCGCCTTCCATTGCGTGTGCCGTCAAGGCTACGATGGGTCGTTGAAATCCTGATGTGCGCAGGTAGTTCGTAGTCTCATAGCCGCCCAACACTGGCATCTGCATATCCATCAAGACCAGGTCGAATGAATGATCTTGCTGTTCAATAATTTCAATGGCCATTTTGCCATGTTCAGCGATGGTAACCAACGCTCCCGCTTTCTTTAGGTGAAACGAAATCAGCCGTCGGTTATCGGGTCCGTCTTCCACTAGCAAGATGTGCACCCCGGAAAGCGGCGCGTTTTCACTCTCAAGAGTCGCTGTTTGTTGACGCGACTGTTCAGCGAGTTGTTCTCCTTCGATTCTTATCCGAACATTCTTGGGTTCGATCAAGTCAACGCCCGCAATCTCTCCCGCTGAAATGTGCAATGAAAATACGCTCCCCTTACCGTATTGGGATTCGACCGTAATCTTGCCCCCAAGAATATTCGCAAGGGAATTTGAGATCCGCAGCCCAAGACCACTGCCACCGAATTTGCGAGTTGTCGATCCATCTGCTTGAGAGAAAGCAGCAAACCGTGAAACGATATCAAGTTGCTCATTGGACATTCCTATCCCTGTGTCGACCACAGAAATCTGAATTTGATTGGACTCTGAATCATAAGCGACTTGGAGCGAAACGCTTCCCACCTCGGTGAATTTGATTGCGTTGCCGACAAGATTCATAAGGATTTGGCGCAAGCGAGTGGGGTCGGACATGATTTTGCTGGGCAACAACGTTTTATAAGAAGTAAAAAGCTCTATCCCCTTTCCTTCGGCCCGTTGCCGCATGATCGCCGCAACTTCCTCAATCAGATCGACAGGCGACATCGAAATCGATTCAACCGTCATTCGTCCCGCTTCAATTTTGGACATGTCCAAGATATCGTTGAGTATGGTCAATAAATGCTGTGCATTGGAACGTATTGTCCGAACGGATTCGGACATTAGGCTCGGGTTTTCGACAAGATTGGCAGGATTATCAAGCAAATCGATATACCCCAAGATGGCAGTCATAGGAGTTCTAATTTCATGGCTCATGTTCGCCAGAAATTCACTTTTGCTCGTGTTGGCTGCGTCGGCCAACCTTTTCGCTTCCTGGGCCTCTTTTGCCCGAATTTCTAGCGATTCTCGGTTCTCGCGTTCAAGACGCGATGCAGAAAAGATGTTTCGAAAACGACCTAGGTTCGTGCAGAATTTTAGCGAGACTAGATTCAGCAAGACGAGAAGTATCGCCAGCAACCGGTAAGCTGGCCAAACGAACATCAAGATTGATAGGCCGTAGCCGCAAGTTGCACAAAGCAAAAACACGAGGGCCAACTCAAAAAGCTTTGGATTTCGATCCCGCTTTTCTTCATTAAAGTAAGCGCTTATCCAAAAGCCAAAGATTCGGAGATAGAGAGCTACCACGGTGGTTGAAAGCGCTGTCAGTGCAATGACCCACGGCCAGTCTGTCGATCCATCCTGAAGGACCAAACAGTGTGTTCTGGGCATGTAGTAGCCGTTACCCGTAAAGAAATCGAAAAAAGGCACGCCAGTCGACGATGGCCCGATGGACGATGGCCCAGTGGATGAATGAGCAACATAGTCCTGCGAGAGGCTTGCGCCGCATACTGGGGCGACTATTGATCGATTCAATGTCATGTGCATTGCGAGCGTATCTTCGAGCGCCGCGGATGTGATTTTTGCGTCAAACATTCGTATCAATTCGCCCTTACTCGGTTTTGCGTTCGCCACATCAATGGCGGGTCTGTTCGGAGCCTTACTCGCCATTTCTAACTCGCAAAATATGGGTCACTCTTAGGCAAGGTCAGCACAGGGCAAACGGATTGCGCTAAATTGCATACCCAAGTTGAACGGTACTGAGATTCGCAGTCCCATTTGTGCCATGCGTTGAGGATGTCATCTTTCCAATTGGTCCCTTACCCCCCTATAGACTCATTCGTTCCAACGCGCATCCATATAGTGAAGTCCAAGGCAATCAACAACAGCACAATGATTGGCGACCTCAGCTAAAGGGCCACCATGCGACGCGCCATTGCCCGAGAGGCCAGCATCCAGCTTGGCACAACACCCCTCACAAGGACACTCGCATACCACCCGACAGGGCAGACCATAAGGAATGCCCTTTGTAATCGGACCAATCTAGACGATTCTATCCATCGATAGCGAGCTTTGCCTCTTGGAACTCACGGATGCTGAATTACCCTTGTTATCATGCCCGCAGTGTTTCCTTGTCATGCATGACAGCCGTTTTATTATTGGCATCAAATGAAATCAGCGAAGTTTGGCAGAAAGAAAAGGGGAGCTCAACGTCAGGCAATGGTGCTACCCGCCCCGCCGAAAACGACGAAAAAAGCGAAAGAGGTTTACCGTTTAACTCCCATAACTGACGATTACCTGCGACAGCACGCCTGGGCGATTGCCACATCGGTCATCGCAATCTTCTTGCTCACCTTGATTTTGTACGGGAAGACGCTTTGGGAGTTGGAGTATCAATGGCGTACCGAGCAGGATTACTCCCATGGCTATCTGATCCCTTTTTTAAGCCTGGGTATCCTCTATTCTCGTCGCGACACATTTCCCGGTTTTGATGCAAGGCTCCATTGGCTCGGAGTGGTGTTACTGTTATTTGCTGGGTTGATAAAGGCCGTTGGTCTTATCTTCTTCATGGAGTTTCTAGAAGGCTGGTCTATTGCGCCGTGGCTTGGTGGGTGTGTCGCTTTGTTTTTGGGGCCGCGAGCTCTTGTCTGGGCGGCGCCTGCAGTACTTTTTCTCCTATTCATGGTCCCACTCCCATTCCAAGTTGAGACTCTATTAAGTTGGAAGTTGCAATCGTTGGTAACGATTCTTTCTTCAGCCATTTTAAGAATCCTTGGTTTCTCAGCGGTATCGGAGGGGAATACGATTTGGATTGGTCAGTCTCAGATGATGGTGGAAGAGGCATGCTCAGGTCTTCGCATCTTTGTCGGAATGGCCGCTTTCGCTTTCTTTTGGGTAACTCTCATTCGACGAGCTTGGATTGACAAACTGGTTGTAATCGGCTCGGTCATTCCTCTATCCATCATCGCGAATTGTGTGCGAAGCGTCATTGTTTGCATTTCCTATTATTGGTTTGATGTTCGCGTAGCGAACAGGATACATGATTGGGCCGGAATTTTCATGATTGGGCTGGCGGCCTCGCTAGTGTGGATGGTCAAGCAGTATTGGGAACGGTTGTACCGTCCAGCCTGGGTTTCCATTCCTGCGAATCGTTCGATGGTCTGTTGACAAGAGATTTTTTCAGTGGGATCCGCACATCACTTTTCCGATGATCCATCGTTTGACCGAAAGCAAGAGCCATGAACAATAAAAAGATGACCGTAACAGGGTTAGAAAGTAAGGACCCGTGGCAGGAGCTCCCTTTTGATCCGTGGCTTATCGTACCCACCATTCGGCGAAGCTGGCGGTGGGCAGTGCCCTTGGGATGTGTGATAGCTTGCTTCGTTTCGGGGTTCATTTATTGGAGTTTTGTCCCCGAGTATTCCGCGTCGCATCTTCTGGAGGCGAATCGGGACTTTGTTGTTTTTCAGGGCGTTATGCAAGGCCATTCAGAGCTTTTGCAAAACGAACGGCCGCTGATTGAAAACCACCTGGTGCTATCTCCCGTGCTGTCCGATGCCAAGATATGTGAATCTCCCAGCTTAAGGGATGTTCATTCGCGAGAAATGAATATTCGCCGCAATTTGAGCTTGAGTGATGTGGGCTCAAAAACGTTGATGCGTGTGTCCTATCGGGACACTGACCCCGTTGCTGCCGCGAATGTTTGCAACGCCATTGTCCGGTCCTACTTGCAGCAGCGCCAACGTTTCGATGACCGTCGCATTTCGGATCTCGAGGGCTGGTTGCAGCCAGCTTTAAAACTTTGGCAGGATGAAGTCGAGCAACATCGGGAGCGGATCGTCAGTTTGAGCAAGCAAGCCAAGGGTTTCGATCCCTTTCAGGAAACGACGCGTCTCAATAGCGACGCAAGCTACCTGACAAGTTTGCGCGATGAATTGAGTTTGTTACGATCCAATGAAGCTGTAATCGAAGCGGAACTCTTGATGTTAAAAGATGCCCTGGCTAGGCCCGGTCAAAACGAACTTGTCGATATCGATCCGATGACTTTCGAAACCTTAGTGAAGGAACAAGAAGAGGTCGTTAGCACGAGCCGATTGCTAAGTGAAAAGAACGATGAAATGCGGATGATGGAAAAGTCGGATCTCGTACGAACTCGGCAGGCATGGTACGACAATCTTAAGAAAGATATCGCCGCACTGGAGAATCAATTGAGCGCAGCCAAGCTAGCAGTTCGTCCAATGGTCCTTTCCAAGTGGCGAGAGTCGGCCGTGGTAGCGAAAACAGCCGAATTAACTCGGACACGAACGCGACGGAACGTGATCGAAGACAATTTTAAAGCCGAAGAAGAACGCCTCTCTAAATTCGCTGGTGAGACCGCTGAGCTTTATTTTGCGCAGCAAAAGTATCTACAGGCCCTGAACATATTGCAACGACTTAACGAACGAACAGCTTCCTTGCGCACGGAACGACAAAAAAGTAGCACCATCCAAACGCTGGCAGAGGCACAACCACCGACGGCCCCAATCGAGTCCGTTCCTTGGAAAAAAATCCTCATGTTTGCGGTGGCCTCTTCCGCCGCCCCTTTTGGATTGGCGTTCTTATTGGAAATACAATCGAAACGAATCTCCCACTCGAAATCGTTGGAGGGTGAAAACGAAATCCCCGTTTTGGGCGAAGTTGTCATGTTGCCTAGCCATACGGGTTCGGCAAAAAAGCAGCGAGC
>CANHVO010000454.1 GCA_947463915.1 Planctomycetaceae bacterium
AACTGTCAACAGACTGTATACTCAAGATCGGCCTCCCTGATGTTCCTTAAGTTGCTTCGTAACAACAACTTATACGCAGGAGAGGCCACTTTTGTTTGCGACATGAATGAATAATCCGGGTTAAACGACAAAACCATGTTCGCTAGAAGTCTCACGACTTCTGCTACATGCTACAAGTAGTCCGGCCCTTAGCCCGGCAGTGGACCGTAGATTGGGCGATGCTTGGTGTAGCCGCCATCCGTTGTTAATACTTCCCCGGCACACCAACATTCTTTAGCCCAAAAGTACATCGTTGCGGCTGAGATATGTTTGGGTTCGGTCAACGCTCCCATCGGCATCGCATCCGCGACCGCTTGAAGTCGGCCGGCGCTCGTTGGATTCTGAGCAGCCATTGGGCCACGCAATGGGGACGGAGCCAGTCCGTTCAAGATCACTCCGTACTTTTCTACGAAGTGCCTAGACTGCAATCGCAAAAAGTTCAGCAAACCACCTTTGGACTCTTCGTAAGCCGAACTAGCTCGGCCCTCAGCTCCGACGGTGGCTGATGTCGACAAGACAATGACACCTCGCGAGCCACTAACCAGTGCTCCTGTTTTGACTCCATGCTTGAGAACATTGTGTGCTCCCCATAAATTGACTTCGCAAGCTCCCATCACATCTTCCTTGGTTAAATCCTCAGGAGGTGTCAGCGGCTTTGGAGAAATGCCGGCAGTGTGCATGAAGTACTGAATCCCCTGATGCCTCAAGAAGAAATCTCGCACGGCCTCCTCGCTCGTGATATCAACGGATTCCGCGACCACTTCGGTTTGGCTCTTGGAATCCTTGGCGACGGAGCTCGCAAAATCCGTGAGAGCCATTTTGCTCGTCCCGACACCGATCGTCGAGGAATGGTCAATTAGGATCAGTTTCTTTAAGCCCAGCCAAGGAATTATGTTGGAAGCCATATGCTGGCCCATCAATCCAACTCCAATAATCAAGGCGGTGGCGTTATTTTCGTATGAGAGAGGCAAAGCGTGCAAGATTCAAAGATCCTCAAAGGAGTTGTTTTGTTCAGCGTAGTCGGCACATTACTTGTGCAGTTCCCCGAAATCATAATAAAGTCTAAGTGCGGCGGCTACTGCAAGGTTCGTGCGCCAACCCACCGCAGTCGATCGCAGGGTAGAATGCGAAAATGATATTGCACATTGATATGGACGCATTTTACGCATCCGTTGAGCAGCGCGACGATCCATCGCTGTTAGGGAAGCCCGTTGTTGTCGGCGGTTCGGCGGAAGGACGCGGAGTCGTCGCCGCCTCCAGCTACGAAGCCCGAAAGTTCGGTATTCATTCTGCTATGTCTGCTTATCGAGCCAAGCAACTTTGTCCACATGCTGTCTTTATTCGGCCTCGCATCGAACACTATGCAGCTGTCTCCCATCAAATCCGACAAGTCTTCGAAGAGTTTACTCCTTTGATTGAACCCTTGTCGTTAGACGAAGCCTTTCTCGATGTGACTGGCAGCGAGAGCCTTTTGGGAACGGCCAGCAAAATTGGTCTGCAGATCAAAATGCTAATTCGGGAGCGTCTAAATTTGACGGCGTCGGTGGGCGTCGCTCCGAATAAATTCCTTGCGAAGATTGCGAGCGATCTCAAGAAACCCGATGGGTTTGTCGTCGTAACGGAGGATCAAATCCAGGACTTTCTCGATCCACTTCCCGTCGGACGCATTTGGGGCGTTGGGAAAGTCACGGCGCAAGTGTTCAAGCGGTTTGCCATTTCGACGATCGGCCAACTGCGACAGCTTTCACGCGAGTCACTTACGGATCTTTTCGGAAACTCAGGCGAGCACTATTGGCAACTATCGCACGGTATCGACAGCCGCCCCGTTGTGCCAGATCGCGAGGCCAAATCGATTTCAAACGAAACCACTTTTTCGGAAGACATCACCGATTTAGAAGACCTGAAAGCTTGGCTTGTGACACTGGTCGAACAAGTCAGTCGCCGATTGCGCAATCATGATCGTTTAGGGCGAACCGTGGAATTAAAGATCCGATTTTCCGACTTCAAATCCTTAACACGTTCGTTAACGCTGAATAGCTCCACCAACATTACCAGTGAACTGTTAGCTGCGGGGCTTGAGCTGCTTTGCAATCGCCTCCCCAAAAACCATTTACCGATTCGCTTGATTGGATTCGGGGTAAGCCATCTAGATCAACCGGAGATGATGCAGCTGCAATTGTTTGACGAAAGCGAGAGAGAGCAACAGCGTTCGCTCGACAAAGTTGCCGACGAGATCGCAAAGAAGTTCGGCAAGCACGCGCTCCACCGAGCCACCGGAATCAAAAAATCGCCTAGTTCCAAGTAACGGGAGAAAAGACAAACTAAGCCGGTACGGCGTTAGCTGCGATGTACGCCCTGATGGGCGTGCGGACTGTTAAACGACAGCTACTTTGGTCGATCGCTGGAGAGATTAGATTCAGCGGCTTGGATTTCTGACTCAAGCCCTTGGAGCTCTTGAAAAAACCGGTCCTGATGAATTTCCGTTGGTGTTGGTGAAGGCTGTTGCAAGAATTGCAACTCGCGTTCGATGCGATCGGCATCTATTTGCAATTGACTGCCTTCGCGTACGAATTTGTCGAGTTGCTCGGCGGCCGATCGAATGCTCAAGGTTCTTGGAACAGATTTTGGCGTTTTGGGCATCGCGAACTGCCAGATTGCGAGCGTGGCGATCGTACCGCCCAAGCAAGCTGTTAGCCCAAATGCGATCGTGCGTTTCGCCCAGATGCTAAATGTTGGCCAATTTACTTTGCCACGTTTCGAGTTCCGCTTTGACAGCGAAAGCCCTCCGCTTTGAAGGGCCGCAAGCAGATGTTCGATTGCCTGCTCGACGACGTGCATCGTTTCAAATCGTTTGGCAGGATCTTTGCAAAGCAATCGATCGATTAAATTCGATACTTCTCGCGGCACTTGGGCATTAATCTCGTCGACGGAACGGTGTTCTTCGTTGCAGATTCGGTGCAAAACGCCCATGGCACCGACGGCTCGGAAGGGGGGCCTTCCAGTCAACATAAAGTACATGACGCTGCCCAAGCTGAATTGATCGCTGCGAGTGTCAATCGTATCGCCTCGGGCTTGTTCTGGAGACATGTAATGCGGAGTCCCTGCAACCACACCGGTTCTTGTTAACGATGCATCATCGACTGCCCTTGCCAATCCAAAGTCGCTCAGGATCACGCGGTCGACGTTTTCTTCTAGCAAGATGTTGGCGGGCTTTACGTCACGATGCACAAGTCCTTGATCGTGTGCGGCGGCTAAACCCGCAGCCGTCTGCTTTGCGATTCGAAGAGCATCTGTGATCGGAAGCATTCCGCATCGATCGATTTTTGCTTGAAGCGATAGGCCTGAAACGCATTGCATGACCAAGTAGGGCAGTTTTCCCTCCGACTCCACGTTGTAGATCGGAATGACATTGGGATGCAAAACCGCCGCGGCCGCCTGTGCCTCGCGTGCAAACCGTTTTCGAGCCGAAGCGCTATTGGCTAAGTGCGCCGCCAAAATCTTGATGGCCACGACCCGGTGCAGTTCCGTATCATGTGCCTTCAATACAATTCCCATCCCGCCAGTACCGATCACGCGTTCAATCTCATAGCGTCCCAATCGGCCAAGCAGTTCTGGGTGGCTGGGGGCTTCTAAGAAGGAAAGCATAACCGTCTCAAACTCGACGAGCGAATCCTCTGGCATCTCGCTTGCAATCTCGACGGAGACGGAACTCAAGGAACTCTTCGGACTTGTTTTTGGCAACTCGCTTTCAAGCCAAGACTCCTTGGCTTCACGCCACCAAGGCATGTCCAGCATCGATTCATCCTCGAGTCGCGACAAGCAAGCTGGGCATTGTTCAACATGCGACACCGCCTTCGAGTAATGCGGACTCTGTTCGTTCCCGTGGAGCACCAACTCGAGATATTGAAACGAGCATGGATCAGGCAATGAGTTTTTGGGTTTTGAATTAGATTGCATCTTCTTGTTCCCACTGCTCGATTACGATCTTCATCTTCGCGGTGATTCGGCTGCGGGCAATGTAAATGGCACCAGGGGACATCTTTAAGCTGGTCGCAACCGCTTCGATCGACTCGCCGAGAACGCTCGTCCGCCAAAATGCTTCCCAACTACTCTCGCTAAAAGATTCGCGAACATGAGCAGCAGCAAGCCGAAACAACTCGCGACGATAGTCTTGCTCCAAAACGTCTTTCTGCCTCGGTGAAGCATCGAGTTGAGCCATCGCATCCAGTTGAGAGGTCCGACCCGTTCCGCGACCACGAGAGTGTTTGGCCACCCAATTGATCAACTGGTTGCGAGCGATCCGAAAGAGCCAGGCCCGAAATTTGCCCCGCTCTCGATCCGGTTGCCATCGATCAACGGCCTTGGCCACCGAGATGAAGACATTTTGCGCAATCTCGCGAGCGTCGGCATCCTGTAACCCGCGGCGACGGGCGAATCGGATGACCAAAGGCTCATAAAGATCGATGAATTCCTGCCAAGCGTCCGCATCGGCCGCGGATGGCAATCGCAAGATAAGGCTTTCGCGTGTCTCTGGATTTGCAGGCATTGGGGTTCTTTGGCGGACTTTTTGAAATCGATTTGACGCAACCCATTCTATCCAAGCTGCGATTCTTCGTACGTAGAGTAGACACCGCGTAGTCGCCTAATTCTTTCAGTGAAAGTTGCAGGTTTTCGCCAATAAAGTTGGGCTTTCGGTAATCGCCCCGTAAGGCTGGGAATAAACGGCAAAGCCGGCTGAAGCCGGTACACCAACGTTTCGTTTTCTTTTTGCCGGAAATTCTTCTTTGTATTGCTTCGCTTTGCTTGATTGTCATTCAAAAACTCGTTAGAACGAAAGAGTCCGTTTTTTGTAGCTTCTAAGAGGTTCTGTAAATCGATGTCAGACAATCCGCGTTTTATCATGATTGGTGGTTTCCTTGGGGCGGGGAAGACGACGACCATTGCTCGATTGGCGCACCACTATCAATCGCTCGGCAAGCGGGTCGGCATTGTCACCAATGACCAAGCCACCGACCTAGTCGATACCAACCTTTTGCGATCCCAGGGCTTTGACGTTGGCGAAGTTGCTGGCTCTTGCTTTTGCTGTAACTTTAATGAACTAACGAGCACAATGGAAAGACTTGGCGAAACGCAATTGCCTGAGATTGTGATCGCAGAGCCCGTTGGTAGCTGCACGGACTTGGTAGCCACTGTCATTCGGCCGCTGCAATCAATCTACTCGCAGCCATTTGATATCGCTCCGTACGGAGTGATCTTAAAGCCGAGCCATGGACTAAAGATTCTCAAGGGGTCCTCCAAAGGAGGCTTCTCACCCCAAGCCGAATACATTTTTCGAAAGCAAATCGAAGAGGCGGATTTTGTACTCATCAACCGAATCGATGAACTCTCCCAAGCTGCTG
>CANHVO010000455.1 GCA_947463915.1 Planctomycetaceae bacterium
GGGCCGTATTAACAGAATGGGCCTGAAGTGCCCGCAGAGCGATTGGGACAATCGCTTTACACTGGTGCCAGAGTAAAACGATTGTCCGCAATCGTTTCGGCACTGAAAAATCGCAATTGCAATCCGACGTTTCGTTCACTTCAGGGCCGTATTAGCAGAATGGATCTGAAGTGCCCGCAAAGCGATTGGGACAATCGCTCTACACTCGCATTAACTTAAGATCGCGGAGATCGGCTTGCCTTCGTTGGCAACCTTGAAGGGGCGACCGGTTGGCGAGATAACAATCTCTTCCAACGATAAACCCAACAATTTCGCAATCGTCGCATTGAAGTCGGCTGGTGACACGCCATCTTTGTCGACACCGAAGCCGGCTGCATCCGACGCCCCATAAAACTGACCTCCCCGGACACCGGCGCCCGCTAGCATCGAGGAAAACACAGCTGGATGGTGATCGCGGCCGACGTTGTAGTTGATCGCCGGTGAGCGGCCAAACTCCGTTGTCAAGACGATTAACGTGTCCTGCAACAATCCTCGTTCCGACAAATCCTTGATCAAATTCCCAACCGCTTTGTCCATCATGGCAGCGCGTGCAGGCAGGGTGCCTCCATTAAATATGGCCGTATGCATGTCCCAGCCACCGCACGTCACTTCCACACAGCGAACGTTGTTCTCGATCAGGCGTCGAGCCAATAGACAACCTTGGCCAAACGGATCTCGGCCATATCGATCGCGATCTTCGTTCTTCTCTTTATTGAGGTCAAATGCGACCAGCTCGTCGCTAGCTAGCAACGCTGTGGCCTCGGAATAGAGATCCGTATAAGTCTTAACGCCGTGGTCCTTATACTTCTTTTGGAACTTGCTATCAAATCGATTGATTAGTTCGATACGTTTATCAAATGACTTGTCGGTCAAGTAGGACGGTGGCTTGGTGTTTTCGAGACCGCGATTTGGATCAGCGATCGGCAGCGGGCTCATCGAGGGATCAAAGAAGCCAGGCCCTGGGTGTTGTCCCGATGGGCTGATCATGACAGTGTCCGGCAATGACTTGCTCTTTCGCCCCAAGAGTTTTTGCATCCAAGGACCAATCGATGGGTGGCGTTCCGTTGCGATCGCTTCGTAGCTAGTTCGCATCAAGTATTCGCCTGCCTCATGGTCACCGGTTTGGGTGTTCATGGAGCGAATCACCGCCATCTTGTCAAATTGGGAGGCGAGCACCGGCAAGTGTTGGCTGATCTGACAACCGGTGACCGAGGTCGCGATCCCTTTTGTTGATCCTTGATTCTCATGCCCGGGCTTCAAGTCGAACGTGTCGATGTGACTCATTCCACCAGCCATGAACAGATAAATGATTCGCTTGGCTTTACCTGGGCTCGATTTTTCAGCTGCCACCACCGCGTTGTCCAAGCGGGGGAAGAGGCTGACTCCCAGCGAAGCGAACGCGGCCGAGCTCAAAAAGCGACGTCGATCTTGCGAATTCAACATGCGTACTGAATCTTTCATAATGATTTAATCCTTACTGAATGAAGAGGAATTCGCGAGTGTTCAAAAGGGACCATACCACGTTACCATAGCCGACGGGGCCATCTTCTTTGACTTCACCCACAGCCAACGCCAACTCTTCGGCCTCAGGTGGACGGTTCAAGATAGTGAGGAACACGGTTCGTATCCCTTCGTGAATCGTCTTTTTGCGGATGATGCTGTTGTAAATTGTCGAATCCTTTTCAAGAAGCTTGTGGGACATCGGCCCATTGAACATCATCAGGATTTGAGGTACCGATCCAGACTTGTTCGAGTTCGAAATCAACTCGCGATCCGATTGGCCGAAAAGCCGAATGAAGTGGTCTGGCGGCAGTGGCGACGGCAGCTCGGACGCTCGGGCCATGAACTGGCCTTTGAACTGAAATTTGCCCTTGTTGGCATTCGCTTGATTATCGACTTTTCCACCTTCTCGTTCGGCGCGAACGACTTCGATGGCTTTCGCTTTTGTCAGATCGAGCTTAACCGCTTGCGTTCGAAGGCTAGCCGGTTGCTCTCGGTACTCGATCGAATCGGCGGTGAGGGTCAAGAACGAATCCCATACTTGTTCGGCGGTCATACGACGGAGCACTGGGCCAGGGAAGTGATATTGCTCCTCGGAGACGAGCTCCGTTCCGCTGGCCTCGCGTTGGTAAACTTCCGTATGCATGAGGATTCGAATGTACTCTTTCATGTCGAACCCGAGTCGCTTCATTTCCGACTCAAGAAAGTCCATTAAAGCTGGGTTCTCAGCCACGGTCGAGTCCATCATGTCGTCGACTGGCTCGATTTGTCCGACGCCAAAGAGTTGTTTCCAAAGGCGGTTGGCGATCGTTTTTGCGAAGCGTGGATTTTCTTTGTTAACAAGCCAGCGAGCAAAAGCTTTGCGAGGCGCTTCGCCTTTCTTGATTTCGACTGGTTTTCCGAAAATCGTTTTTGGTTCCACTACGGTACCGGGTTTGGCATCGTCGTAGGCGTAGTCCTTTGGCAACCGAATCTTGGCATTGATATCGTCATTCAAAATCGTCATGTTGTTGCTGATCATGCGATCGAAAACATAACCATTGTTTCGGCGATCTTCTTCCTCCTGTTCGATCTTGTCGTATTCAGCTCGTAGACGGATAGCTGGGTCCTCGGAAAAGAATCGTTTGTCGCCGCCGTGTGTCGAGTTCTTCGTGCCGAAGGTGAAGGCCGCCATTTCGTAGAACTCTTTTTGGGTCCAACGATCAAATGGATGGTTGTGGCACTGAGCGCAACCGATTCGGGTTCCAAGGAAAATCCGAACGGTATTGTTCATGATGTCCAAAGGCATACCTGGGTCGCGTTGCATGTAGCCTGAGGCCGGGTTGTCCCAAACGAGCCCTTCTGCGCTGAGCATTTCGTAGGTCATTCGATTCCACGTTTTGTTCTCGGCCAGCGACTGTTTGATCCATTGTCGGTAAGGCTCGCCTCGAACACTGTTGTTCAGCGAGTCTCGATATCGGAGAATGTCGACCCAATAGTTAAAGTAGTGACTTGAGTAGCCTTCGCTGCTCAAAAGCTCATCGATCAATTTGGAGCGTTTGTCTGGATCGGTCGAGATCATGAACTTGTTGAGATCTCGCAAGTTTGGGATGGAGCCAGTGGCATCCAAGTAAACGCGACGAACAAACTGATAGTCGTTCAATGCATTGTTGGGTTTTGTTTTGTACTTCGCGTAGTTGGCATTCACCAAGCTGTCGATCTTCTTGGCGGAAGCTATCGTTTGCTCGAGCTTCGCAGGATCAACAGGTTTTGGTTTGGCCACGAACTTGGGAATGGGCGGCTCAATTTTCTTCTCACCCTTCTTCTTTTCTTCGGCTTTGGCGGGAGTGAGTTCTTTGGCTTTAAGCAAGTCTTCTTGCATTTGCTCGGCATTACCCAGCTTTTTGTTGGCCTTGTATCGGCCTTGGTAAGCAGCCACCATGTTGGGGCTGAGTTCGATCGC
This sequence comes from Planctomycetaceae bacterium, assembly GCA_947463915.1. Taxonomy (GTDB): domain Bacteria; phylum Planctomycetota; class Planctomycetia; order Pirellulales; family Pirellulaceae; genus JBKCUI01. The sequence goes on from CANHVO010000455.1 coordinate 3,482, forward strand.
TCGACTGAAATCGCTATGGGCTTTTTCCTCTTCTTTGAGTTCCAACTGGAGATTGCCTCGTTCGCAATAGACGTTCGCGTCTTCTCCTGCTGCAATAGCTAAGTCCAGCGACTTGAGTGCGCCGGCATTGTTGCCTTGCACTTTGAATATTTTGCTTCGAATGAAATGAGCTTGTGCATTGCGGGGATTCACATTGAGAGCTGCATCGAGATCCGCGTTGGCACGTACGTAATCTTTGTTCGCAGCGAAAACGACGGCTCGGTCGCAAAGCGCTTCGGGAAGGTTGGGGTCGATTCTGAACGCGGCCTCCAAATCCTTCTTCGAATTCGTGGGGTCTTTTTTGGCCAAGTAGGCGACGGCGCTACGTTCGTATGCCAAAGCGTTTTTCCCATCGAGTTCAATGGCTTTCTTTTGATCTGCGATCGATTGGTCGTAGTTCTGCTTGAGCGTGTAAACGTGCCCTCGCAAACTGTACGCCTCTGAGTTCTTAGGATCGATTTGAATGACGCGGTTGAGGCTGTTGATCGAGCGATCGAATTCGGCCCTGGCGATGTAAGCTCGAGCTCGATTGAAATGGCATCCGATGTGATCGGATTTTTCGAGTGTTCCAAGATAAGCGCTGTTGATCGCCTTTAAGAACATCCCTTGTTCGTACAACGCACGCGATCGAAAGGCGTAAGCGTCGGCACGCGAAGCCAGCGCGTACTCATCGCGCTGCGGAAGCTCGAGGCCTGTGTCAAATTCGGTGACGGCGGCCGCGAAATCCCCTTTGCCCAAAAGCACGCGCCCTCGGATGACGTTGGCTGCTACCGATTTATCATTGATGGCCAGAATTTGTTGGCAGATCCCGTTGGCTTGATCCCATGCCTTGTTGGCGAAAAACTGTTCGGCTTGGGTTTGCAACGCTTCAATCTGAACTTGCTTGGGGTCCTTTTCTTTCACCAGCGCCGAGGCTGGCGACTGGATGGCCAAAATTTGGATCGGGCTTGTAGCGCCAAATCCCAGTAGCAAACACAGGGAAAGAATGTGCTTTTTCCCAAACGGGTAACTCGCAACTTCCATCTTTTTTCTCACGGCTCAAAATTAGAGATCGGGAATCGGACTATCAGCACATTATGTAACGGCAAACCTCAATCCGCCATCGATCGACGTTGATTAAGGTGAAATAATTGGCCTTTGCGGCATAGAGCGGACGGAATCGCCCGCACAGCTTGTGAGAAGCGGATGCTAAGCCGGAAAGTACTCAAACGGCTGGGCAATTTGTGAATTACTTTAGCACGACGCGCAAGCTAGTGAAATTCATGGTGGAATCACTAGCTTACGCGTCGTGCTAAGGTTTTTTTCAGGCTGCCACTCGCCTAAAACCGCTCGAATTTAAGGTGATTTGGTCAGAAAAGTAGCAGGCACGCTCCGTCGTGCGGTCCGCTGGAGTGAATTTGCATATCGTCACGAATAAACCGAATTCACTTTCTGCGATTGAATCGCGAATGCGATGGGATTTTTTAGCCTGGGGTAAAGTTCGCATGGCGAACAAAACCCCAGGTATTACGCCCCGATTGATCCAGAGCTCTGAAGGAGCGGCATAGACCGTGAATCATTATCCCCACCCAAAGGCAATGTTGACCATCAGGCGATGTAGCTTCGGTGGGAATGTCGTCGCTCTGCGACTCTCAGGCAATCCGTTCCATGCTGACCACGGATTTTATCCTCATCTTTACCCACATCTTTTTGATCTTGCTCCCCTCGCCCCTTTTAGGGGAGAGGGGCTGGGGGTGAGGGGTTTTGCACTGTGTTTTAATTGGGATTTTATACGTTGTTGCGATGCTTTGCATTGTCTTGGAAGCCAAAACAAATCACTGAACCGGAGACTTGCACGTAACAGTCCCACCCCTCACCCCCCGGCCCCCTCTCCCCGAAACGGGGCGAGGGGGAGTAAAGCACAACAAA
>CANHVO010000456.1 GCA_947463915.1 Planctomycetaceae bacterium
ACACAACCAGTTGCTGTAACACAACCAGTTGCAGCGCACGTCCCAAAGCCTGTCAGCTTGAATAAGCCGGCCTCGCCGAAAAAAGAGAAACAGGAAAGCGCGAAACCAGAAGTGCAATTGGACGAAAGCGAAATGGACTCGCAGGAAGACAGCCATCTCGATCGAGAAATCGAAGTCGACACTCGCATCAAGTTTGCCGATTTGAAACTGCCTGCAGAGATCTGCAGCGCACTGCTCACATCGGGCTACGAATACCCAACCGCCATTCAGGCCGCTACGATCCCTGCCATGCTGGAAGGGCGAGATGTTCTCGGTCAAGCGCAAACGGGGACCGGCAAGACCGCTGCTTTTGCATTGCCTCTCTTGAGCCGTATCAATGTAAACAGCCCCACCACTCAAGTGTTGGTGCTGACCCCAACTCGCGAATTGGCCATCCAAGTATCCGAATCGTTTCAACGTTACGCACAACACATGCGTGGGTTGCGAGTCGCTCCGATTTATGGTGGCCAAGCGTACTCGACACAAATCCATGCTCTTCAACGCGGCGTGCATGTCGTGGTTGGAACGCCAGGTCGTGTGATGGATCACATGCGAGAGAATCGCTTGAGAGTCGATACGTTGCAGTGCTTGGTATTGGACGAAGCGGACGAAATGCTCCGTATGGGCTTCGTTGACGATGTGAAGTGGATTGTAGAGCAAACGCCAGAACATCGACAAATCGCTCTGTTTTCGGCAACCATGCCACCAGTCATTCGTGACATCGCCGATCAACACTTGAAGAACCCACATGTGATTTCGATCGATTCACAACAACGTACGGCTGAGACCATTCGCCAACGTTTTGTGCTCGTCGAACACAGTCACAAGTTTGAGGCTCTGCTCCGTATCCTGGAAGCAGCCGACCACGAAGGAATGATTATCTTCGTAAAGACCAAGCTTGCGACCGTTGAATTAGCTGACAACTTGATCGCAATGGGGCACGCGGCAGTTGCGCTAAATGGCGACATCGCGCAAGCTCAACGCGAACGCACCGTCGAACAGCTCAAGCAAGGGTCGTTCAACATTCTCGTTGCCACCGACGTGGCAGCACGAGGATTGGATGTTCAGCGAGTGACTCACGTTATCAATTATGATTTGCCTGTCGATGCGGAAGCTTACGTGCACCGAATCGGACGCACGGGCCGAGCTGGCCGAAGCGGCGAAGCGATCGTGTTCATCGCTCCGCGACAACGCGGATTCCTTCGAGAAATCGATCGGGCTGCGGGCCAAATGATCGAACCGATGGCGGTCCCGACAGCCAAAGAGATCAACGAAATGCGAATCAATCGCTTCAAAAATCAGCTCGTCAAAGCATGCGAAGCGAATTCGGTTCCGAACGCTCAGTTTTCGATGTTCGAAAAGCTGATCGAACAATGCATGACCGAGCATGATATCCCAGCGACCCGTGTTGCAACGGCGCTGGCCATGATTATCCAAGGCGACAAACCATTCTTGGCCGAGGACTCCAACAAGGGGACGCGTCGACGGGACGTGTTCGCAGATGACAATGGCCGAAGCGACTTCCGACCACGCGATGGTCGAGGTCCACGTGAAGGCTCAGATCGCGAGTCGGGAAGAGATCGCAATCGATCGCCTAGGCCGAGCGTTGCTGGCAACGTTCAGTCGAATGAGATGGAGCGGTTTCGTGTGGAAGTTGGCCGAGCCCACGGCGTGCGACCAGGAAACTTGGTCGGTGCCATCGCCAACGAAGCAGGTTTGGAATCTGCCAACATTGGCCAGATCGCAATCTTCGACGAGTACAGCACTGTCGACTTGCCCGCAGGTATGCCAAGAGAAGTCTTTAAAGTGCTAGGGCGAGCATGGGTTGTCGGACGACAGCTGCGTATTTCGAAATTGAGCGAAAATGCAACGGCCCGCACGACGGATCGCAAACGCAAGTCGAAGCAGCTCAACTAAACTTGCGTAGAAGATTTCGTGAGAAATCTGCATTCAAGAATACCTCGTGCTGAGAACACATCGCATCACAGCTGGTTTCTCACGAAACCAGCTACAGATGCGAGCGGCCAGCTACAGATGCGTTTACTGTTTCGCAAGATCGCAAAACACAACGATCGATGGATTGCCAACTGGTACGTAATTGCCAGTGAATTTAAGGCTTCCCGCGCTGCGATTGACTTCAAAGACGGCAATGTTGTCAGCTCGTTGGTTGCAGCAGTATAGAAACCGGCCATTTGGGCTGAAACTAAAACTGCGTGGGTAATTTCCTCGCGTCCATTCTTCGCCAACGAACTTGAGTTCCCCCTGTGGGCCAACCGAGAAGATGCCGATGCTGTCGTGCAATCGGTTGCCAGCGTAAACGAATTTCCCGTCGTCTGAGACCAAGATCTCCGAACAAAAATTGCTGCCTGCGAATCCAGGTGGCAAGCTCGAAATGGTTTGCCTTGCAACAAGTCCGCCCGTCGTCGAATCGTAGTCAAAGAGTACGATCGTAGACCCTTCTTCCTGGATGCTATAAAGCCAGCGACCATTGGGGTGGAAATGAAAATGCCGCGGGCCATCTCCGGGCGGCAGCGATACCGACGGCGGCTGATTGGCAGATAGTTTTCCCATCTTTTCATCGAACTTCCAAACAAAGATTTGGTCCAATCCTAAGTCGGCGTGGAACACAAACTTGCCCGCGGCGTCCGCTTGGATCATGTGAGCATGAGTACGATCGTGACCGCTGAAAGCGAAACTGCCGGGTGGTGCATTCTTAGCGGTTGTTGGGCCGATCGAACCGGCGTCCACTTTGATGTCGGTCGCTTCTCCCAATCGACCGTCGGCTAGGATCGGGATCACGGCTACCGTGCCACCGAAGTAGTTGGCTACAAAGAGATGCCGTTGTGACGGATGAAGGCTCACGTAAGTTGGCCCGGCGCCACCTGCGGATACGGTGTTCAGCAAAGTTAGTTTGCCCTCTGCTCGGTCGATGGCGAAGGAGCTAATGGTTCCGTCTTTCTTTTCACCAACTCGGTCTGTCTCATTGGCCGAGTACATACGAGTTCCAGCTGCGTTGACAGCGAGGCAACTCGGACTGGTCCCCATCTCATAAATGCCAGTTGGCTTCATGGCACCTGTGTCGCGATCCACATTGAACATGTGGATGCCGCGACCGTTTCCGGGAGGCAAGTCTACTTGTGTTGGCAACATGTCTTTGAGTGGCGAACTGAAAGTGCCAACATAAGCCATGAGAGCTGGCTTGGGCTCATCGCTTTGCGCGAAGGTTGCAAGTGCCATAGCTACAGTTCCTGCATGAATCACTGAAGCGAGAAATGTTCGCCGAAAACAACGACGGATGCCCGAAAGAGAAACAGCTATTGCGAGAGACTTCCAAGGATTGTTCGGGGTACTTTTCATGTCTTGATTTTTTCTTTTTAGGCAGGAGTTTGTCGGCTGAAGCGTTTTGGCAATCAGTGGCACAGGGCAATAGCATACACGCTCGAAGAATGATTGTCCCGCCTGACGAGATCGCAGCTGCCCCTAAAAAGTGGGTCGCATCTGCCGGATGCGACCTTACACGACTGAGCAACAGCAGACGACTGAGCAACAGCAGACGACTGAGCAACAGCAGACGAAGACTGAACGACAGCAGACGAAAGGTCACTCTCGGCAAGAGTAACCCACTAAAGAATGTCGAGCACCAAAGAATAAAAACGAGTCTAGTAGGACGGCTGGGGCTCGCCCCGACCGTCCGCAGCTTTGGCGTTCTAGAATAGACCGACTCAGCGCTGACATCCTTCTCTGCCCAGCCTGCCGCCGCCGGAGGCGGTGCTAGGTTGGGCAGAGAAGGTTCTTGCGAATCAGCTTGCGTGCTAGAACACCAAAGCGGTGTCCGGTCGGGTCGAGCCCGAACCAGACAGCAGTACCAGTTTTCGACCGCCTCGGCTAACGCCTTGATCGCCCAACGGCTAATTGACCTGTGAGGCTTTACTGTTTCGTGGCAACCGGCGGCTCATGTTCCAGGCCGAAGTGTTTCAAGTACTCTTTCATGCTCGGCAACCCCACGCTCTCCCTCGTTTTAATGCACGGTGGGCAAAGCCAAAAGCGTTTGGACAGCTTGTTTGATCGCTTGTTTGTTGTCGTCTGTAAGTTCCCCAAGCAACGGCTGCATCGGGCCTGTTTCGGCAATTCCCGCTGAGGCTACCGCTTCATGCAACACGCGAATCGGTTGAATCGAGTTCCTCAAGTCCTCTAGGGGCTCGAAGCTAACTCGAATGGCCTCTGCTTTGATAAAATCTTTCGCGTGAATCGCACGCAACATGGCCATCGATCGCGATGGAGCCACACATACACAGCCGCTCGTAAATCCACCCACACCAAAGTCCCGCAAGTGAATGATGGCTGGTTGTTCGCCAATACCACTCACGATGATGTTCGCTGGAACGACATTGAGTATCTCGTTCAAATAAGGGTCGACACTGGGATTGTCTCGAACTACCGCATACTTGATCCAACTCACGAGACCATCGCGAACCAAAGACTCAACCAGCGAAGGGGCCAGCCAACGATCATGCTTTAAGTACAGCACGATCGGCTTGCCATAACTCTCAGCAAAATGCCGGACGCCCGTTGCGATTCCCGTCTCGTCTGCAATCTCCTTCTGCGGCAAAATCATAACCGTTGGGAAATCAAAATCCTTGAGGATTTCCGCTTGGTCCATCATGATTCCATATGTCGGTCCAACCGATGGAACAATCCAAGTTTTCGGAGCTGCTGCCTGTGCAAGCATCGAAAGAGCATCGGCATACTCCGATAGCCGCATGTGATAAAAGACCGCGTTTCCGCCGTACAGCAAAGTCGAAACGCCCCCCTCCTCGATCTTGCGAATGATCTTTGTGTTTTCGACGCTGGAGATCTTGCGATTCGAATCGCGAGCCAACGGAGGAACCGCAATCACGCTAGCGGAAAGTAAATCAGGAGTTATCGCAGAAGTCCACATCAGAAAATATCCGGTTCTCGGTTCGAAGAATTACCATGGAGGAAGTCGAAATCACAACCCTCGTGGGCTTGAGTGACATGACTCGCAAAAATACGATGATATCCGCGAGTCCAAGTCGCGGAAGGTGGTTTCCAATTTTCCCGTCTCTTGGCCAAAGTCGCATCATCCACCAATAGCATCAGACTTCGATTGGCTACATCCAGTTCGATCTTATCTCCGTTTTGAACCAATGCCAACGGACCTCCTACGTGCGACTCCGGCGAAATATGAAGAACGCAGGTCCCATAGCTCGTTCCGCTCATCCTGGCATCAGAAATCCTAACCATGTCCCGGATTCCTCGTTTTAATAGCTTGTCAGGAATTGGGAGCATGCCCCATTCAGGAAAGCCCGGTGCCCCAATCGGACCTGCGCTCCGAAGTACCAAGAC
>CANHVO010000457.1 GCA_947463915.1 Planctomycetaceae bacterium
CAATAGTCCTTTCATCAATACCCAGTAGCAGACCATCGAGATACTGTTCTGTGTGGCGAAGGGTCGCAACTCCTCGACCGCTTCCTGTTGAAACATATTGAAGTAGGGTTGCAATGCCACGATGGGGCATACGGCCGCGAACTTGGTCGCTTGTTCGAGCGTCACATTCGAAACGGCAGCGTAACGAGCCCAACCGCGCCGGCAGATTTCTCTGATTGCTCCAGCAGATTCTTCGATCGGAACTTTTGGGTCAGGACAATGCAAATACATGACATCGACATAGTCCGTTCCTAACCGCTCTAGGCATTCCTGCGCATGCTGGATCAGGAGCTCTGGCCGACCGTCCACGACTCGCTGCTTCTGAGCATCCCAATGCGTGCCGACCTTGTGTGCGATAATCGCTCGACTACGCTCTTGACCTAATGCTTGACTAAGGACCCGGTCGCTACGACCGTCGTAACCGTAGGAGTAGGCCGTATCAAAGAAATTGATCCCCTGGTCCAAAGCGGCTCGAATGGTGGCTATCGATTGCTCGTCGGTTACCCCAAGGGAACTAATTCCGGACATCGGCCAGCAGCCCAAGCCGATCCGACTAACGAATAAGTCGGATGTTCCTAAGCGGATTAAGTGCGCATTTTCTATTTGGTTCGGCATAAATGTCTCAAAGGGACGAAAGTTGCACACTTGTGATTTCGTAGCAGAATTCGTGAGAATTCTTGCCGCATCTTCATTGCAAAGTGTCTGAATTCTTACGAATTCATCTACATTTCTCAATACAGTGCAACTTCGAAACTTGCACGTCGTGCTAGGTCTAATTGAACCGGCCGCTCGACAATGAACTATTTACGCTTCTTGGCAGGTTGGTTCGCACCATTTTGATGGAGGATAAGCTGGGTGACAGCACCTTTGTTGTCTTTCACAAAGGAAACTTGAGCGTCTACCTCTTTCAGAAAGAATTTCACCTCCGACTCAGCGAAGATCTCGAACTTGGGTTGTGCTGTCGCTTGGAGCATGAGCTTGTCTTTTTCTTTCGTGATCGAAATCACGAAGGTTGGGGCGAGTACATAGTCACCGACGTAGCCATCTAGAATCTTCGAATCGACAGCAATGGCCACGCGATCGTTTTTCTGTGCAAGCGTTTTTAGTGGATTCCGTGTGTCGATTAAATGAAATCCGATATCGTCGATATCTGCCGCTGTGTTGGCCAGCACGACAACCCCTACGCCACGCTTCTTGTCAAAGCCGATGAAGGAATGGTAACCTCCCGTTTGGCCGTTATGCCAGACAACTTCTTCGTTATTCTTTGCCAAGATATGCCACCCTAGAGCGATGGACATGCTGGGCGAGCCAGCAGGTCTTTGCTTTTCTTGCTGCAACGCCATCGCTTCGGTGAGCGGGGACTTCGTTTTACCCATGTTGGCCTCGAGGAAAAGCAGCATGTCGCTTAAGCTCGAACGAATCGCTCCTGCACCAGCAAGTGTCGGGATGTCCCAGTTCTTGACTTCTGTGAGTGTTTCATTGTGCCCATTAGCCAGACGCTTGAGCATGTCAGGCGAAAAAGCAATCGACGTGCTTCCCATCCCGAGCGGCTTCGAAATTCGCGTCGCAAGAAGCGTTTCGTAATCCGAGCCAGCCCGCAAGGCAAGAATATGCCCTAGCAGGCCTGTTCCCAAATTCGAATACTCATACGCTGAGCCAATGTCTCTTGTTAGCGTGCACTTCGAGAGAAAGTCGTACAATCTCTCAACGGAATAATCAGCATACGGGTTCTCGGCGTCGGCAGGCATGAGGTTGCTTGGCAATCGAGGCAAAGCCGATGTATGCGTTGCCAAATCCAAAAGAGTGATTTCCCGTCCACCTCGCGTGGGTAGCGTCACCGTTTTGGGTAAAAACTTCGAAGCTGGATCTTCGAGAGCGACTTCCCCTCGATTTACCATGTCAGCGAGGAGCAACGAAGTGAAAACTTTCGAAGCCGAGCCAATTTCGAAAACCGTATTCTGATCCAGCTTGTTCGAAGGCTCGCTTTTGCGGAGTGAACCGTAGCCTGCAACTTGACTGCCTCTTGCATTGACAAGTCCTACGACAATGCCAACTGCCTGCTTGTTCGTTTCAACTCGCTTTTTGAGAATCTCTTGGACCTGACCCGAGGTCCAAGCTTTAGGAATCTGCTGGGCCTGCAATGATAAAGGTACAAAGTAAAAAACGAAGATCGCAATTGTGTGAATAGATTTTTGAAGCACCGAAATTCCCCTGCTACGGCTACGGTATTATGGAAAGGAACTTTCGTTATCATAGCAGATGAAAACCGATTACATCATGCGATAGATTGCAACTCCGACTTTGGAAAACAAAAGCAAGCCTCCGATTGTCAGCAATCCGCCTCCGACTAGCCAAACCCATCGCCCCGTGTTTGTGCCGCGACGTGGACTTACGCTCAAGAGATAATTGACAAGAAACTGCGAGCCTAAAGCTCCTATGGCACAGGGATAAACGTAGTCGAAGCCGATTCCTTGGATCGCTCGTCCGCTCACACCACCGACGGCAAATCCGAGCAGAGTCGTTCCTGTAATGACGAAGGCAAGCATGCCAAGCGCGATCGTAGTCAGTGTGATCGTTGCTCTTGGCCAGCCCTCATCGCAGGAATAGATTCTCGAAATGGGCGGTATCAGAAGACCAGAGGTCAGTGCGGCAAGCAAGAAAAACGCGTTATTCGAAAACGCGTAAAACACGAGCCCGATCAAAACGGAAACCACGCAGCAACCTACCCATGTCGATGTGCGAATTTCCTCCTTGGACAAGGCAAGTCGGCCAAATTTATTCGTTCGCAGAACAAGATTGAATAACGGGCTAGCGACCCAAGTCATGACGACAAACACGACGTATATCACCAGGATTGGTGTAATAAACGGAGACAGGGCAGGATTGTTGTTTGCGATCGATTTTAGTACTTGGTATCCAAAGTAGGCACCGATGATCACGCCCCACCGCATCTTGTCCCGCAGCTTCATCATCCACAGGAACCAGTTCAGCATCCATCGATAAAGAAAGAAGTGGGCCTTCATGGCTTCCACAATCCCTTGTCGAGCGTATTCCAAACTCGGTTCCAGTCGCAGCGCCTCGCGAAAGTGATTCAAGGCCTGGTCTGGTTTGTTCTGCTCGAGAAGCGACCAGCCCAAATTCGCGTGGGAGTACGCATCTTCTGGCGATCGCTGCAACGCCGAACTCAAGGCCGCGTTGGCCTCGATGTTGCGTCCCAGCTTCACCAGGGCCTCAGCACGCGAGTTGATGCAACCAATGTGTTCTGGATCATTGGCTAGCCCCTGTTCAGCTGCCTCAAGGCTTTCCTTCCAGCGGCATTTCTTATGCTGGATGATCGCAAGAAACGAATGAAAATCGGCATCTCCAGGTGACAGAGCAATCGCAAAGCGAATGGCAGCTTCCGCTTCCTTAACGTCGTTTCGAGCAAACTGCACGAATGACATCGCATAAAACGGATACGGCTCGTCTGGCGAAAGAGTGATTCCAATGCGAGCCGATTCAATCGCATCCAAATACTTCTTTTGTTTTGTCAAAACCAAGGCCAAAATGGAATGGGCAAACCCATCATTCGGCTCTTCCGCCAATGCAAGTCGGAGTTCTTTTTCGGCTTGGTCGAATCGGTCTTGATGGTAGAGTATTTCTCCGCGCTTCAGATGGACATTCATAACTTCAGGTACTTAATGACATCGTCATAGATGCCACCTTGGTTTGAGTAAACGGCATAGTTTCTCGCGGTCGAAAACCATTCTCTCGTTGTGGGATGCAGCAACTTGATCGCCGCCATGAGATCCTTGGTCGTCAGAGGCTTGGGGATGCCTTCCTTGAGTGCAATTCGAAGTTTCTCTTCGATGGCCATATCAACGATCGCCTTGAGGTCCGCGCCGGAAAAATCAGGCGACTTGCTTGCCAGTTGCGCAACATCGATGGAGTCTTGCGGTTTCCCTTTCAATTGTATTTGAAGAATGGACTCGCGTCCTATTGCGTCGGGCGGCGGCACAAATAGAACGCGATCGAATCGACCGGGACGACGAAATGCGGGATCGACGTGCCAAGGTGCGTTTGTCGCAGCCAAGACGAGAACTCCTTCGTTCGATTTTTCAACACCATCCATCTCGGACAAGAATTGATTAATGACATGCCGACCAGCGCCGCCGGTCATGTCGCTTCGTCGTCCGCCTAGCGCGTCGACCTCATCGAAAAACAGGACGCATGGTTTGTTGAACCGCGCTTGCGCGAAAAGCTCGGCAAGATTCCGTTCACTTTGTCCTGTCCACATGTCGAGAACATCGCTGATTCCGACGGACATAAATCCAGCACCCAATTCACCGGCTGTTGCCCGAGCAATATAAGTCTTTCCGCACCCAGGCGGACCGTACATCAAGATGCCGCCACCAATCTTCTTGCCATAGGCAGCATACATTTCCGGGTGCTTCAGCGGATAAAGAATCTTCAAACGAATCTCTTCCTTGAGCGTCTCCATTCCGCCCACATCGTCGAACTTTATGGCGGGACGTTCAAGTTCAAAGCTTGCTTTGCTCGACGCACAGTCGGCCGATTCGCGGGAACGCCCGTCAACCACATCGCTGTCCTCGTAGCCCGGCCCGATCCCGAGCTGCTCGCTCAAGTCGGCGTCGGTCACGGAAGCGTCCGATTCGATGGCCTGTTTGTAGCGTGCAACTGCATCTTGGACTTTCCCCTCGCGGAGCAGGAGCTTCGCATACAGCACCATGGCTCGAGCTGGAGCGTCCTGGCCACGGCAGAGATCTTCGACGATCACCATGGCCTGTGAATCTTTGGAAAGCCGCATAAAGGCAGCAGCCAATCCCAGCTTGGTATCGATGTTATTGGGCTCGAATGTCAACGCTTCACGGAATTGAGCCACGGCTTCGTTGGTATGCCCAAGTCCCAAAAGTGTCTGCGCAAAATGAAGTCGAAGCGGTACGTTGTCCGGGGAAAAATGGAGGGCGTCTTTCAGCCCTCGCAAAGCGTCATCTGCAGCAGTCATGCCTAATCACTTGTTTCAAATCGTTCTAAGGAGATTCCCAAATCACAAGATCGAGGGAATGAGAATAAGAACAATGAGCAAGTTTCTCAATACTCGGCAACAGCTTTCCGGAAGACTCCTTTTGTGTTCTTTGCGCTTTTTCGTGGCTAAATTGAACCGCAGTCCTCGACGAATGTCGAGGACGCTAGAAAACCGGGGCTAGCGCCCGACGGCTAATGGAGGGGTAAAATACATTACGATGTGATTAGCTTAGACGCACCCAGTCTTTGGCAAAGTGGGCTTTGGGTGGAGCTATTTTGGCAACCGCCAAATGGGGGAGGCATAGTGCCTTGTCCACCAATTCGAG
>CANHVO010000458.1 GCA_947463915.1 Planctomycetaceae bacterium
AAAGTAGCGCATTTGAAAGTTGTTGCAACACAAAATTTTCAACGCCCGGGCTGGCGCCCGTCGGCTAATCATTCGTTAAAGCACATGACGATGTGTTTGCTTTGGTCTCTCCGAACCAGCCTGTCACCTTAGAAAGCCAAGTTGGCTCTCAAACCGCATATCAACGATGCGTCGATGTTGTTTCTTGCTGGCAGGAGTACTTGCGAATCGGCTGTCACAGACAATCGCTTGCGAACAGCCATGTTATAAAACACTTCGCCACCTTGCCCGTCTCCTATGTTGCCCAAATTTGCAATCAGTGGAGCAATCGTTTGGCTCGTACCAGAATAGTACCAACCTATCCCATAAGTGTCATTTTCTCTGCCTCGCAAACGGCTATTGCCACCAACACCAAGGCTCAGAAAATACTGAATAGGATTCGTTTCTGGGTCAGCGATTCCTGCGCGTCCAAAGAGGCCCCAGCCTTTGTTGGTATCACATGGATCAACAAAGAGGTATTGATCGAAGTTGTAAGTCAACGCCCAAGAGCCTGACTCGCGAGCGATGGGAATACTAGGGAGGACCACAAGCGGGGATTGATCGAGCGAAGCAAAACTTCGGCTGCTCCATATTGCGCCAAATAACTGGTGCCCCGGCAATCCTAGAAAATTGGTTGGGACTCGTAACTCTTGCGAGATCACCGCACCATCTGCAAATAATTCGCTAAGACCATCGGTCTTGGTCGTATCGCGAGCGTTGAGAACGAGGAAGTTGTAAATGGGCTCGCGGTCCTTTAGAATGACAAAGCCGGTCCCCAACGTCGAATAGGCGACAGTTCGCAATCCGATTGGGTTCACGACGAAAGCAGCGTTTGAGAATTGACGAATTCCGCGGCCATGTGCAAACGCATTCTTGTCACCGTCCAGCGTATCAAGCTTACCAGCGTACAACGCAAAAGACTCGGACAACGCTTGAGTGAACAGAAAGTTAGTGACGTATACGTTGTTTGAATCGGATACGGGTAAGTCGGCCGCAAGATTGGGTGGCAAGAACGCTCCTGTCGCGCCTGCCAGTGACTCACCGTAACGATGCTCTGCTCGTATCTGCAAAAACTGTCCCTGCGGACCTCCAAGCTTATTGATATCAATGTTCGTTAGGTAGTCGCCATGGCCCCCGAAACGAAAATCTCGCTCGAGTCCCCCTCGGGTGTTTCCATAATAAAAGCTAGTCAAGTTATTGGTGAACGTTATCCCCTTGTCTGCTAGCCCCGATCGAATCTTGGACTGGTCACCATCGAGCCAAGATTGAAGGGTAAGAGGCTCGCAACCTAGACTATCACAGGCGGAACCATCACAGGCGGAACCATCACAGACCTCGATCGACTCTTGTTCTACCGCGGATTGCGCCTGCAAGAAAGTTGCATCGAAGGACATCAATGCCGAAATGGGAACGATTGAAAAGGAGTAGCCAATACGCTTCAAAAATCTTAACAACATCATCCCCTCCGAAATACACAATATCAGTAAAGCATCCACCTAGCCTGGGCAGTATCGAATCAGGAAGCCATCAAAACCATGAAGAAATACGCAATGCACTGAGATGCGGAATGCAAGCTTTCTATTAAGTTCGACTAGGGGAACTTTACTGGGACTTCTATTGAGCCTGAGGCTCTAGCCGAGCCGCCAGGGGCGAGTGCAAAACGATTGTCCTCAATCGTTTCGGAAGTGCAGACCACAATCGCATTCCAATTGCACCTTCAAGTCGTGGCTTTTTTGTTCTGCGGGATGGTACCTAAAGTGCCCGCCGAGCGATTGAGACAATCGCTCTACACTGTGCGGCGAATTCAGAGTTGTCATTTGATCACACGGCCCTAGTAGAACACCAAAGCGGTGTCCGGTCGGGACAAGCCCGAACCGGACAAAAAGACAAATATCAAAAGTCACTGCGGGCAAAATGGACTTGCCAGAATTCGCACCTGCTAGGCATATGTCGGCCTTTCATTCTGCCGCTCGCCATAACGCTTACAGACCAAGTTCAGCAATCGGCGTTCCTTGATCGACGACGTTTCTTGGTCTGCCCCGGTGGTCGACGTATTGCGTTGTTAGCGGGACACCGAAATAGCGATAAATCGTCGCTGCTAGATCTCCTGGAGTTACCGGGCGTTCCTTGATTGCACCGCCATCTTTTTCCGTTGCTCCGATAACTTGACCGTGACTTAGCCCACCACCGGCCAGAGCCATCGACATCACGTTTGGCCAATGGTCGCGTCCGTCGGTGCTCTCCTGCGTCCCCATCATAGGTGTTCGCCCGAATTCACCCATTGCGATGACCATGACATCGTCGAGCCTACCGCGCTGCTCCAAGTCACCGACTAGCGTTGTTATCAGATGATCAAAGAGCGGCAGCAAAGGCTTCAGTCCCTTTGAAATGCCGCCGTACGGAGGAATATTGTCGCCATGGTTGTCCCAAGTTCCACTGGCGGTATGGTAACTTAAATCGATGGTGACAAACGCCACGCCTGACTCAACCAATCGCCGAGCCAACAAAGCTTGCTGGCACCATAAGTGACTTCCGTATCGCTCTCGAACTTCCGCGGGCTCTAAAGTTAGGTCAAATGCGTCTCGAGCTTTTGCTCCCACGAGCAAGTCGACGGCTTGTTGCTGAAAGGTATCTGCAGCAATCATGGCTCCGCTGGTATCGATGTCGCGCCGGATTCGATCGAGGTCCTTCAGTAGGGTTCTCCTATCGTGTAGCCGGTCGAAATCGAGTCCTTTTGACAGTTGAAACATTTCTGCATTGGATTTCTTGCCAGTGTCCGTTCCAACCAAATCGTAGACAGGAAGTTTCGCTGCCAAGTTGCCACGAAATGGATCGTATTGTTGACCGAGGTAACCACCGGAGGCAATGTGACTGGGGGAACGATAGAAACCCACATAGGGAGGCATCGAAGCTTCGTTGCTGCCATGATGTTTTGCAACCACAGACGCGATCGACGGATAGAGCGGTGCTTCTCGGTTGGTTCGGGGTTCCGCGTCCAGATTTCCAGTTTGAAAGACCATGTTCGGTTCGTGATTGCTGAACTTGGCGTCGACCGATCGAATGATCGTGAACTTGTCGAGCATCGCCGCTTGTTTCGGTAGATGCTCACAAAAATGAACGCCGGGTAGCTTGGTCTTGATCACGCCGAAGGGGCCACGATTGTTGAACGGCCGATCGGGCTTGGGGTCCCAGGTATCGATATGGCTTGGCCCGCCCGTCATCCAGAGCAAGATGATGCTTTTGGCTCTCGGGGATGACATTCCCATCGACATCGCTTGGGTCCGTGAAGCCAAGAGGCCAGGAAGCGACAGACCAGCGAATCCGGCGAGACTCGCTTTGACCATGTTTCTGCGGCTTGCGACAACCAGCCCCTCACGAGTCAAAGCGTTCATCGCTTGAAAAGCGTGTGGGTGGGAATGCTGGGTTCCTAGAAACATCGAACGAGTAGGACTAGGCATCATTGACTTTCGCTGAGCTTGCGGCTCTTTATACTGGTTTACGGCCGACTGTAGAGCCTTATTCATTCCAACTTCTAAGTGATTCAACTTGGGAATCGTTATCATGACCTCAATCACTTTTTGTCGTTGATAGATCGCGACCGTTTAAGGACGCAGACTGCACACGTTACGAAAAGCAACGAATCTTTAAGTCAATGCACCCGACATGCTAATTGGGTTAACCGGATCTTCGGAACATAACCCCTGTTTGTCAACGCAATTTTCCCGGTTGCGACGGAATCATTCCGGTTTCTTATGCGGCTAGGGCGTTTCGTTGCTGGCTCAATGTTTGACCTGAATTGTGGTCGGATCATAGGATTCGACTGCAAGGTATGTCGGCACGAGTCTTTGGGGGAGCTGCAGGCGGAAAACTACCGTAGCTGGATTCGCCAGAATTCAGAACGTACTGAATTCTGGCGAATCCAGCTACGAATCGATGTAAGTTCGTTCCCGCCACTCGCCTTGCGGGAAATGAACCTGTTGGTGTTAGCCACGGTTCTCGACGAATGTCGAGCACTTGAGAAAACCAGGGCTAGCGTCCAACAGCTAATTGAACGGTAAGACACATGGCTGGGTGATTAACATGAAATCACAACCTAGAATTTTTGATTACAATGAATCACGATTTCGTCGTCTTTATTCCTCTCAATTTGGAGTTCCTGCTGATGGTTTCTCGTCGAACTTTCCTCAATGCCGCGGCGGCAGCCAGTGTTGCTGGTGTCACTCTTCGTTCGGCCAACTCCTTTGCCTGGGCATTCCCCGACCAAGATCCCTATTTGGCCAAAATCGGAATCCAGTTGTACACGCTTCGAAACGAAATGGATAAGGATCCAAAGGCGACAATCTCTGCTGTCGCGGATGCGGGCTACAAGCAGATCGAATTGATGGACGTGATGGATGCGACCAAACTGATGCCGATCGCCAAAGACAAAGGACTCTATGCAACCTCCGCATTCATTCAGTGGAACATCCTCGGTGAAGCCAAGCCTGCGGCCGGTACAAATACAATGGAGATATGCATCGAGCAGGCAAACAAGCACAAAATCAAATATTTGGTCTTCGGCTACATCGGCAAAGGGAATCGTGAGACAGCCGACCAATTGAAAGCCACCGCCGAGCGTTGCAACAAAGCGGGCGAACTTTGCAAGAAAGCAGGCATTCAGCTTTGCTACCATCACCACTCGTTTGAGTTCCAACCTCTCGAAGGTGGCAAGACCGGGATGGATGTCTTTATCGAAAACTTTGACAAGGAACTGGTCAAGTTTGAAATCGACGTCTTCTGGGCCGCGATCGGTGGTTGGGATCCCGTTCAAACACTGGAAAAGCTTGGAAGCCGCGTTGCCCAAGTGCATTTGAAGGACTTGCTACCGAACACGCCGAACATCTTCGATGAAGGCAAAGTGCCAAAGGAAGCGTTCAAGGAGGTCGGGGCTGGCGGCATCGACATGAAAGCCGTACTTGCGATGTCAAAGAAAATTGGAGTCGATCAATGTCACGTCGAACAAGATCAATCGCCCAATCCAGTTAAGAGCATCCAATTGAGCATGAGTAATTTGAAGAAGGCTTAAGGCTAAAGGCTAAAGGGAACTTTCCAAAACGAGCCTACCGAAAACGGTGCGCTCATTCTCCATAGTCGATGCCCCGAACTTCAGAACTGATACTTCACACCTCACACCTCTCCAAAACATGAAATACTTTGCCACCGCCATTTTGTTGTTCGCCTTCGCAGGAACAAGCGATTGTCTGTCGCAGGATACTTCCAAAAAACTGGGGGGCGTTTGTTTTAGTGCCGTTCGAGACAACGAGAGTCCGGCCCGCCAGATTCATTCCTTGCCTTCCGCGATCGAAGCGGATGTGGCGTTTGCCAGCAA
>CANHVO010000459.1 GCA_947463915.1 Planctomycetaceae bacterium
CTCAACCAGACACGGCAAAGCAGGCAAGCGATCCCAAAATGCTCCTTGCCAGCGAAGTGGTATGCCAGACAGAGCAGCGAAGCGACCGAGACCCAAATGACCGGTACCCATTCATGCCCGACGTAGCCGGGCCAGAATTCAACGATCACAGCTGAAGCTGCAATCGGGGCGATCACAGCCAAAGCTCCGGCTGCCCAGCGATTGCGATGAAGCAACGCCGTGAAGACGAGCCAACCCATCACGCAGCCTGACGCCGAGTTCAATAGCCCGCCAGGGATTACCCAATTCAAATTCACTAACAACAGATTGGGCAGGACCACGACGACGCCAGCCAGAATCGTCACGAATGTTCCAAGATCGCTCAGCGTAACCACATGGCATCGGAACCAGCTCATCAATCGTTGACCGCGACTTTCTGCAACACGAACGCTCGGTGCTATCCAAAAGTTCGCGAGATCAAATCCAAAAGAACGTCGGATAGCGATTGGCGTGTCTTCGCGATACGCAGTCCAACGCAAGATCATTTGTCCAGATAGCGAAAGGGCGGTCGCCACCATCGTCACAACGTTGCCTATCTCCAACCAAGAATAGCTGAGATCATGTGCAAAGTTGATCGCGCTTGCTGCTGGCAGGATCACCGTAGCGAGCCCGGCTAAATAGTGCAGTTTGCGATAAGTGATCAGCGACAGGGCGGACATCAAAACGAAGTCCATGTAAAGACTTGCAGGCTCTGCCATGTTGCCCGTCGTCAGTGTATGCCACACCAACCTGACACAGCAGAGTCCTGCTAGCATCGCCAACCCGAGCCGATTTGCAATCGGAATCGAGCAATTGTTGCTATCTACGAAAAGCACTGTACGCCCGTCTTCAGGCAGTGGGAGCCATTCGATTAACTTATCGACGAACCTTACACCATAGAGCAATAGTGCGACGCAGCCCAAGCTCAACGCAATCCAATGGGCGGTGAAATCGGTATGAAACATGGCATTCGCGAAGGGGACCCAAACGGCCGCACATACGACGATGCCAACCAAGGCTCCAACGATGTACCTGCGGTCTCGGAAGGCAATGCCGTAAGCGACAAAGCTAAACACATTGATTGCAGCGACGATCAAGGTTGCTTTCACATTGGCTAGAGAGCTTATCCAAAGCAAACAAGCGATGGCGGTAACAAATGCTTGGATCGGCAAGCTCATGTCCCGACGCTTCATCTTGGTCAACCAGTAACTCGCGGCAGTCAATACCGCCAAGAGCGGCAGATAGGTAATACCGTAGAAAGCCAGAGGAAGCTTCGGCTCATTGACGGCTACAGCCGCCCGGTCCTTGACTACGTTGATCCACTCCATGATCAACGTAGGCGAGCATTGATAGGCACAGGTAACCAGCACCAAGGCGAGGGCCGTGAAGCCCCAGTGGCGTGTGTCATACGCGACCACCATCATCAATGCGGCAGCAACGATGGCTGTCGGCACAACCGCATAGGTCGTCGGGCCAACAAAACGAAATCCGATAAAGGATACACAAACACCAACAAACGCCAGCAGCACCCCGACAAACAAAGGTAGCGCGATGCTCCAAGGCAGCGGTCGAACAAGGTCGCCTGTTCGCGAACGGAAGACCGATGCGATGCTTCGCGTTGTGCCAAGTACCGTGGCTGCCAACATTACCGTCGCAAGTCCGAACCATTGAGGCGGGGCGACAAACAATACCTTGGTCCCACAAAGCATCAGGAATTGGGCGCCCAAGAGCAAAATCGGAAAGAAGCCGAAAATGCGTGGCATTCGATGTTCTTCAGCTAACCAAAACACATGGCGGTTTACCTTGATCACCCCTACTGTCATGACAGCCCAAAAGCAAGCGAGGCAAAGGACGGCCAAAACTGGATTAACCATTCGCGGCAATAGTCCAGCGATCGCTAACAAAACGTAACTAGCTAAAAATGTGAGTTGGTGCCCCCGCAAAAAATGCTGAAAGACGTTTTTACCAGCGACACAAAGCAGCGCGGTAGCCGGCAAAAACAAAATCGAAATTTCGAAGAGGATCGGTAAACCCGTCGAACTTTCTTGTGTCGCTACCCAGCCAAGACCTAAGAACATGACCGGCATCAACAAGATACAGAGGGCTCTCAAGACATTGCCCGTAGACTTGAGTCCAAGTCGCCGGTCGCCGAATTCCGCGAACATGTAAATCGCGGCCGTGTAGCCAAGAATGGCGAGGAACTTAATGGCGGCTGACCAATCCGACCATTCCTTAGTGACCAGCATCAGTGAGGACCCGAGCACAATTGCCGCCCCAATGACTAGCATCCATTTGATATTGGCTGGATGAAAGAAACTGTCGAAAAATCGTTCTAGACCAGAACGGGTTGGTTCCGCGAATTGCGGGGAAATGAAATTTGGGTTGGTGGCGTTTTCTTCGATCTCATGATCGGTTAGTTGGGTTGCCATCGCGTTGTCCTCGAGTTCAAGCTTTCGGACCGACACTCAACGAAGCGCGTTTGAAAATCCGAAATCCATGCTACAAGGACGCTATTACATTTGTCGTGCCAAGCGACGTGTCAACAGAGAGGCGTTTGCGTAAGGTGTTTCCTGCTATGCGTTTGCGGCTCAAGAAAAGTTGTTGCGGCTGACGGAGCTCGCGGAGACTGCAGGGTTGGACCTGCATTGAACCGCAGTTGCAAGATTGCGTTCAAACTCGCTGCGAAATCAAAACTACCGCAGCTGGATTCGCCAGAATTCAGAGCTTACTGAATTCTGGCGAATCCAGCTACGAATCAAGAAGACTAAGGCGTATCCACCTTAACATTCAGAAACACTCGAAATGCAGCTTTGTCTTCGGCAAACCATTCGCCAACGATGAGATCGACGCGTCCGTCTCCGTTGACGTCGCCTGCGGAGCAAGTTGCGTGTGCGCAATGATCGCGCTCGATGGAGTGTCTGACAAACTCCAGATTCTCCTTTTGCTCCCACCAGCAAATCGAGTCATAGGCGCCGGGACCATCCTGCGGCGCTTTTGGAAAGAGTCCAACGGCTGCGATGTCGAGATCACCATCGGAATCAAAGTCGGCCACAGTTGACTGAAGTGCACCTACCAATAAACCTAACTCGCGATTCTCCCATTCGCCGTTGCCGAGATTTCGAACCCACCGAAGGCCATGATAGGGTTTGGCGATAAAGGCATCCATCGTGTCACCACAGGTATGCACCACATCGAGACGTCCGTCGTTGTCCAAGTCGACGATCTGGAACGAGCTCGAATTATAGGACGGGTCTGGAAGCTGCATAATGACCTTTCGCTCGTATTGGCCAGCCCCACGATTGAAATAGACTTCTACGCTTTCAAACTCCTGGCCATATGCAACCACAAAATCCAACTTGGAATCGCCATCCATATCAGCGACCTCTACCCCCAATACGCCATGTCTATCGTCAAGCGTCTCGGATTGCATCGATGGACTTCTGAGCGTTCCTCCAACATTGCGCAACAATCGAAGTGCTCCGGTCTTTCGCCAGCCAAAGTCAGCAACGATCAAATCGGTGTCACCATCACCGTCGTAATCGATTGGTTTCGCTTCAATCACACGTCCGAAATTCTCACCCAGAACAATTGGCTTCGCTTCCGGATCACCGCCAAACAACAGGGTGACTCGACCCTTGCTGTGATCGCCTACCGGAAAACTACCCAGCTCTCCTAAGATAAAATCTTGTGTCCCATCTCCGTCCCAATCAAAGGGGGTAGCTCTGCAAATGTTAACGCCATTGGCAATTGTTCTTTCGCTACCTTCAGATGTCTCTGGCCATTGCGCCGAGGGGTGCCATACGCTCAGCGTACCCACGTACATATCCGTATAGTAAACGGCTCGTTCCCTTGAACTCCAAGCAACCTGAGCCGTTGCTGGAGAATTTTCGTTGGCTCCGAAACCAATGCCGTTGCTGCGTTGGAAACGAACGCTGGATGGTGGCTGCTTCATCGAGTCGGCCCGCGGCACAACAACTTTGTCTGGCGCAGCATCCTGAAAGAATTTGACGACGTCGTTCCGAATTGGTTCGTCGAGGTCGTTTCGGCTGGACTGGATATAAAAATCAAATCCTTGCCGAACCTCTTCTCCCCAATTCGCTTTCGGGAATGTGGAAGCGAGTGGCATGGGATGGCAATCGCCACAAAATCGCTGGATTCGAGAAACCGCTTCCGGGGATAACGGCGTCGTCGCCCTAGAAGGCTCTTTTTTCGTGTTTCCTACTTGCTCAGATAAATTTGGCTGGCATCCGTTCGAAATCAAAACGAAAAAAGTCGAAACTCCGATCCAAAAGGTACGTCGCTTCGACTTGTTCATTTTTGATCACTCACGGAAAGCTAAATTAGCCGCACGGCGTTAGTGCCAGAAGTCGTTCCGGACAAAGCGATGTGCTTATAACTTGCCAAGCATTTCTTTGGCTTTTGCCTTGATTTCATCAGGCTTGGATAGCCCCTGAAGCTCACGGTAAAGTTTCTTCAATGCTTCGCCTTTAGCGCTGTCTTCGGACGCGATTCCATTGATGTCGGATTCAAGGCCGGTGATCCCGCTGCCTAGTTTTCCTGACTTTTCAAATTCCTCAAGAGTCTTCTTCACGTTCGCTGAAATTGCGGACGCAGGAACGGAAACCTTAGTATCCACTGGCCCACCGCCGCAACCGGTAACGGCAAGACTCAACGCAACAACTGCGATCAACTTCAATCGACCAAAACTCATTTTTATTTCTCCAAAGTTGTTTAGCACAAAAAAACCCACTTAGTCGCGAGCGACCAAGTGGGTATATCAGATCAAATCACACTAAAGCATCAAGCCTAGTTGGTGATGGAAGCGACACCGCCACCCCTGGCACTACCCAAATTTTGGTAGGTGATCACGTCTGTGCTGTCCGAGATGAACTGGACGGAACCGTCACCCATACCGTGCTGGGAACCACCTGTGTGTCGGCTTCGCGATGGGAATACACCCTGCGAGTCACCTTGTCCGCAACCACCGCAGTTCATGCAAGATGGCCATCTCCAATTTGGCGGTGCAACGGTGTTGAT
Organism: Planctomycetaceae bacterium; assembly: GCA_947463915.1. GTDB lineage: Bacteria > Planctomycetota > Planctomycetia > Pirellulales > Pirellulaceae > JBKCUI01. The sequence continues at coordinate 5,056 of CANHVO010000459.1, forward strand.
CGCCGAATTGTAGAATCCTGGTGCAAACCATCGGAAACCAGCCGTGCTTCGGTGGCTAGTTGGTCCAGCAGTCAAACAGGATTGACCGTAGGTAAGCAGTGCTGCCTCAGGTGGAAACTGCGCAGTCATGGTGCTTGGAAACGCGATGCCGTTTGGCCAGTCGCCAGCGACTACACTGAAAATACTGGATGTGTTGTCACCCTTGTTGAATTCAGCTGCCATGATGGTGTTGGAAAGACCATCCAAGATTTCCGCAAAGGAAGTCTCTCGATTTCGCTTGAAGAAACCGTTCTGGTCGCCGTTTCCTACGCTCCAGCCC
>CANHVO010000460.1 GCA_947463915.1 Planctomycetaceae bacterium
AAACTTCTTTTTTATAGTCTCACTCGACGGGATTTGTCGCACTGACGCGAGAAACTTGCGCCATCGCCTCCCCCAAATTCACGCCGCACAAATAACAAAGTGGAGTGTCCCCCCGCACCCTCCCCTCCCCCCGCACGACCATGTTGACCGAGCCCCCGCCAACACGGCTTCTAAAGTTCGGAAAGGACCGTCGGGGGCTTCGGTCCAACATTTTGTTAGGTGTTCTCGCGGGACCGTCGTCCGCCGAGGCTGATGAGCAATTCTTCAATCTCATCCAACCTTACTATAGCCTCCGCATCATCTTTTGCCAATCTTCGCAACACGTTAAGTGAGTCTAAGGGGGTCTCTCCGTTTCTGAGTCGATTGATGTCCGCTCCTGAAATAGCCGTGAGTTTGATCATACGAATATTCAGATTCCATACGGCAGCACCAATCGGGTCACCTCGGAATTTTGAATTGCGATTTACGTCGCCGCCCGAAAGAAGCAAGAGCTGTGCGGCTTCGTATTGGTCATGCTTTACGGCGTAATAGAGAGGCTCGCAGTCGTAACGATCGAGATCGCAGGCATTCCCTCCATGTTTGAGGAAAATCTGTATGGCTTCTACATTGCCATCACGGGCCGCTTGATGAATGTCAACTGTTCGCATTTCGTCAAACACCTAACTTGTTTTTATCCCGGTTTGGGGTTTTGATAATCGGATCTTCGAGAATGATCCCTGGTTTGTCAACGCAGTTATCCCTGCCCCACCCCGGATGATCCCGGTTTCTCATTTTTGGAATCGTTCAGGAACTTTCAAGGATAAGTAATTATCCCTGTTGCCCTTAGCCGGATTTTCCTGCGGTTTTTCAGACGACGAGACGTGCGAAATACGCCTCCTTACGTCAAACTTGGGGGCAGGAAGGCAAGGTCGTTCGGGCTTATCAGCGCAAAGATACATATCTTCTTCGCCGTAGATGGGGGAGGTCGCTCTCGGCAAGAGCGACCCACTATGATGTTCTTTGGTTGAGGAGTCTTGCAATGAGCTTTGTTCAAAGCCCAAGAAAACAAGAGACGGACGAAAAGTTCGGGCGTGTTTGGTTTGCTGCTCTCGCTAGGTTCCACAAGATCAAGAACCCGCAGCCGGCTGAAGTTGGGGCGCCAGCCTTACCGCAAGGCACTAGACCTTCGTTCGCTTGGGCGGGCTTTCTTGAGCACTGCTACAATTGAGGACAATTGTGCGACACTGGTCATCAGGGGGATGGGGTTTCGTGCTTTAGCACGCCAAGCATGTTGCGAACTTAGGCACAAGGCCTTCGTTCGCTTGGGCTGGCTGGCTACAGTACGGCTACGAATGGGACTTTCTTGCGGCACGTGCCTTCTTCCATGTTTCTGCTTGATGAACTAAAAATGCTCTTTCTAGATTTCCCTACCTTGAATCCTTACTCCAATCGAATGTTGAGGCCTCTGTGACACCTGACTTCAGTAAACGGCGAGAGCGGCTTTTTCGAGAACTGAAAGAGCGAAAACTACCGAATCTGCTCGTGACCTGCCCTCACAACGTTACCTACTTGACCGGCTTTACTGGCGAGGACAGCTTCCTCTTTGCAAACCAAAACTCGGTCACAATACTTAGCGACGCTCGATACGAAGAGCAGCTGCAAGGAGAATGTCCGCACGATCCTGTTTTCATTCGCGGCGCCACGATTTCGATGATCGATGCGACTGCGCAGTGGTTCGGCGCCCAAAAAATTCACGAGGTGTGCGTCGAATCTCAAACGATCACTTTGGCCCAATGGGAAAAGCTGACAAGCCAAGTGAAAGGTGCCCAATTTGGCTCATGCAGTGGAGTCATCGAACGCTTGCGAGAACGCAAAGACCCTTCGGAAATAGCAGCCATTGAACGAGCTGTCTCCATCGCCGAACGATCGTTTGTCTCGGTTACCACCATGATGACAGGAGACATGAGCGAAAAAACGGTGGCAGATAACCTCGATTCCTCCATACGAAAACTGGGAGGAACGGCAAGTGCTTTCAAATCCATCGTTGGCGTTGGAGCACGAGCGGCATTGCCGCATGGCCGTCCTTCCGCCAAACGCATCGAGGAAGATGCCTTCGTTTTGATCGATTGGGGGGCAAAGGAAAATCTCTACTTGAGCGACATTACCCGCGTGGTCATCACAGGCAAACCGAATTCAAAACTTCAAAAAATCTATCAAACCGTTCTCGCGGCACAGGAAGCTGCGATTCGAGCGATCCGACCAGGAGTCATGATGAGCGAGGTGGACGCAACGGCTCGCGGGATCATTGAGAAGGCGGGTTTTGGAAAACGATTCACCCATTCGTTAGGGCATTCGTTCGGTCTTCAGATCCATGAGTCCGTTCGGCTTGCAAAGGGACAGGAACGTCCGTTGGAAGCCGACATGGTCGTGACCGTCGAACCTGGAATCTACATCCCTGGCGTTGCGGGAGTTCGGATTGAAGATGACGTTTTGGTTACCAAGTCGGGGAATCGTGTGTTAACATCACTTCCGAAACAGTGGGACGAAATCCAGCCGCGATAAAAGGTTTGAGCATGGTAATAGTTCGCGAAGTTGCGTTGGAAGACCTGGATGCGCTTTGGGATTTGATCGGGCAAGCTAACACGGGAATGACGTCGCTCAAAATTGACAAAGAGCAATTGGCCGATCGAGTTGAGAGATCGCACTTTGCCTTTCGACGTTTGGCGGAAAGGGCCGAGGGGGCTCCGTACGTTTTTGTCATGCAAGATTTGGAAACAGGGCGATTGATTGGCACATCCTGTATCTTTTCAAAGACCGGCGGGTATGAACCGTTCTATGCCTACCGCATCATCAATGAGACAAGGTATTCTGATCTACTCAAACAGACCCAAGAAATCCAAGCGCTGCATCTGGTCAAAACCCACAATGGGCCGACGGAGATCGGCAGCCTCTTTCTCTTGCCAGAGTATCGCGGACAAGGCTGCGGCAAATTGCTGAGTATGTCCCGGTTTGTTTATATGGCTCGGCATCCAAAACGTTTTGCAACACAGACGATCGCCGAAATGCGTGGCTACTTAGCCGCTGACGGCCAAAGTCCATTCTGGGACGCCATCGGTTCACACTTCTTCAAGATCGATTTCCCAAGGGCAGATTCCCTGTCGATGATCGATAAGCAATTCATCGAAGACTTAATGCCAAAGTACCCGATCTACCTCGAGCTACTGCCTCAAGATGCCGTTGCCGCGATAGGCTGCGTGCACGAGCAAACCAAGCCTGCCCTTGCCATGCTTGAATCGCAAGGGTTCCAACGGACCGATCAGATTGACATATTCGATGGTGGCCCAGTCATTCAATGCGAGACCGAAAAGATCGAAGCCATTCGCTCAACACGGACCATGTTTGTATCAGAAGAAAGCGGTCGAGCAGTTGATCAATCGGAAATGGAGGGGCTACGTGTTTCAAAGGCCATTGTCACCACTTCGCGTTCCCGTTTTATCGCCCTTCAATGCGATGTTGTTCTTCGTGATGATCGCGTCTCACTAACGGAAGCGGCAATGAAGAGCCTAGATGTACAGGCCGGCGATGCAATTTGTGTCATGTCCAAATAAGCTGCTCGTCGAGCGATTCGTTTCGGTTTTCGCGTCTCACCCACCATCGAGCATAAACGCAACCCGCTCCGCGAGATCGTCAAGCCAGTCGGAAAGCATAGCGATGTCGTCTTCTGAAATCAAATTGTTGCGCCTTAGCATACCTTCTGGGTGAATTGCCCACGCACGACCATAGGTTACGATTCCCCACAGCGAATTGATTACCGCCCGGTCAAGCTTGACGGCTGTTTTAAGATGTTCGGCGACCGCGTCAACACATTGCGTTACATGATCCATGGCAGCTTTGTCAAGCGAGCCGCGATAGGGGCGGAGCGACTGAAGAAACCCAGCTTCCCATCGTGGGTCGTCAATGTCGGGATTAGAACCGCAATGAAAACTCAGTTCTTCGATCGCAGATTCGTAGTTCATTGGATTGTTGCCGCTCAAGTAAGGGGACTTCGACGAAGCCTCTCAAATTCAGCTTCAATTGCCTTGCGATTGAGACCGCCTTTGAAATTGAGCATCCCATTGTCTGTCGTCCAAGCGTCTTCGACAACAACCAGTTGTTTGGGAATCGCATGTCGTGGAAAATCGCTCAGGAGCAGCTCAACCTGAGATTGGTACCCCGCCAAGGAGGCGACATCTGCCTCTACCGGCGATGTCAGCTTGAGTAGCAGCACGGTATGCGGACAGTTCCTACCGACCAACATGCATTGCGAGACCCAGGGCTGCGATTTTAAGATCTTTTCAATTGGAAATGGCTGCACCTTGTATCCATTGCTCAAGACAATCGTGTCATCGGCTCGCCCCAAGATGCGGATCACGCTTTTATCCTGATCCGAATTTGCACCCGATACAAATTCAGCGAGGTCGCCCGTGTCCAACCAACGGTCGACGAGCTTTGCACGCGTCGCCTCTGGCTCACGCCAATACCCCAACATGACCCCATCGCCCGAAACCCAAAGCCGTGAATCGGAGTCAAGCTTGATTTCCACTCCATTCACTGGCGGTCCAACCTCATTCAGAATTGCGTTCTCTGGGCCAACACCGGCTCGGTTGGAACAGACTACCGGCGAACCCTCCGTCAGCCCGTACCCTTGAAAGATCGGCATGTTCACCTTCGCAAATAGAGCTCGAACGCGATCGGAAAGCGTTGCACCCCCGCTTGCCAAGCGCCGTATCCTTTCCCCCAGGAGTTCGTGCAAGGCTGATTTGGTTCCGCCCGCTTGCCCCCACTTGGCCACAAGCCGATCGTAGAACACAGGAACACCATTGATAAGCGTTGGCTGTGCAAGGGGCGCTTTGGTGAGTATGCCGTCAATGCTATTTGCAACTTCCATGCTCGAACGGCTAATCAGCCAAGTCGTCAACTCGCATGTTCTCGCATAAGCATGCGAAAAAGGAAGGAAGTTGAGTCGATGATCGTTGTGATCTTGCGGCATTGCGTCAAGCTTTGCATGGGCGTTCGAAATCAAATTTTTGTGACTGAGCATCACTCCGCGCGGACAACCCGTTGTGCCTGATGTGAATAGGATATTGGCAAGTTCGTTAGCCTGAAAAGGGCGGACCATTGTTTCAAGCCGCTCCGAAACACTTGGCTGGTGGAGTAGTTCGCCGAGATCGTGAACACCTTTCGAAATGGCGTCTCCGAAAAGCATCTTAGGTTCCACTAGGCCGATGCAACGTTCACGTTGGGATGGCGAAAAGCGGGAATCAATCGGGACATGAACGGCATTGATGGCGGAACAGGCAAGATCAAGCACCGCCCATGCTAACGAGTTCGCCCCTAGATTAAC
>CANHVO010000461.1 GCA_947463915.1 Planctomycetaceae bacterium
AGATCATGATTCAATCTCCTCAAGCTGACGTTTGCGACCACGAATCACATCTTTGAAAATATCCTCCAGACTCAAATCGACCACGTTGCCTCCGATCGCGTGATTCTCGGACATCAATTGCTCGAAGAGTTCCTCGGAGAACGGGCTGATCGTCACCGTCCAATCACGGCGCGACAACCGCTGGAACACGGCTTGCTCAGGGATATATGCTGGCAGTTTGCCGTCCGGGAGCACGATCTGAACCCGTTTGATGTTGCTGCGCAGATCGTCAATGCTGCCGCGAGCGATGAACCGGCCATCGACGAAGATACCAACCTCGTCTGCAACTCGCTCTACGTCATCAAAATGATGGCTGGAAAAAAAGACAGTCCTACCTTTGCACAAATGGCACTGGAGAACGCTCTCGAGAAACTCCTCTCGAAAGATCGGGTCGAGCCCCGAAGTCGGTTCGTCCAAAATCAAAAGGTCGGGAGAGTGGGCCAAGGCGAGGATCAAGCTGAGCTTGGTGGTCATGCCCTTCGAGAGCGAGGAGACTTTCTTCGTCAACGGCAACTCAAATGTAGACAGCATCTGGCTTGCCAAATCATCGTCCCAACGGGGATAGAGCTTGCTCACAAATCCAAGAATCTCACCGACCGTCATCCAGCGATACATGCAATGTACTTCAGGAACATAACCGATGCGTTGACGCAACGCGGTGCTGTGCTTGCTGGCGTTCTCGCCAAAAAGTCGGATCTGGCCGGAGTTGGCCGGAGACAAACCCATCAACATGCGAATCAGACTACTCTTTCCGGCGCCGTTGGGACCGAGCAAGCCAAAAGTGGTCCCCTGACGGACCGTGAGATCGACTGCATCGCATGCGATTTTGCCACCATACCGTTTGGTCACACCATCAAGCTCGATGACCGAGGGAGCATCAGTCGTCATGATCATTTCGTCGCCTCCACCAAAATCTGCCGAAGAGAATCCTCGAAAACCGAACGAACGGTATCCGGGGTCAAACGGGCCTTGACCCCTTGGCGGATGGCGGTCGAAAACTGTTTGCTCAACCGTTGTTCGGAGGCGTTGAGATGATCGCGATTGGTAGCCGCGACAAAGATCCCCACGCCGCGCCGAGTTTCAACGACCCCTTCCCGCTCGAGGGCTTCGTAGGCGCGCTGAACCGTATTGGGATTGACGCAGATCTCCACCGCCATGGCTCGCAGCGATGGCAGCATCTCCCCCGTCCGGTAGACATTGGCATCGATCGCCTGCCGGAGCTGGTCTGCGATCTGCCGAAATATCGGCGTCGAACTCTTTGGGTCAATCAGCATTCTTAAACTCTCCGAACAAAATGGCCATGAAGACACCCTTTAGATTAGTGCACTAATGCAGTTTAGCAGGGACTTTTTCGATGTCAAGAAAGAATCACCCCGCACCCCAAACCCACGCCGCCCCAAAATAACTTTGACAAGTTTCTTCCGTTCCGAATCAGCCGCCCTGTTTGCAAATGATGCGCCCCATATCGCTAATGCGAAGGAATCCATTTTCATGTTCGGTCCGCAGCGAGCCGTCGAGTATTCCCTGAGGCTTCCTCCCAGGCTGCCGAAACCAGCGCAGGTCTTTCGCATGGTGGCGGATGGACCACGGTGGGTGGAACGTTCAAACATGGCCGGTTGTTAGCACTTGTCGTTGTGTGCTTAGGAGCAAACCTTGGGAGCTCGCTTCACTTGTGATCGCCACACCCCTTCTTCCCTTTGGTAGAAGTCCAGCGCCTTGTCAAATTGTTTCGCGTCGAAATGCGATTGTGCGATCCGGTCATGAAACCTGGCCAGGTGCTTGCAAGCACACCGAATCGGTCTTATCATTTTTTAATGATTCCATCGAATCTGGCCTCCAATCGGGTCAATCTCAGACAAGTTTCACTTGCTAAAAAACTCAGAAGCAAATTATGCAAATCTCGGACATTCCATTCGTCACTACGGATTGGGCCACGATCGAACGCACTGAGCACAAAGGGGAACGAGGGACTTCGTTTTGGCGTACAGGCAACTTTGGAAGTATTCGTGTACGCATTGTGGAGTATTCCCCAGACTTCCTAATGGATCACTGGTGTTCCAAAGGGCACGTCTTTTACTGCCTCGAAGGAGAGTTGCATGTCGAGTTGGAAGATGGGCGTAAGTTCATCTTGACGCCCGGCATGAGCTATCAAGTCGCAGACAATGCCGAGGCACATCGGCACAGTACCACAGCGGTTGGCGTCAAGGTTTTCGTCGTGGATTGATGGTTCAAGCAAATGAATGGAGTTAGAAGGCTCAAACGGCTGAAGAGGGTTGAATTACGTGGGAACCGATGGAAGCCGTTCATTACTCCCTCCCCAAAACGGCTTTGCAATCTGCCCTCTTCTCTTCGCGATGGAAACAACGCAGATCCCAAGAGTGATTCCTGTTGAGATGGTCAGCAAGGAAAACTCCAGGCCAAAATGACCACCTGTCAAGAGTTCGTTTCCCTTGAACTTGACACTGAAAACCCCACCGCCTTGCGTGTCTATGGTTCCCAGAATTCCAGACACAAAATTCCAAGCAAAGTGGATGGCTATGTTGCACCAGAGTTTTCGCGTGAGTAACCACACAACTACTTCAGCGGTTACTGGAAATCTTAATCGTCTAATAATTTCGAATTCACTTGAGCATTGACCTAAGTTGTCACTGGCTCAACTGATAATGAATGTGTTGGGACGCGGCAGACCAACCATTCCCGCAGTGCCGCAGCAATCGAACTCATGGAAGAATCAAAATGCTCGTTCTAAGTCGCAAAGTTGGTGATAAGTTAGTAATCGACGGCAATATCACTGTGGAAGTCGTCAAGATCCAAGGCAACCGAATCTCTCTTGGCATTGTTGCCCCTTCCAATGTCAAAATCCTCCGTGGTGAGTTAACCGAACCGCAAGCCAAGCCGCAAATTGTGGAACTAGTTGTTGAAGATGGACTATTAGTAGCTTGCTAGTAGCCGGACTCGCCAGAGTTCGGTTTTCTTCGATGAACTGAAGTCTGGCGACTCCAGCTACCCAAAAGTCTAATCTGGGCGGAGCACTAAACTCAAAAGTGGTTTGAGTACAGACTATCCACGACCACCTTCACAGCAAGTCTCGCAAATCCTGTGACATTTAGAGCATTGCAACTTCGCGCGGATTTCAATCAGCGATCCGCCACAAGCAGGACAATCCGGTTGGCACGGCGTCTGATATTGGTTTAGGAACTTGGTAGCCATCCCAAGTGCAGGGTCGGATGAAGCGCTCATGAGTGGCCCCTTTTAAAGCGCCCACTGACAAATACTCAATTTCTCTAGTCTTGCATGAATGAGTGGTCGGACATCGACAATCGATTTTGCGTCTGTGACGGTCAGCTCCCTTAGGTTGCGCATGTCAGCCACGACCGATAACGATTCAAGCCGCGAAGCGTGTTGAATTTGGAGTGTCCTTAGGTTAACCAGTAGATCCGGCGACCTCTCGCCATCCAACAAAGAATCCTCGTTATCGTTCAGTCACTTCCCTGCTGAAATTTATTGAGCGACTAAAGTTGCCCTCCACTTACGAAGCATTTTAGCCGCCAAATTTGTTGAACGCAACGAATAGCCAATCTGCATGGCCTCGCGATGTCCTCTAACTTGTCCCCTCGCTTATTTGTTTGCACGTATTTCATTTATCAGCGTAGTTTTCCACTGACTGTCGAGTGCGTTGGGTGAGTAAACAGTCATGCCTCTTGCAGAATTGTAGGTGTCAATATTTGTATCCACTGCACTTTCAGCTTTGTTCCCACGCTCTACGTTAGCGCGGAAATCAAAACTTGTTGTGGCATCATCGTTCTTGTCGACGGCGCGAATGGGCTCGGTTTTTTGAGGCCCGAAGAGCTCCCGGAGCTTTGCCTTGGCTGTTTTCGGAGTCTTCAACGAGGAGACCTGTACGAATCCGACAACAGGGGTGTACGAAGCCTCTTTAACGGAGTCAGTCCCTCTCTTTTCGATACCCACGACCTGTATCCACTTTGCGTTGCCGTGGACAACTAAGTTGGTGACTTTTAATAGGTCCCCCGGCGCAGCTGTGCCGACGACATTGGCGTCGGAACGCACTTGAACCTCACCAGCAACACGAACTCGCAAATCACTCCCAACAGCTTTCATCTGCAAGATTGCGTTTTCGTAGTCCTGATCTTGCAACAAATAGATAAGCGAACGAATGTGCCTTGCTGGAAAATACTTGCTATCAGCCTGAATCGCTCTATTTGCGAAGCGAATTGCTTCCGCAAAATCGGCATAGGCAAAGTGTTCAAGCGCCAGTCGTGTGTCGGCCTCTGCTTGTTGCTTCTTTTCTAGATCGAGAGTGTCTGATTCCTCAGCTGTTCCGGAACTGTCCGTTACAGCATCTGTATCGCTGTCACTTGGATACGAGCAACTGCCTTGTTTGTTGTTTGCTCCGGTTTGAGTCGCTACGAGTCCACCGAACAATACACTTGCAGCGACAATTAACTTGCCCAAAAAAAGACTCATCTTCATCGTGTACTCCCTGAGAAAAAGTTCTGCATCACAACCACATTCAGCTAATCACTCAAACAAAATCCCGAGTCTCACTCTACACCTCGCCCTCTTCTGCCAAAATAGATCGATGTCTTTCGAGGTTCGGCAACAACTTGCGAAAATGCTTCACGAGACTGACATTCACGATTTGATCGCAAAAGGTTACCTCGATTCGCTCTGGCCTGGACCAACATGCAATATCAATGCGTCGGCGTGTCCGCCCATTTCCGCTGCGCCCAAATTTTGGCATGACAAAGCCTCTAATGGGCAACTTCTTATCTGCGCCAGCGTATGTGAAAACAAGAGTTTGATTACAAAATTGAGACTGCCCTCGCGAAAACGGTGATTTATGGGAGTCAAACACTAGCACGCAGTGTACTGGTGGCACAGGCACAAACATTTCAGGGGTTCACTATGTTTGAGAAGGTTAGAACAGTTGGCTTACTCGTTACTGCTACGGTTTGCGGAGCTGCGATTGTTCAACAACCACAAGTTGCAACAAACGAGCGAAAGTTGGTAAACGTTGTGTGGTCCAACGTTAGTACGAGTGCGGATGCACAACTAGCTGTGTTAAAGTCTGATCTTGAGGAAAGTCTGACTAAATCTAGCGAGTCTCACCCTCCCCGTTCAAGGCTCGTTGTACCACACATCTTATAGGGTAGAAATTTTTTTACGACCTGGGCCAAAAGTATCCCACGCGTTGGACAGGTCGTAACACCGTTGTAGTCCGATCCAAAGCGATTGAGTGCCTGGATCGTTGGATGGCCGGTCTAT
>CANHVO010000462.1 GCA_947463915.1 Planctomycetaceae bacterium
ATCCTCAAATAGGGGCTCCCTATGAATTTTGCGAGGATCGTAGGTTAACCAATTCTTCAATGCAGCCATCCCAGGATCGCCATGGATGCGTTGCAAATGGCTGGCTTCTTTGCCAGGCCAATTCACTCCACCAGCTGCACTAAGAAAACACTTGAAGCCAGACTCAAAAATGACATCGATGGCTTGTTGGGAAATGTTTTGCTTCAGGCCAAAGGGAAAGGCAAAGTAGTCAATTGATTGGCCGGTCCAATCTTGGAGACGTTTGCGAACATCCGTAATTTCGCATCGTAGTTCTGCGTCGCTTAGCCGCCTACCGAAGTTTACGTGCGTATGCGAATGAGCGCCGATTTCAACTCCCAATTCGACATACCTTTGCAGTTCTTCAATGGTATTGGGCCTGAGCGGTACACCGCGCGACACATCGTGAGGGAACGGTTCCCCCGTTTCAACAAAATGGGTTGAAACAAAGTAGTGGCACGGAATATTGCGTTCCTTGAGAGCGGGAATTGCATGCTCAGTATTCTCTCCGTACCCATCATCAATCGTAACAGCCACCATTGGCTTGGAACGCGTGCCTTCTAGTTGGGATGCTCGAATTTCGTCCAAAGAAACCATACTTATTCGTTTGGATATCCAATCGAGATGTCGTTCAAAGTTCTTTTTCCCGATAGACCAATCGTTGAGGGAGTGCGTTGCAACTCGATGATAGAAAAGAACAAATGCTGGAAACATCTGTTGATCTGCCATGGAGCCAGCAAGCCTGGATCGCAAGCGTCCAGTTGCCCAGCGGTAGAGCGACAAACCTATTTCGCGTTGGATTGTTGACATTTGAAAATGATTTAACGTTTCTTTAGACCTGAACCTCGAAGGAAGGGTTGCTCGACTTTTGAATCTGTGCCATCGTGCTGAAGAAGTTTGATTGCGAAATCGATGACGCGAATGCTGAAAAGTCGGATCGTAGCGGTTGGTTTAGTTCGTTCGAAAAAACGCCCGCCGCAGCGTTGCATTGCGAATCTCGCAAGGAATTGCGTGCTCCGTTCCTAAGCATGACGATATGGACTGAAGTCGCGTCACTTTGAAGCCGATGCCAACGACTTTCTGAGCGGCGTCTCCACTTGTAGCGAAAGTCGTCAAGACTTTCGGTTGCATTGCCTAAGCCACCGAAACTCTTGACGAGTTTCGCTACAAATGCTTTAGAGCATTCCCTTTTAGGGGCGAGGGGCAGAAAATCGCCTCATTTGCTGCGGCTAAAAAGTGACGCGGGAGAGAGTGCTCTTGCGACCGTGTTAGTGCATTGGAAAGGAGTCGTCGTGGATCTCGTAGTTGCATTGATGGTGTTGGCGGCAATGGTTTGGGCCGTTGTCGTTGTGCGCTATCATGATGTCCTGACTGGCACGGCCATTTTCTTAGTCGCCACGAGCGTTTTCCCCTCCGACTTTGTTTCCGCAAAGATAGCCGGGCTTTCCGTGACGGTGGATCGGGTTTGGTTGTGTGCATTAGGAGGGCAATTCCTGTACGACGCGTGGAATCGTCGGACTCGCATTCGGTCCTTGACCGCATCGGACGTTTGGCTTTTTCTGTTCCTAGGCTGGCTGATCGTTCGGACTGTTTCAACGCCCATTGGGCACGAAGTCAAAGGCCAACAGTCGACCATCATGCATTTGCTCAACGGCTATTTGATTCCTGCTTTTCTATTCGTATTGATCCGGCATTCTGATCTAAAGCCGAGAACGATTTGGCCCGCAGTATCCATTATCTTGCTATTCGGTGTGTACCTCAGCCTGACAGCAATACTTGAAATTACAAAGCAGTGGTCTTTGGTTTTCCCTCAATTCATCAGCGATCCGAAGTTAGGCATTCACTTTGGTCGTGCGCGCGGACCGATGTTGCAGTCGGTGCGATTGGGCATTTGCCTCAACCTTTGTTTAGCTCTGCTTTGGACTTTTCCTATTTGGCTCTTCGCACGGGAACGATGGGCTTGGTTGATGGCTATCAGCCTTACCCCGCTTTTCATGCTGGCAATCCTCTTGACCTACACACGAAGTATTTGGATGGGGGCGTGCGCGATCGTGATCATCTTGCTGGTAACGATGCTGCGGGGGAAGGTTCGAACGGTCACACTCAGCTCGCTGTTTATGCTGGTGGTCGTGGGTGGGCTCGTTCTCGGCCCGAGCATGTTGGCGTTCAAGAGAGAGTATTCTGAGGCAGAAACATTGGAGAGCACTCGCATGCGAGGCGCCTTTGCCTACGTATCGATGAAGATGTTCCAGGATTCACCGATCCTAGGGTTTGGCTTCAACCAATTCCAAGTTTCGACAGCGCCGTATCTGGATGATAGGACAACCAACATTCGTTTGGAATCCATCCGCGGATATGTTCATCACAACACTTTTTTAAGCTTGCTCGTCGATTTGGGTTTGATTGGTGCAGCGCTCTATGCGATCGCAGCTTTCAGTATGATTCGAAATTGTTGGGTGGTTTGGGTCCATCCGACAGCATCTCGTTACGCGCGAAGCGGAGCCGTTTTAAGCTTTTGCATTCTCGCTGTTCATGCTATCCAAATGGCGTTCCACGAAGTTTCCTATTCCTCCATCGAAAACACGATTTTGATGCTGGCTCTTGGAATGAGCCAAGTTTTTCGCGATGACTTGGTCGGGGAATCCGATAGAAAAATCGCATTGACCCGGTCTCATTCGGACAACCGGTCCTATGCGAAAGCCAGCCCAGCGTGACGTTGTCAACCTTGATAAGACTCGCGTCGATTCGTGGAAAGGCCTACAATAAAGCAATTCCAGGCCTTTTTTCGCAGTCGAAAGTGTTATGCAGACCGAATCCATCGTCAATATTGCCGCTTACAAGTTCTTTCGATGGGACGATCTAGAACCGCGTCGCGATGAACTTAAAAGCCTCTGCAAGCGATTAGCATTGAAAGGGACCGTGCTCATCAGCGGCGAAGGGATCAATCTCTTTTTGGCCGGTTCGCGGGAGTCTATCGATGCCTTTCTCTCCCACGCTCGGACGATTCCTGAGCTTGTCGAACTTCAGGTCAAGGAGAGTCTCACGGACTATCAACCCTTTAATCGCATGCTCGTCCGTATCAAGCGCGAGATCATCCCCGTGGGTGCCGAGGGGATTCAGCCTATTCCGGATGCCTCCCCCAAGATCGCTCCGGAAGTTTTAAAGCAATGGCTTGATGAAAAGCGGCCGATCGCCTTGTTGGATACCCGAAACGACTACGAAATCGAACTAGGTACCTTCGAAAACGCCATCGATCTGAACATCAAGAACTTTCGAGAGTTTCCGAAAGCGACTGTAACGATTCCTGACGAAGTGAAAAAGCAACCTGTCGTGATGTTCTGCACAGGTGGTATTCGCTGCGAGAAAATCGGTCCCTACATGAAGGGGCTGGGCTTTGAAGAAATCTATCAACTCGAGGGTGGCATCCTAAAGTACTTTGAAAAATGCCAGCAGTCTCACTACAAGGGTGACTGTTTTGTTTTTGACCAACGCGTTGCCGTCGATCCATCGCTCGAACCATCCGACACCAGTGAGTGCTTTGCGTGCAAGCGTCCGCTGCAACCCGCTGATCTGGAATCGGAGCATTATGTCATCGGCGAGTCGTGCCCACGTTGCTATGCATCGATCGAGGAGAAGCGGCGGATCCAATTTGAAAAGCGGAAGGCCGCCATTCTCAAAATTGCAGCCGAACAACGAGGCTCGACACCATATGAAAACCAACGGTGGATTTCCATTCCGCAACGATGCGCCGGGATGAACTTGCTGGATGCATTGCAGGAGTTTTATCCGGGCTATAGCCGAGAGAAATGGCAACTGGCGATCGATACTGGCGAGATACTGCTTCCCGCGGCATCGCGACGCCAGTTTGATACCCGGCCAGTCAGCGCAGATCAGATCGTACGTGAGGGACAACGCTTCCTGCAAACCATTCCTGACTACACCGAGCCAACCGTCAATCCGAACGTCCAGTTGCTTTACGAAGATCAAGCGATCGTTGTGATCGACAAGTGTGCGCCGCTGCCTGTTCATCCCTCGGGTCGCTTCAATCGCAATACGCTCGAAGGCATTCTTGCGGTTGCCTACCATCCTGAATATCTTCGCCCCGCTCATCGATTGGACGCGAACACAACTGGACTAGTTGTGCTTGCCAGGAAGCATATTTACTCGAAGCATCTGCAATCGCAATTCGCCGCAGGCACCGTCAAGAAAACCTATCTTGCGACAGTCGACGGGCATCCTGATTGGGATTCCATCGAATGCAACTTGGCCATCGGTACAGAATCGATCCATGGAGGAAGCCGTCTGATCGATCCAAATGGCCAGTCAGCTTTGACCCGTTTCCGAGTCCTTGAGCGACTGCCCAATGGCAGGTCGATCGTGGAAGCCGTTCCAGAGACAGGCCGAACGCACCAAATTCGATTGCATTTGGCTGCGCTCGGTTTTCCCATTTTCAATGACCCGCTCTATCTCGCGGGCGGTTCCGCGCGAGAGCAGGCTGACACAGAGCGACAATCCAGTGCGATGGGCTTGCATGCGTCACGGTTGGAATTCGTCCACCCGATCACTCGGCTGGTTGTGTCATTCGAAGCGCCATTGCTGAAGTTGGCATTGACTTAATATGGACGATGCTCAGACGCCTATCGAACCAAAAAAGCCTGTCGTCGACGAACAGATGATCGCGACTGCGTACCACGAAGCGGGGCATGCCATCGTCGCTCTCTCGTTGGGACGTACGATCGAAAAGTGCACTATCGTCCGAAACACAATTCGGCTCGGTGCCGTCCAGCTGGGAAAAGGCCGCAACCAACGGCAGCAGGACTTCTTTGAAATCGAAGCGATGATCCTTTTGGGAGGAGTTGTAAGCGAAGCGAAACATACCGGGCAATACAACTGGGGAGGGGCGCAACAAGACTTGCGATCACTCCGCCGGTTGACGCTCGCTAGAGTCAATACAGATCAGCAAGTGGAACGTCTCGAAAAAAGGCTATTGGATAAAACGACTCATCACTTAGAACAGCCAGGCCATTGGGAAGCTATCGAAGCCGTCGTCTCAGAATTGATACGGCAACAAGCGATCAGCGGCCGATCTGCTCGACACTTGTTTGATGAAGCGATGAAGAAAAACACTTAAGGTTCGATCCAAACAAGTTTCAATTCAAGTGGATACCACGGATTTTATCCTCATGTTTACCCACATTTTGGTCACCACCAGAGCAGTATCTCAGCGAGTCCGCGTGAATTTGTTGTGCTTTACTCCCCCTCGCCCCGTTTCGGGGAGAGGGGGCCGGGGGGTGAGG
>CANHVO010000463.1 GCA_947463915.1 Planctomycetaceae bacterium
CGACAATGTCGCCCTTCGCTCCGCGAAGGTAGCGTGCGGCAAGACCGAATATCTATCAGCAACACAATACTGCCTACGGGCGACGATTGGGACAATCGTGTGACACTCTCATTGGACACAGCAGACAAAAGTGAGCCTGAGGCGCTAGCCGAGTTCTTTTGACCTGCAAAAATCGGCTAGCTCCTCAGGCTCATGAAAACGAAATCCGACTCTTGTCGGCCGTGACTTATTGACCAGCTGGTGGTTCCCAGAGTTCTACTTTGTTTCCGTCTGGGTCGATTACCCACGCAAACTTTCCGTACTCTGACTCGTCGATTTTGTCGAGCACGTTGCAGCCTTCTTCTCGAAGCACCTTAACCAACGCGTGAAGATCGTCGACTCGATAGTTAATCATAAAAGGCGCGGTGCTCGGGTCGAAATACTTGTTGGATGCGTCATTGATATTCCAAACAGTTGTGCCCTCTGGGTCAGACCACTTGAAGGCCGTTCCTCCCCAAGACTGCACATCGATTCCAAGATGCTCTTTGTACCAAGCCCTCAGCGCAACAGGCTCTGGTGATTTGAAAAAAATGCCTCCAACGCCCGTAACTCGCTTCATCTTTGTCTCCAATTCATAAGGTAGGTACGATGCCTAAATGCAAACGGTGGATTCCTGTCAACGAAAGCACTTATTAACATGACTCAAGAATAAAATCGCCGCTTATCAAATCTTGCGAATTGAGCGAAATCCAGGTGAAATTTTGGCTGACGATCCAATTCAAGCTGATAACATCAAACGCACCAACCGGCCTTTGAGGCCCGGAATGGTCGCCCCTTTGCCCACGGATACGATCACTTTGAGCTGAGCTGCCAATTGCCCGTCAAACGGCCATGATTACTTTTGGTAGGCTGGAAAGTCGGTGTAGCCCTTGGCGTCGTGCGAGTACCAGTCTGCAACCTCCGCTGGCGATGCAAGAGGCCAATCATTTGCAATTCTTTCCACAAGATCCGGATTGCTAATGAACGGTCGGCCAAATGCAATCATGTCAGCATTCCCCGCTTGCAAGGCTGCTTCTGCAGTCTCCTCGGTATAACCGCAGTTGCCCATTAGCGGCCCGTGAAACACTTGTCGGAACTCTCGCAATGTCACCGGTTCACCAAGCTGATGGAAGCCAAAGGCCAACCCATCCATCACATGCAAATACGCCAAGCCATATCGGTTTAACTGGCTAGCCACATAAAGCGACTGCTCTCGAAAATCTTTGGAGCCCATATCGTTGAAGACACCGTTGGGCGACAATCGAACCGCCACTTTATTCGCCGGCCAAACACTCATGACGGCATCGGCAACTTCGCCAAGGAAGCGATATCGATTTTCGATGGTGCCACCATATTGGTCGGTTCTGATGTTGGTTTTGGACTCAAGAAACGTATTGATCAAGTAACCATTCGCCCCGTGAATTTCGACACCATCAAAGCCCGCATCCATCGCTCGCTTGGCTGCAAGTCGATAGTCCTCAACAATCTTCGCGATTTCAGCAACTTCTAATGCGTGCGGTACTTCGTATGTCTTCTTGCCCTCCGGTGTATGAATGCTGTCCCCTTGAATGGCAATGGCGGAGGGAGCGACGGGCAAGCTTCGATCGGCACGAAAGTCGCTGTGGGACGCTCGACCACAATGCCATAGCTGCATGAAGATGGCTCCACCTTTTTGATGCACTGCATCGGTGATCAAACGCCAACGCTGTGCCATGACATCGGTGTACATGCCAGGCGATTGCTCCCACCCGATCCCTTGCTCAGAGACCACAGTCGCTTCGCTGATGATCAAGCCTGCTGAAGCCCTCTGCGCGTAGTACTCCGCCATCCTCGCATTAGGGAGACGTTCTACACCGGCTCTAGCTCGCGTGAGCGGAGCCATCGCAATTCGATTTCGTAGCTGGATTCCACCAAGCTGAACGGGCGCTAACAATTTCTTCATAATGATCGATATTTGGTTTGTTTGGGGCTTCGACAAAACGCATCGCGGGTTCATAGGATAGCAAGTTGATCTAAGTCGTCGAGCGAGGGTCGCGATGGATTGAACTGCGGAGCTGTGGCATTTGAATGCCACGGATGCAATCCTCATCTTTACCCACATCTTTGAACATCACATTCTAGTTTCGTTGGGTTTTTCGTACTCGTACTCCGCCCGAAGGGCAGTACTCGTACTCGTACTCGATCGGATGAACAATCGAGTATGAGTACGAGTACCATTTCATTGAGTACGAGTACGAAATCTGTCCAGAAATGTGGGTAAAGATGAGGATGCAATCCGTGGTTCGCAACGCAAAGGGATACGCCGAGTCGCGACGCGACGGCATTTCCGCAAAACGAGGTCAAGATTGGTTTGGTTGAAGCGTGGCGGCAATGCCCAGTGCCGCTCCTTCAGAGCTCTGGTTCAGGTGGGGCATTTTACCTGGGGTTGCGTTCGCGTTGCGAACTTACCCCAGGCTATTAACTGCCATCGCATTCGCGATTCAGTCGCAATCAACCATCAACCAACAGACAACAGACAACAGACAACAGACAACAGACAACAACTAACAACTAACAACTAACAACTACTCCGCAACAACACTCAACCACAGCGGTTTATCATCGGTGGTTTCCGCAACTTTTGTTTGCGTCCCTTCGACTGGCAACTTCCCAACGATTCGAATCGGCCCTTGGTACGGGACTGTGCTTTTCATTTTGAGCGTTACGCTCTTGGCCGTGTCGCTGCCATGAATCGACTTCAATGTCGGACAGTCGACTCCCTCAGGTACTCCCTCCAGCGAAATCGCAATCTCACCCGCGAAGTCCAACTCGCGTGCGATCTTGACCTGGATTTCAGTCTCTTTGCCCATTACGGCTTGGAAAGAATCGGTTGAAAGCTCGAGCTTGTAGTCTGGCATCGGGGCGGTGACCAACATGCTATACCCAAAGTCAGCGCCTCCGGCCAAATGAAAATCCTTGACCTCGACGAACACATCACCGTCCGCGACCGCTTTCCACTTCAGGTCGGGATCGCGATTGTTCCCGGCATCGTCCTGTTGTGACAGTTGCTTGCTCTGCGCATCTGAGACTACAACACTAGCATCCAAGGCGGAGCCAAGCTGCCGAGCTTGCAATTGGACTCGATAGTTTTGCCCCGCGACCGCAGGAAAACGAACAAATCGTTTCTGGCCGGGAATAGCGATCACTCCATGAATGGCCGCAGGCAATTCGAACGACAAGGCATCCTCGCGTGTGGTCGCTTGGTTTGGTTCCAACAAAAGCGACTTGCATTCAACATCCCAATGCGCTGATCGAAGCCGCGATTGAGATGCATCGTCCCCTTTCGACACAGTTAATCGATAGAGCCAGTCTGCTCCGCCTCCATACGAAATCGTGCTATCTGGTGCCGCAGGGAACCCGAACACGCGAACCAAGTACTTGCCGGCGCGAGCTGCTGTGAACTCAAGTCTTGGATCGAGGCCGAAGTGATCGAGGTTCTCAGCCAAAACAAACCCTTTCGCATCGAGCAACTGAATCGATGCATCCACAGGCGAGCTAAGCAAATATTCTGAGTCGATGCCAGCAACTATCTTTTGTCCTTGCTCCAACGTGACCGCATAGTGATCCACATCACCTCGCTTGGCAAACACTCCATGGATGGAACAGGGCAACGCAGCAATGGCGCTGGCCTCGGTCACCCGATCGTTGGGTTCCAATTCGATTTGCTCGGGTATGTTACCAACCAAAAAGGGTCGAACGGCAGTCGCTCCATTTGGATGATAGAGCCTTAGCCAATGCAATCCAGGCTTAGCGTCCGCGGCAATGGTCGCCTTGAGTTTGCCCGAAGTCTCCTCAAAGCTCCATTGGATAGAGTCGGTATCGGACCAAGCTTGAAGGGGCCAAACAGGAAACTTGCCACTGGCTTCGACGCTAACCGTCGTGCCTGCTTGCCCACCTGGCGGAAACAGTCGCGTTAGCTCCGGACGCTCGGCACCTCGAAGTGATGTCGTAGATCCGACTCCAAGAAAGGTACAGACTATGGCAAAGACACGCTGCAAAGTTTGGCAACTACGATGTCGATGCACAGTTACATCAGCTCCTGGATTGGAGTTGGGTCGCTTACCAAGTGAGTTGGCCTGCCTGTGGGTGTGTAATAAATTTTGTCTGGGTCGATTCCAAGCTTGCGATACACGGTCGACACATAGTTCTCTGGCGAAAGAACCCGCTCGTAGGCCGAGTGCCCTTGTCGATCGGTTGCTCCGATCACTTGGCCACCCCTTGCACCTCCGCCAGCAAACAAGATCGACATGGCGTTGGCCCAGTGGTCGCGGCCCGCTTTGGACTGACCTGCCAGCGTACTGATCTTTGGCGTTCGGCCAAACTCACCTAAGGCAATCACCATCGTTGTCTCCAACATACCGCGTTGGTCCAAGTCGTTGATCAAGGTCGCGACGGTTTGGTCCCAAGATGGCAAACGTGTTTTCAACGCCCCAAACAAATCCGAATGATGGTCCCAGCCGCCATCATAAATGGTCACGAAAGGAACGCCCGCTTCAACGAGTCGTCTCGACAACAAAGCTCGCTGGCCGAAGCTGTTCCTGCCGTACGCTTCTCGTATCTCAGCCGGCTCGCTGTGAATGTCGAATGCTTTTTGGGCTTCTGGTGTCATGACCAAGTCGAAGCCTTGCTGGTAGTTTTCGTCATAAGCGCTTACCGGGTCGCTGACTTGCGGATCGCTGTAGCGAGGCATGCGATCGACTAGCTTTCTTAAATCCTGTCGCTTCGCAAATCGCTCGCTTTGTAGTTCCTTGGGCAGTTCCACGTCGCGAACTCGAAACTGAGCATTGTTTGGATCATTCGCAACCACGAACGGTGCGTACTTGGCTCCTAGAAAATTCGGGCCACCCGATCGAGACATGCTCGGCATCGTAAAGTAGCCGGGCATCCCGTGAGGTGCAGGTCGTTCCATGGCCGCTACCGAACCAAGGCTGGGATGGAAGCTGACAAAGGCGCCACAACCAACTGGAATCCGGGGCGGAGCGCCCGTCATCATGTAATGGTTTCCTGCACCATGGTTCGCCTGATTGTGACAAACCGAGCGAATAATCGCATACTTGTCCGCGATCTTTGCGAGCTTGGGAAGGTGCTCGCAGATCCGAATCCCAGAAACATTGGTTTCAATGGGCCGGAACTCTCCGCGAATCTCAACGGGGGCTTCTGGTTTCGGATCAAATGTTTCGAAATGGGTTGGACCGCCATCCATCCAAATCAAAATGCAGTTCGATTTCTTCTTGGC
>CANHVO010000464.1 GCA_947463915.1 Planctomycetaceae bacterium
GGTCTTTACGCAATACAGCGAACTTGGGCCTTGAGCCCAACGTTCGCAACATGTTTGGCGTGCTAAAGATCGTCGCTCGCTCCGCCGTGTAGCACGCCAAGCATTTGCGACTTCGGCGGGACAAGCCCACCAGTCGCTGCCCTCGCGAGCTTCGGCTTCACGCACCGCAAAATCGGTCGGCAAGCATAGATGGATGGCCCCATGGGCCCATGGCCAGGCATACTCAGATCACCAGGGATGGGCTATCGCGATTTCATGAGGCGCTCCCTAATTGCCAGATTGACCATGGTGTCAAGGATTCCCCGGTCCAAACATCCAAGGCGCGGTTTCCAGCTGAGTAGCCGGTAACAGTGGGGCAGAAGCACGTACGCGATTCGTTCAGATAGAGATAGTTGTTGCATCCTCAACGGGCCAGTGATCGGCTGACGCCGACGACATCCCCATCATTCTGCTAAATCCACTTTTATCCAAGCCTTTGCGTAGTTCATCATGCGACGACCAGTGGCTGGTGAGACGTTGATGGCAGATGCAGCTTCATCATTGTTCATCCCTGCAAAAAAACGCAGTTCGATAAGCTTTGCATGATCGGGTTTGATTAGGGCTAATCGAGTCATGGCTTCATCAAGCGACAACAGTTCAGCGTCCGGAAGCGGTGACGCAAAGTCCTGGAGTTCTATGCGAAAGTTATCGCCACCGCGCTTGGTAGCGAGTTTTGAGCGGGCCCGGTCCACCAAAATCTGACGCATGGCCGTTGCTGCCGTACGAATGAAGTGCGCTTTGTCGTTCCAATCCATCTGTGCATTGGCCAGCTTCAGCCATGCCTCATGTACCAATCCTGTGGCTTCGAGCGTTTGCCCTGGCTTCTCGCACGCAAGTTTCGAGGCTGCCAACTTTCGCAGTTCTTGATACACAAGCGGGAATATTTCGTCTGGTGTCAATCTTTGATCTCCGGCGAAGAGTCGGATTTCGTACCCTTCGTTTCCAACTCATTGAGGAGATTCACGAAGTCGTCTCGGGCTCGAATAGGATTGAGGTCGATCTCAGTTTTCAAATGCTTCCAGTTATTGTAACCAGATTGGACCGCTTTACCCAATAGTTGCATCGCTCGATCCGCATACTCTTGCTTTTTCTCCTCCTCTTTGCCGCTTGCGATGGAAAAGACGCAGGCGCATTGAAACCAAAGGTCCGCCTCTCTATGCGTCGAGTCGATCAAATCGGCAATCAGCTCGAGTCCGTTGCTGGTCAAGCCAGAATTTGCCAACGACCGAGCGCGAGAGGCCTTTAGATTTTTGGAATTGGCTTTTGCTCCTAGCTCGAGGGCCTTCAGCCAATCAGCGGCAGCTTCCGTGTACATCTGTTGTCCGTCGAAAGCTCGCGCTCGTTCTTCGTGGCACCGAGAAAGAATCCCTCGGCTTAATTTATCCTCAGGATTGGCTAGAACAACCGGACCAATGGTCTCGATCGCTTTGTCAAACCATGCGATGCTCTCCCCTGGTTTCTCCGTTTCAAGTTTTATCGTGGCGAGTAACTCATAAACCCGCCCAAGATTGAGTTCATGGTCTTGTGTACCAGGCAAGTCCAATACTAACTTTTCAAGAAGGGCTATCCCCCGATAGCAGTTGTCCTTCGCTTCGTCCGCCTTGCCCGTTTTCTTCAGTAAGCCAGCCAACTTGAAGTGGAAGTGTGCGAGGTTTTGGCGGCGGGATGGCAAATCGGAAAAATCAGCAACCAGCTTTTCCTGGATGGCCAACGCTTTGCGGTAGAGCCCTTCGGCATCCTTATACTTTTTCTCGTTTAGAAGCAAGTTCGCCAAGTTGCTGTAAGCGCCGCCCAATTGTTGCCGATACTCAGGTACAGCAGTAAAGTCGGACACTAGTTTTTCTCGGATGCCAATCGCTTTTCGATACTGGACATGCGCATCAGCATAACGCCCTGAACTTTTCAGTAGCGAACCCAAGTTGTTGTGACCTACGGCCAAGTCTTGGCGATACTCAGGGACTGTCGGAAAGTTCTCGACTAGTCTTTCTTGGATCGCTATAAGTCTGCGATAAGACTCTTCAGCCTCTGCATCCTTGCCGAATTTCTTAAGCACTCGCCCAAGGCTGTTGTAGCTAGCGGACAGGTCCTTGCTGTACTTCGCTATGGTTGGATAGGCAGAGGCGAGATTCTGTCGAATACCCAAACCCTCGCGAATCTGCAGGATAGCCTCATCGATGCGCCCCTGTTCACTGAGAACACTCCCGTACGTGTTGTAACTTGAGGCCAAGTCTTGCTGATACTCAAGCTCGGTCGGAAAATCCGCAACCAGCGATTTCCGTATGGTTAGTCCTCGAAGGGATTCCTCCATTGCCTCACCTAATTTTCCCTGTTCTTCTAAAAGCAAGGAGAAGTTGTTGTGATGGGTTGCAAGTTGCTCACGGTACTGTTGACGGTCGGGAAAATCGGCCACCAACTTTTCTTTGATGGCCAACCCCTTTTGGAACATCTCTTTGGACTCCACCGTCTTGCCTTGATCGATATACAACGATCCGAGGTTGTTTAAGATCAGACCAAGTCCTTCACGGTAAGTTGGCTGATCAGGGAAATCGGTCGTCAATCTTTCTTGGAGTGCCATGCCCTTGCGATATTGCGATAAGGCTTCGGCAAGTCTGCCAACGTCAGTAAGTACCTTTCCAAAAATATTATAGGAGTCGGCCAAATCTTGTCGGAACGCGGGAATGGCGGGAAAGTCAGCGGACAGCTTCTCTCTCACTGCTAGTGCTTTTTCGCAATCAAGAAGGGCCTCTTCTAGTCGGCCGAGCTTGATCCATAGAAACGCAACTCGATGATGTCCTTCGCCACTGATGGCCCTGGATTGCTGGTCGCTTCCGTCCTGAGACGCAAAGGATTGCCATCGCTTGGCAATGGCTTCGAGGTAGGCCTTTTCGTTGTCGGTCAACTGAGTCTTTTCGCCGATCAGCTTCCTTACGTCTTCGCCAGTCGTCGCGCGAAGCGCATCGAGCGCCTTGTCTCGAAACTCGATGGCGCGTTTCTTCTCGTCCTCGGCAATGGCCCGCTGTTTTGCTTCCTCATCTTTTGCGGCGATGGCCTTTGCTTCGTTGGCTTGTGCGATGCCCCGTTGCTTGGTTTCTTCCGCTCGCGCGGTTTCGGCTTCCACACGTCGCTTTTCTGCGCGAAGCAAACCCAGCGTGGTGCCAGCGATTCCAGCAAGCAGTGCGAGCAGGATGAGACTTGCTGCGAACACTTGTCCTTTGTTGCGCTTCACCAACTTTTGAAGGGTGTAGAAGTTACTAGGTGGACGAGCTTCGACAATTTCATCGGATATGTAGCGCTGGATATCGCGGGCCAAGTCGCTCGCCGTCGAGTACCGGCGCGTTCGATCTTTTTCCAAGGCCTTGAGCAGCACCCAATCGAGTTCCCCTCGAAACTGTGTCGCCAGTTTCTTTGGTTCGGTCCTTCGGTTGGCGGCGACGTTGGGCAATGTGTTGATGGAGCTTAGCTTGGCGCTGAGCAATGGCGCGTCGACATCGCGAACGATGCGCAGGATTTCCAAGATCGCAGCCTTTTCCAAGCTCTTGCGATCAACCGGTGTATGGCCACTGAGCAGTTCATACAGCAAGACACCGAGCGAGTAGACATCCGAGCGCGTATCGATGTCTAAGTTGTTGAGGGTTGCCTGTTCGGGCGACATGTACTCTGGCGTGCCGACCAAAGCACCAAAACCAGTCAACACATCCACTTCGGCTAGCGACTGACCAGTGGCCTTGGCCACGCCAAAGTCGATCACCTTGGGAACTGGGCGATCGTCATACATTGCGATCAAGACATTGGAGGGCTTGATGTCGCGATGGATGATCCCTTTCTGGTGCGAATGCTGTATTGCCTCACAGACGGGCAAGAATAGCTCGAGCCGTTGCTTTGGTGTCAGTTTGGTCTCATCGCAGTACTTGGTAATCGGTATTCCTTTGACCAACTCCATGACGAAGTAAGGGCTACCTGACTCGGTCGATCCTGCATCGAGGACCTTAGCGATGTTCGGGTGGTCCATGATGGCCAATGCTTGTCGCTCGGCTTCAAAACGAGCCAGCACCGCCCGGCTATCCATGCCCGCCTTGATGACCTTAACCGCCACCATCCGCTTGACAGGCTCGGTCTGCTGCGCCATGTAGACGCTCCCCATGCCCCCTTCACCGATGGACTCGATCAACTTGTACTTGCCACCTAAAACGGTACCGATGGCAGCGTCTGGTGAAATGGGAAAGGATTCGCCTCGGGCTGTCTCGCCTAACACTTTTTTATCCGCTGGCGATAGAAGCGAATCGGGCGATGCCAAGTGAGCCGCCAGCAGCTTTTCGACTCGCTCCCGTAAAGCTGGATTGCCAACGCATTCGCGATCAAGCAATGCGTGTAGCTCAGCCGGTGGCGTTTCTAAAGCGATTTCAAAAAGGGTTTCTTCATTCATGGTTGGGATGATCCTACTCGATTAGCGAGATTTTCTCCGAAAGTCGATCAGGAATTTTTGGGAATGAGTTTGAAGGCTGAAGGCTGAAGGCTGAAGGTTGGAGGTTGAAGGTTGAAGGTTGGAGGTTGGAGGTTGGAGGTTGGAGGTTGGAGGTTGGAGGCTTAACAGCCCGGAGGGCGAAACATCCCTGCCGGTGGCGTCAGCCACCGGTCTCAAAGCAAACACCCAAAAAGCCCAGCGGGCGACACATCCGCCGCCTGTCAGTTTGTGCCGCCCTCCGGGCTTAGAAAACCAATGAAACCTGAGTCCGGTGGCTCACGCCACCGGCAGAGATATGTCGCCCTCCGGGCTAAGATACGCCGCCCTCCGGGCTAAGGTACGCCGCCCTCTGGGCAGAGATATGCCGCCCGCCGGGCTAAGTCATTTCGCCCGCCACCAATCACGGCGCGAGCTTCATGAGGAAAAGCAGTTAAGAAAGTAAAGATACTAGAAAAAGCTGATCGGCTTGAGGGAGAAATCTCGCTGTTGGTGATAGATAGCGTTATCTCCTGTTATTCGATGAGCAAATTGAACATGTTGGTTCCCAAATCCGGTTCGCCGCCGCCAATCGGCTGCGCACCCAGTCAAATCGAGCCAAATACCAAGGTCTGCTCATCTACCAAGCTCGTGGCTGGTATCTCCGGCAGAAATGTTTCGCCCAACGGACTTCTACCGTTGACCACAAAAACCGTTCCCGTCGAGGAGCGAAACTTGAGCCATTCTTCCCACTTTGCGGAAGAAGTTTGCTTTCAATGCGTACTCCACGTGCTTCCAGGTCTGCTGGAAATA
>CANHVO010000465.1 GCA_947463915.1 Planctomycetaceae bacterium
ACCGCCAAGGGCGGTGCGACGATTCCGAAGGCACGCGGTCGGCGCCGTGAATCCATTACTCCAATGCTGCGGACAGAGGGGCAAGCCCCAGCCGTCCAGAAATACTGCATAAATTTGTCTTCGAGGTGCGTGGGGAGCAGATTCAGCCGGAATTGGCACATTCAAACGGAACAATATTCCTAAAACACACGCGAAATGAAGTAAGATGCTAGCCGCAGCCTCGTCAAGATTGCAGGTTAATTCCGTAAGCCTGGCCAAATGAACTGTGTGGATTCATGGGACGCCGGCTGAAGCCGGGACACCAGCAGAAGGCTTCTGTCCGACACAATTCAAGGGAGTGGTTCGATGATAGTCAGCTTCAATTCGTTTCGGAACGCAGCGTTGATTGCCTTTTTTTCCACGGCAACCACCATTACAAATGTCCGCTTGAATGCAGCGGACCCTATTCCGATCGAGCCGGTTCCGGCATCCTTGGCTACGGTCCCGCAGAATCTTCTCAAACTGATTCATGCGCCCGAGGTTCAGAAAGAACTCGATTTAAATGGGGACTCGCTCGAATCGTTTTTGAGCGAACTTGCCAAGATCGATGGTCCTTGGTGGCGTGTTCGGATTCGCCCGCTAGAGGAACAGCGCAAAGTCATCGCCAAACAAGAAAAGGCGCTGATTGATCTACTCAAGGACCATGTTTCGCCCAAAAAATTGGAGCGTCTGAAACAGATCGAATTGCAATCACAAGGGACTCGCATTTTCGCTCGCCCTGACGTGATAAAAACATTAAATCTAACGAAGAGCCAGTCCGCGAAAGTGGATGAGTTGTATGCAGCCACAGACAACGCTGCTAAAAAATTGCAGGAGGCTAAAGCTCAGGACAGGAAGCTGATCTCCGAATTGAAGACGGCAACCGAAGCGGAGGCCAAGGGGATCGCTGAGATGTTGACCAGTCCACAAAAAAATGCATTTGGCAAAATGATGGGGGCAACGTTCGACACGATGAAGTTGACTCGCATCTATCCATTAGCACCGGAATTGGTTGACAGCGGCCATTGGTCCGGCTCCGCGACTGAGCTGGCTGACCAACGCGGGAAAGTTGTCCTGCTCCATTTTTATGCCTTTCAATGCCATAACTGTGTGGCCAACTTCAAACATTACAACCGATGGCACGAACAACTTACCGCACGTGGCGTCAGTGTCATCGGCATCCAAACGCCCGAGACACCTGCCGAACGCGATGTTGGACAGGTACTAAGAGCAGCCAAAGAAAAAGGTTTTGGATTTCCAGTTTTGGTGGACGTAAAAAACAGCAACTGGGATGCCTGGTCCAATACGATGTGGCCAACGGTCTACGTCATCGATAAGAATGGCTACATTCGCTTCTGGCACCAGGGTGAACTCAACTGGGACGGAGCCACAGTCGATAAGACGATTGAAAAACTAGTTGACGAATTGTTGGAGGAGTAGTCTTTGCAACTTGCTGGCAAGAAATTGCGAACAGACACCCTCCCGCTGGGAGGGGCGAGCGCAGGGAGGGCGAAGTGCCAAGGGCAATCATCCAATTAAGTTCACCCTCCCCGGCCTCTGGCCGACCCTCCCGGAGGGAGGGTGGCTTGGCTGCGCCGCATTAGCTCCTCAGGCTACCGACAGCTACTCAAGCAACCCACGGCTACTCAACAAACCACAGCTACTCAAGCAACCGACAGTTACTCAGGCAACCGAGCGGTCTCAACTTTTGGAAACGGTCCGGACAACGATTTCATGAACTCGACCAAGTCTTTCTTGTCCTGTGCGCTTAGGTCCAGCTTCTTAATCTTGTCGCTTAGGTTGGGGTTGGGGTGTCCACCTTTTGCGTACCACTCAACGACCTCTTCAAGAGTCTTCTGGCTTCCGTCGTGCATGTAAGGACCGCTTTGGGAGATATTGCGAAGCGTTGGCGTCTTGAATGCGCCTTTGTCCTTTTCGACCTTAGTTTGAGAAAAACGTCCCAAGTCAGGTTCCTTTGCTTCCATCCCGACACCGAGATTGTGATAGAGTTCGTCGGTGAAGTTTGCGCCGACGTGACAGGCCGAGCAATTCGATTTAGCACTAAAGAATAGGTCGCGTCCTCGTTTGGCTTCATCGCTCATCTTGTGAGCGTCTGCAGCGGACTTGAGGGCTGTGAACTTCGCGAACATCTCGGGGTCTTCCTTCTTCAAGGCAGGCAGGTCGGACAGTTCTTCCGGAAAAGACTCAAGCATTCTGCGGACTGGCTCGTTGTAGTCGTACGGGCTTGGGCCTGTCACCAACACGCGTTCGAACGCGGCGAGCGCTTTGCCAACGTCCGCAATTTTGGGTTTGCTGCCGAATACTTTTTCGAACTGAATGCGATAGCCCTCTTTGCTGGTCAACATCTTGACGACGGCATCGTGCGTGTTCCCCATTTCGATTGGGTTCGCGATCGGGCCGACCGCTTGGTCCTCAAGGCTGCCCGCTCGGCCATCCCAGAACTGTGCTTTGCTCAGGATTCGATTGAACGAAACAGGCGAGTTTCGGTTGCCCGTTTGGCCGCGAACACCAACACCAAACTGGGTGTTTGCGCCGTATCCATTGGTGGGGCTGTGGCAGTCAGCGCAACTGACGGTGCTGTCACTCGACAGCCGCTTGTCGAAATAGAGCTGGCGTCCCAACTCGATTTTGGCTCGCGTTAGAGGGTTGTCGGCTGGAATGTAAAGAGCGTCGACACCTGCAGCGAGCCCTTCTGGCAATTTCACTTGCAGTTCAGCGTGGTTGGCAGGGTCTGCTAAAAATTTCTTGATTTCGGCCACGGACAAGGTAGCGGAGCCAGGAATTCCTTTGGTCAATTCCTCTTTTCCAAGCACGACAGCATCCGCAGCAGATAAATTGGTCGGCGAGCAGATCAAAGAAACCGTGCCGAAAGCCAACTGAGCGAGAAGTGTAAAGTGCTTATTTGCCATGATTTGCCTATGTTTTGGGTGGGAAACGTCAACGCTCGATCCGAACCGATTTTTAAGCGCGGTAGTTAACGGCTCAAGTATGGTGAATATTATAACCACTGGGCAATTCTCGCAAACGACCTTCGCTGAAATCGGAAACGGTGTGAAGCAGTTTTCGTTAAGCGCACGTAGCAGGTTTCGCGAGAAATCTGCGTTCAGAGCATCCGTCGGTAGCAGGTTTCGTAAGAAATCTGCGTTCATTGCCATTGGTACAAGAACCGGTTTCTCACGAATCCTGCTGCGTTGTCACTTGGGCCTTTACTTATTCCCGGCAGGCAATTCCCAAAGCCACATTGCCCGATTGG
This sequence comes from Planctomycetaceae bacterium, assembly GCA_947463915.1. GTDB lineage: Bacteria > Planctomycetota > Planctomycetia > Pirellulales > Pirellulaceae > JBKCUI01. The sequence continues at coordinate 3,293 of CANHVO010000465.1, forward strand.
ATTTCGCCAGGTTGTCTTCTCCTTCTGTCTGAGCTCTGTGCGGTTCAGCCGCGATGGTTAGGGAGTCTCGGAAGCTTCCGCCCCAAAGCGTAGCGCGGGTCCCGTCCTTTCGATAGCCGAAAGAAGAAGTGTTCGTTGGCATCAAATGTTTGATATCCAAGATTTCGGTCAGTGCATCGAGTGAAGTTGGCAACGATGCGTTGCGATCTTCGTACAATCGAATCCCAATGGCGAGCGCAGCGATCCGATGCTGCAAGGCTCGTCGGATAAACGCTTCACCGCAAGCACCCATCGCAGGTAACGTTTGCAAGGTCATGATGGAATCAAACTGAGAAAGTAAATTTGCATTCCCAATCGCTTTAACCTTCTCTTCCATATTCAGAAGCTTTGCCTTGAACTCCTTCAGATTCTCAGACGAAACTTCCATGACCTCTTCCGATAAATCCAAATAGAGGAGGGCATCGCGAGACCTGCCCGGAATCGAAGCGATGCCGGCCGCTCTTGCCTTTGTTGTGTCCGTGAATATGGGCAACGCCATCGCGCGCTCGCCCGCAATAGTCATCTTCCATTCGTCACCCACGTTAACATCCAACAGCACTTTCAAAAGCAGAATTTTGAGATCACCTTCGTTCAAAACGTCATACTCAAGGGCGTCTTTTAGTAAACCCATCGCGATTCCGTCCATTGCGATAGCAACCAGTTGCGAAACAAGACACGGGCAGCCCGTTGGAACTTTGCTGAGTCCGAGCAAAGCGTCAATGTTTTCACGCACAATTGAAGAGTCGCGTGCACGCAATCCAACGCGCCCTTGAAGTTCCAAAAACCTAGCAACTTGTCTAAGCTCCTGAACTTCTGTAAGCAATGTATTAAAAGAATCGAAGACGATTGGGAGCTGAACCGGTTTGGAATCGATGGAGAGCTGGACCGCCTCTGCGTGGAGAGTCTTCCATTTTTCCAGAAAGGCTATCGAATCCGCTTCTTCTTTCCATTCATGATCCGGGATAATCGGCTGCTCACTTGTCTCCGAGAGAATTGCCACCCCTTTCAAGGACGCTTTAAAGTCCTCGCTAGCCATCGTCGCCAAAACACTCTTCCACGCAGCGACGTTTTTTGGGTCGGTGCGATCCCGATAGAATTGATCCATGGACACATCGTCGATTGGCAGCCCCTGCTTCACGATGCTTGCCTTGCGGTCTGCTAGTCGGCGGTTGCCAGATGATTCGCGACCGAACCACAGCAAAAGCAACAGCAGGATCAGCGAAAACGGCAACACCACGAAAATCATGAGGGACAAAAACAGACAGCTTCGCTTGTAAGCTTTTTCATTTTGCGTGGGCATGCAGGACTCGTTTGATCGGAAAGCAAATGCGAGGAAGAAATTCACCTTTTATCAACTCAGGGTAACAATAAGTATAACCGATGCAAGTGTTGCTCAACTGTCCGGTGGCGCTCGGTTATCCAATGGCGCTCGGCTTGAAATGGTAATCCGACGCGCAAGCGAGGAGTTGGACTATTTGACATCCCATCGTACTCGTACTCAATGAAATGGTACTCGTACTCGACGAAATGGTACTCGTTCTCGTTTTCGACGAACGTGTTCCGAGTACGAGTACCGCTGGTGCTGAGTACGAGTACGAAAAGCCAAGTTTTCCTCGTTGGCAAGCTTCGGGATTTTCGAATAGTTCAACATCAAAGAGCCTGAGCGAAGGAATCGAATTGTATTCCTCGTTCACGCTTCGGATTACCAAAACGTCGATCTTCTAGAGCATCTTGGAAATTGATATCGGCTTGGAGCGAGAATTAGGTTGTCTCATTGACGTTCTAGAATCCAGGTCGCTTGGTCGCAATCGTCGCGGAGCGACGAGCGACAATGTCGCCCTTCGCTCCGAGACTGACATTTTTTGGGTTAGCGGTAATTGCAGTATTTTTTTGAAGCGCTATAAAAGTGGCATGAACACCACCCCAAACAAATTGCCCCCGGAAATTCGCTTCAAT
>CANHVO010000466.1 GCA_947463915.1 Planctomycetaceae bacterium
ACAGGAAAAGACTACTCTCACCGACGCGAGTGGATCCGCTGCCGCATGGAAAGACTCGCTTCGGTCTTCGGAATCGATGTTCTAACCTATGCGATCCTCTCAAATCACCTTCACCTCGTCGCCCGAACCCGACCCGATGTCGTGCGAGAATGGTCCGACAAAGAAGTCGCTCTTCGCTGGCTGCGAATCTTCCCCGGCCAACGAATCGATGAACACCTCGCCGACCCCACCACCAATTCCGTCGATACCCTAGCCAACAATACAGAACGGATTCAGCTGATCCGTTTGCGTTTGTCAGATCCCTCTTGGTTCATGAAAGCTCTCTGCGAACCTATCGCGCGACTCGCCAATTTCCAGGATAAAGTCACAGGCCACTTTTGGGAAGGTCGCTTCAAAGCACAAGCCATCACCGACGAAGCTGGCTTGCTCGCCTGCAGTATGTACGTTGACCTAAACCCAATCCGCGCTGCGATGGCATCGTCGCCCCACGAGTCGTTCCACACCTCCGCTTACGATCGTATCAAAGCCCTCGAAGGAAAAACAATCCAATCAGCTGCCGTCGACCTTGTGGCCATCGAAACCGAAGAAGCGGGCCGAATCCGCCGTACAACATCTCCCACTGAGCTTCGCACGCGAAAAGCGGAAGCCAAAAAGAAACGAGGCCCGGCAATCCTACGAGACGCTTGGCTATCGCCCCTCACGCTCAATGAACAGGATAAACCTGGCGCCCAGACAAGTCGTAATGGTGTTCGCGCCAGCGATAAAGGCTTCCTTTGGATGAACCTGTCCGACTACTTAAATCTACTCAAATGGACAGGCCGACAACGCGTTGGAAGTCTTGAGAAACCGATTATCCCAAAGGACTTAGAGCCGATCCTCCAAAAGGTCGGTATCGATGGAAAAATGTGGTGCGACTTGGTCTGGAACTTCAAGAAGTATTTCGGCCGAGGAAGCGCCGCAGGCACACCGAAGAGCCTCAAGGAATCAGCCAAAAATCGCAATCGTAAATTCGCTTCCGGCCAAAGTTTATCCGCAATCTGTTTTGTCGGTCTTTAGATAGTCAAACCTGACGTGAACTAGTTGCAGGCGTTTGACAACTCTCAGCAGCGATTGCGGACTTACGCCAACACTAATTCAATGCCATTCTGGCTAAAGCCGGCACCACAACTAGCAGAATACACGTTCTTGGCCCCCTAGAGAACGCTCTGCTTCGCCTACAAGCTCGAATCGTTTTCATCCGCAGTTGGATCAAGATGCCCAGATTTATTAATTGCCAGAAGGATGCGGAATGCTACCAACGTGCTGATCACAAATCCAACAACCCCCAACAGCGACAAGTCCTTTAATCCAAGCGGCCCACCATCCATAAAGAGCAAAGGAGGAACTTTGGATGCCATCAAAATGGAAGAACCAAGCAAAAGGGAACTCGTCAACAGTCCAAGTACCAATCGATTTATAGACGGGCTAAGGCCACGATGAGACAGCTGAACATCCAGCTTTCCTTCCTGAACCAGTTCCATGAGAGAACTGATCTGGGAGGGCAAGCGTTCCACTAACCCCTCCAACTCGACATACATCCTTCTAAGCCGCCTCGCTTGGCGACGCGGTGAAAATCGGTTCTGACGCAGCTTACCCATCATGGGCTGGATCGCTTGCAGAATGCTAAAACTCGACGAAGTCAATCGCAGGGTGCCCTCAAGCGTGACAAGAGTCTTGATTAGGATTCCCATCTGACTCGGCAATGTAATCCGATGACGGTGCAAGATGTCTGTCGCATCGTTGAGTGCTCCGCTCAAGTTCAATGAGTCGAGCGGTTGCGAACCGTAAGTTGCGATCAAGTCCGCTACGTCATTCGACAATTGCGCATCATCGATCGACGCAGGAATCTTGCCCGCGCGCTTGACCAGAGAAGTTAACAGAGCAGAATCCTGCTGCAAAACGGCCCATAGCATTTCTTCAATCGTGCCCCGAAGCGAGTCATCAATTCGACCAACCATCCCGAAATCCAAAAGCGCGATCGTTCCGTCCTCTTGGACCAAGATATTCCCAGGATGCGGGTCGGCGTGGTAATGCCCTTTGATAAAAATGGATTGCACATAAAGGTCCGAGACACGCCTTGCAGTGGCATAGCGATCTACGCCAATCAGTGCAGCTGGCGATCCCAAGCTGTTGATGGACTCTCCCTCTACCCGTTCCATCGTGAGAACACGAGCCGTCGATAACTTTGGATAAGCGTGAGGCACAATAACGCCCTTGTAGTCTTTGAGCGTCGACTGGAACATGAGCAAGTTGGAAAGCTCGCGAGAAAAGCTCAATTCCCGCTTCAATGATCGGGATAACTGCTCAACGATGCCACGAGGCTGCCAGACGGCAAGCTCCGGAATGCGTTCAGCAAGAACAGCCAACCCTCGAAGGACTTCCAAGTCCTCATTTACCTTGGCCTCAATGTTGGCGTGCTGGACTTTGACGACGACTGAAGTCCCATCCGTCAGTCTCGCTGCGTGCACCTGCCCAATCGACGCCGAAGCAATACAGTTTTCTGAGAACTGGGAAAACGCCTGTCCAATAGAGAGCTTGAGCTCCGATTCAACGATGGCCTTAACCTGAGCAAACGAATCCGCAGGAACTTGCGACTGCAGTTGCTGCAATTCAGCTGCTTGTTCAGAACCGACCAAATCAGGACGTAGCGAAAGAACTTGACCGAGCTTGATAAAAGTAGGGCCAAGATCGGTTAACGCCATTCTCACTCTGGCTTCTCTGGAGTAGCTTGCGAGCGGAACTCCTTGATCATCCTTTAGCCAATCGCGAATAAAGTCGACTCGCAAATGGCTAAGCCAGTCAGCCAGCCCGTAACGACGAAGGACAACGATGATCTCTTGCCAACGCCGAAGGTTGCGGTAATAACGCGGAAGCGAGCTGATTCTCATTTATCTGGCGAGGACTCGAGCGACGGAGGTGGCTGCAAGTCAGCAGCAGGCTTTAAGCCCAGGATTTTGGATTCGATTCTCTTTTTCAAATCAGCGTATTGAAAATTCCCAAAGTCAAAAACCGGCTCTTGTGAATCAGCGGCAGCCGTCCAGTTCAATTCCAAACTCGCCCCCGAATAATCGATTTTCATCGTGTTTTCGTCAGCAAGAATCTCCTGCGTAAAGGGAAGGCCGCGCGTCGCTGGGAGAATTTCATCACTGCTAAACAAAACCCTACCGTTTCGAATATCCAAAACCGCAATGGACATGCAGTCAATACTGGCTGCATTTGCTACTCGACTGAAGTTCAACATGCGCACAAAAACTACCGCGGGCGAGTTCCTTACTTGGTTGATCGGAAACGAGAAGTTGGAAACAACCGAACTTTGTTGCCAAACGTCCGAGGCATCCTTGGCCGACAAAGCATGCACACGGCCAGAGACTGGAACGAAATTCGGATCGCTTGCATCCGGAGTGATCTTAGGTCGGACAGGTTCTTTTTCCGTTCCGACTAGCATCACTAACATCGTTTCGCCAAAACGCTGTACGGAAACTTGTCTGAATTTTGAATCGATGTCAATCTTGCGCACGAATTCTTTTCTGTCGACTAAATTCCAGTAAGTCAATTCACCACCTTCCTTGAGAATGATCACGCCTGTTTCCCCATCCAAGGCAACTTTTGCCGAGGACGTAAACTCACCGCTGAATACAACTTTGCCGTCGCTCGAATCCACTAGTTTGAGACCGAGCTGTTTTGGCCCTTCGCTGCCAACTAACCAATAACGCCCAACGGAAGCCACTGCTGGGCCGCTTTCCCCCTCTAACGGAATCTGACTCAAGGTTGCTCCGTCAAGCACATCCAGCTTAAGAATGGAACGATTCTTCGGATCGTGGACCAACAGCGTTTCGTTCTCGGAAGCAAAGCTACACCCCTTAAAGCCTTTTCGCGTCCAAATCTTTGCCCCCGTGATGAGATCGCAACAGATCAGCTCATCGTCGGACAGGACGACAATGCCGCTCCTGGAAACCGACGCAACCTTGAACGAACCTTTGTTGTTTGGCAGCCCCCAACTTCGTTGCCCCCGAGAGCCTTCGACTTCGGGCAGTTCCTGGTCAAATTGCTGTCGCCATAGATCGCTCTCTTGCTCGCGCATCGATCCGGATAGAGTATCGACCGCAATGATTTGACGGTTGACTTCGAGAAGCACGATACTGTCGACGGAATGAACGGTAGGAACTACAAACTTGTCTTGATTTCCTGGATCTACGTAAACTTGAAAGGTCACGTCGCTCGAAGGATTCGTAAAGACGACATTCACGCTTCCTGACTTGATTTCCCAACCGGAAAGCGCATCACCAATTCTCGTCTTCCACTTGCAGGTCGTTGTCGGGTCCATTCGAATCGCTCGGTTCAGCGGCACATCTTCGCTTTGCTCAACTGAAACATTCACTTTGCCCGTTGGCCACTCGGAAAGAAGCTTGGAAGGCGTGGTCACCGCCCCAGGAGTCTTTGGCAAAACCAAACCGTCCTTGGGCCCCCCCCCAAATCGCGAACAAGCTCTCTGAATCGCACCTCATCCACATATTTTGCAGCCAAGTCAAAACGCTTGATGCCAACATAAATGCTTGCCAAGATATCACGGCGAGCAGCCGCATCAATGCCGCCGGAATTCGCCGCGTCGAACAAATGATCTGAAGCCACCATCCGCTCCGCTTGCAAGTAATCCCTCTGCGAAACAAGTGTTTTGGCTGATTCAATTCTGGTCGCTTCCGTTTCGAGAAAGGAATCAAAATGCTGAAGCTTGACCCTTCGCACATGGGACGGCAATGTCCGCATCGACTCTATTTCCGACGCGATTTGTGGCTGCAGCTCCTTGAGTTCCTTGGCTGTCAGTTTGGGTATCAGGTTGCGAAACTGAGTCGAAATCCATCGATCCTCTTGGATCGACCATTGCGACGACAATTCAATATTTGCAATCCCGGACATTTGTTCTTGTCTTTGGGATGTTCGCAAATTCGACATTTCAAACAATGTCGCCAACGTCTCCTTGTTTCTGCCCTGATTTTGAAACCCCTTGATGAGCAACCGAAGATAAGGCGCTTTATCCCTATCAACAACAAGATTGCCCAAAAGATCCATACGACTCGCGTACTTATCAAAGTCCGCAGTCAAGGCGGCCATCCCAGCCTTGTTGATCAAAAGAATGACATCCGAATTGTTTGGATCAATCTTCCTGGCTTGCTCAAGGTAATTTAACGCACCATCAAA
>CANHVO010000467.1 GCA_947463915.1 Planctomycetaceae bacterium
TTCGGTTTCTTGCCCTGCTCTTGCTGCAACAGCCAAGTGAGCGCAATGGAGCCAATCCCCATCGCGTTCTCGGCCAAAAATTGTCGGCGACTAAAGAGTCCCATGATTGATCTGCCCCTAATCGACGTAAACGAATTCGCTTGAGTTTAGTAACGCATGGCAATAACTGACCAACACTTGTTTGGTGATACTCGAACCTGGTGCAATACCGCGCGGGTCTTTTTGGATGGCTCGCAGCTGCTCGGCCGCATGTGCCATCGCCAGCTTGAACTCGGATTGGGATGGTGGACGACAAAATGCAATTCGCCAAGCGATATGCAATTGCGAAGGAAGGTCGCCAAAACTATCTAAGTTAAAGGGGCCGTGAAATTCTGCCACGCTGTCTCGCATCCGTTCTGGCGGAACTCCCTCAACGACAGAGAATGCAATCTTGGTCGTCCAAGTGAACGAATCGGAGTTCTCGTTGGCGATGCAGTCCGTGACAAAGTCGATTGACTCACCGGCCTCCACGGCGAACTCATCGATTTTGGTCTCGACCTTGTTGTTGAGCACTTGCCATTGTCCTAAAAGTCCTCGTCGATCCGAAACCACTCTTCCGCGAACTCCGTCTCCGTTGGGCGATCCGTGTTGGAGCGCGCCATCGATACGAATGAGGCTACTGCTAGGCGACGTCCAGCGGCGGATCGAGGCATAGCGAGCGCCCGTGTGGCCGCCGTTGGGATTGGCGATGACCCAGCCAATGGTCGGATCGGGACGTTGTGCACCACCTTGCCATTCGGCGCCAGTCCAGTGCGGCAAATCGGTGAAGCCCGCGACTCGTTGCGTTGGTTCGTCGAATTCACCATAACCATATCGCCACTCAGGTTTGAGCGGAGTAGGCATCTCAGGCTGATTGGCCAGTTGCTCGGACGATAGCGGTACCGCCTCTCGCATGGCCCGTGCGGCTAGCAAGTCGGCTTGCTGCCAAGCGAACTCGCCGTTCATCATGATCAACGACTGAGTCGCAACAGTAGAAACCGGTCGTCGCTCGCAATTCACGTCCATCACTGGAGCATCAAAACTTTGAAGCATAGCCACGGGCTGCGAGCGTCGAACTTGAAGATAGAGGCTACGTCGTTTTTGCTGGCCATCGACGATGATCTGCCCCGCATCGTCGGCTTTGATGGCAATAGGAGGACCGAACATATTTGGTTCCAGCGTTCCTGAGGCAACCAACATCCGGTCCCGAATCACCTCGGCGTCCAATCGTTGAATCGACTTCCGCCAATACAAAGCATTCTCGGCATCGATGGCCGATTTGGCATCGTCGCGAACGGCGCTCTGTCGCCAAGCGGTCGACTTCATGATCGTTCGATGCAACTGTTTCAGATCCCAGCCGCTTCGCATGAACTCATCCGCGAGCCAGTCAAGCAGCGCTGGGTTAGTAGGCGGCATTCCAAGCTTACCAAACTCCGATGGGGTCGGCACGATCGCTTGACCGAAGTGATGCAACCAAACGCGGTTGACTAGTACACGAGCCACCAACGGATGCTTGCCGCTCGTCAGCCAGCGCGCGTACGCCAATCTTCGGCCGCTGGTCTTTAAGTTAGGAGCCCGTTCAGGGATCGTTGGCAAGGCACCTTCGTCGGCAGCGATCGTTAAGTCGGCGGGCAAAACTTTTTGCTTGGGCTGCTGATGGTCACCACGATGGAAGAGCAATGTATCTGGCATGCGATCGGGGACCTCGGTCATGGCTCGAATGAACTCTTCGACCGGTTTGCGAGCTCGCGTCTCGGCAATCTTCGCGTCAAACGTTTTGAGCTCTTCGGCGGCTTTGGGTAGATACTGATACAAGACGCCGGGCGAGATGTTGACGCTAGGGTACTTTTTGAGCAGCATGACTTGCTCTTCGGAGCGTTCCTTTTCGGGCTTTTCGTAGGCCGCTCGCAGTTCGGTTTTTAATGGTTCTTCGTACTTGAGCAGTTCCTTGTCGAGGGCTTCGGCCATGTAGAGCTTTTGTTTTGCAGCTCGTTCCTCGGCAATCTTTTGGGCTTCTAGTTCGATCGCGGCCGCTTGCTCGCGGTTTGCATTGGTGTAGAGCGAAATGCGGCGAGCGTCGGGAACACGCCACTGTTGCCAGTCGAAGGCGGGTTCGAAAACAGCTCGCATCGCGAAGTAGTCGACTTGTGAAATCGGATCGTAACGATGATCGTGGCATTGTGCACAGCCGACACTGACACCGAGCAGTGATGAGCTGACGATCTTGATGGTGTCCGCGATGACTTTATTGCGTGCCTCGGGGCTATTGTCACCAGCTCCGGTTCCGTCAGCCGCCATCGTGAGAAAACCGGTGGCAGTCAGCAGTTCAATTTGCTCCGCCGTCCAATCGCCATTGGGGGGGCCAGCCAGTTCGTCACCGGCGAGTTGCTCGATGATGAAACGGTCGAACAACTTGTTGGAGTTAAGAGATCGGATCACGTAGTCGCGATACTTCCACGCCCAAGGTCGAACGGCGTCGGCAGTCGTTTGCCCTTCGGAATCGGCATAGCCAGCTACATCGAGCCAATGTCGCGACCAACGCTCACCGTACTGAGGAGATTCGAGCAAGGTATCGATCATTTGCCCAAACCAATTTGCATACGACGATTTGGTCCATCGTTCCATATCATGGAGGCTTGGAGGCAGGCCGGTCAAATCAAAGTAGGCGCGGCGAATGAGAGTCTCGCGATCTGCATCAGGCGAAAAGGACACGCCAGCGGGCATGGCTTGTTTGAGCAGCGCATCGATGGGCGAGCGCACTTGGGCAGCCTCTTCGCTGGTCGCTGTGCTTGTCATCTCTGGAAGAGCGGGGCGAGTGATAGGTCGAAAGGCCCAGTAATCTCGATCTTCCGCGGTGATAGGGACACCGGGCCCGATCTGTTCCGGTTCGGGCCGATCAGTCTTGGCACCAGCCTCGACCCATTTCTTGAGTGTCGCGAGTTGTTCGGCGGGCATGTGGGCTTCGCCAGGTGGCATTTCGCCGCTAACGACACGCTGGATCAAGAGGCTATCGCTCAGCTTTTCGGAGTTGATAGCGGCGCCGGAATCGCCCCCTTGTTTCATAAACCGGACGAGTCTGAGGTCAAGGTTGCCTTCTTTCTTGTCGGTAGCGCCGTGGCAATCGAAACAGTACTGTCTGAGGATGGGCCGAATATGCCGCTCGAAGGTGGGCTCTTGCGAAATTGCAAAGCGAGGCACGCAAAGCAGTATCGCTGCATGCGCAGCCAAAAAGACAAGTTTTCGAAGGGACATAGGAAAAGGCGGGACCTGATGCAGGCGGGGTGGGGAGGCGATTCTGTTAGCGGCACGGCGCAACCCGTCGGGTGAATCGCCGTTTATCAGCCAATCGCCGACCGACATTTCACCAAAGGGCTCGCACTTCCGCCACCAAATTTTAACGCCATTTGGGTGGGGGTGGGTAGGAACTGCGAAAAAACAGCCCCAAAGCCAATCGGACTAGCATAATCAAGATCAGCTTGAAATGCACCCTCAAGTCTCCAACAATGGTTCTGCTCTACATTGAATTCGCGCCAGATTGAAAAAGCGAACGAGGGCCTCGAGCCCAAGTTCGCAATATGCTTGGCGTGCTAACCGATCAGAGCCCCCCTAGGTGCCTTGAATGTAACCCACGTTTCCTCGATGTCCGGAACTGCGGAGCAGTGGCAGTTGATAGCCACAGATGCAATCCGTGGTTAGCGATACTTCAACTTCGCTTTATCGTAGGCTGTGGCGGATCAGAGTAAAGCGATTGTCCTCAATCGCTTGGCAGGCACTTTAGGTCCGTTTTATTGAGAAAGGCTGGATGCGAATTGGTGGTGAATTGCCAGGGAATTCGGTTTTTTAGGGCAGCAACAATTGAGGACAATTGTGCGACACTTTTTGGCGTGCGAACCGATCGCTGTACTAGCGATCGCGACGCTTCGGGACGATTCCTTGGAACGCATTTGCGAATTTCTCGCCAGTACTCGTCGGCGATGTCCTCATCGACGGCAACTGGCCCAAAATCGGCGCACCCCGTTTTTTGCTCGATGTACAAGATTCGAGTTTAGACATTGAAGGTCCAAAGGAAGTTCGCCGAAACCGAAGGGAAGTCACCTCTCCCAACGCAGTTGGGGGAGGTCGAATGGAGCCTTCAGCGACATTCGGGAGGGGGCATATGCACTGTAACAATCTCCTTGGTTCGAAACCGAAGTCATACCCCCTCCCGGAGCTTGCTACGCTCGCTCCGACCTCCCCCAGCTTTGCTGGGAGAGGTGACTTTGGCGGTTTTTCTTTGAGTTTGGTGAGTGGTGGACAATTGTGCGACACTGCTCCGCGTATCGCTTGCGACTTTTGACTCAAGTTTGCGATTGGACAAATCAGAAGACAGTAACAGTAGTGTTCGATATCTGGCATCCCTTCAGGATGCTTGCGATCCCGTCGATCGCTATCCGGTGGTGTCGTCGCTTCGCTCCTCAACCACCGGCTACTATCTTTCAAGCCTTCAGCTTGATCTGGCAAATGTCGCTCCTTCGGAGCTCTAAATCGATGGTCGCACATAACCTGGGGTTTCGTTCGCGATGCGAACTTACCCCAGGCTTTCAAATGCCGTCCCTTCAGGACTTAGTCGCATCTCGAGTCCCAGTTCCGCACGATTGCTCTACAATTTGATGCTGGAACAAACAGCGGGATGGTTCCAGCATTTCCCAAAGACATTGCGTTCCGCCCCAACTCAACATTTGCAATACTCCCGAGCTTCCACCACCCATGAACGCCAGCATCGAACGAGCTCTTACTGCTAGTATCTCTCCGCAGGGGCGTTTGTTTTTAGAGCACACAGATGACGAGCTGGTCAAGCCGGTTGAATCGGCCTTGGAACAACAATTGATGATTGCCTTTGATAAGTCAACGTCAACGGGACTGACTTTGCTTGCGTCCACGCTCATGGAGAGAGGTTTGAATGCACAGCTTGAGTTTTGGCGTCGATTTGGCGAAGGCTATTTTCAAGCCCTTTGCCGAAACGGTTCTCAAGATTCGATGCAATGGGTGAGCCCACAGCCACCCTCGACGGAAGAATTGCAAGAGCGAATCGATGCGGCACCTGCCATGCGCGGTATCGAGTATCTGAGCACATCGTCGCTAACGAATCTCTGGCAGGAACTGGACCTGCATACACAGCAAGCGGTTAAGGCCAGCAAGAA
>CANHVO010000468.1 GCA_947463915.1 Planctomycetaceae bacterium
ATGATCGGATTTCATTCGATGATGCATGCCAACGGCTTAAGCAATCGATGGAGGAAGCCATCCGACTTCAAATGCGAAGCGATGTTCCGATGGGAGCCTTCTTGTCCGGAGGAATGGATTCGTCCGTTGTGGTAGGGTTAATGCATCAGCATGCCACTTCGCGCATCCAAACATTCACGGCCGATTTCCTCGGGGACAGTTCCCAAGAGGATCAGCAAGCGAGTCAAATAGCCAAACACTTCGAAACCGAACATCGTCAGCTGAACTCGGAAATCGACGCCGTTGATTCGCTCGAGAAACTCGTCGACTGTTTCGATGAACCTTTTGCCGACAGCAGTGCGGTCGCAACATACCATTTATGTTCTTGGACAAGCGCTCACGTGCGCGTCATCATGACGGGTGATGGTGGCGACGAGCTTTTGGGTGGGTATGCCCGCTATCGCACGGTAGATCGCTTAGGAACCTTTGAGCGTTTGCCTCATCCACTGAAAAAGATTTTGACCGGCCCTTGGGTCGATTGGATCCCATCTTTCCATCCAGAGGGGCGACTCGAAAAACTCAAGCACCGCATGAAAGTGCTTCGCCAAGATCCAAATTCTCGCTACGTCCATTGGTTGAGTCTATTCTCGCGATACCAGCGTGAGTCTCTTTACCATTCCGATTATCTAGAGAATTGTGATTTCCATGAGACCGATCATTTTCTTGAGGGCATCATGAGTCCCTACACGAAAGAGAGGCCGGGTGTTCGTGCGATGCGAGCCGATTTACAGGCCTATCTTCCGTGCGACATCTTGGCCAAAGTGGATATCACTAGCATGGCGCACGGGCTTGAGGGACGCAGTCCTTTCCTTGACCACAAACTTGTTGAAGCCGTGTGTGAATTTCCGTACAAAGTCCTCCATCAGCCGGGACTTGTGAAACCGCTGTTAGGCAAAACGTTTAGTTCATTTGTTTCTCCCGCGATGATGAAACGACCAAAGATTGGCTTTGGTTTACCTCCAGGCATCTGGCGCCAACCTCGATTCCTGACACTAGTCAATGATCTATTACGAAATCCTAACTCTTTCTGCGCAAATTACGTTCGCTTGGATGTGATTGATACGATGCTTCGAGAGCACTCGTCGGGGTACATCAATCATGGAGAACGGCTGTGGTCCCTGGCTTTTCTAGAGTCTTGGGGAAACCGTCTTAACGATCGGGCCCCACATTCCGATCGTACTTTGTCGCAATTGGATCACTCGACAGCAGCGACAGCGAAACCCGATTGAGAGTCTTGTTCTCGTTCTCCTTTAGCGTTCCAAGCATCCGTGTATAGCATACCACTTTTTATTTCACATCCTAAGCCCTTCGAGAACGCATCGATTCTGCCACTAGGAATTAGTGTGACACTGCCCAGTGGAGTTGCCTCACGATGCGATCAACTTACGTTACGTGACGTCGAAGGTAAGTCTCTCTTATTCCAACCGACCATTTTACAGCGATGGCCCGACGGCTCCATTCGCTGGTGTCGATTTGAATGGTTGCACAGAGCGACATGCAATGCGAACGCGGAGTCGCTAACCCTAGAGGTTCACGGTGAAGACAATGAGTCCAAGAGTGACGCCTGCGATCCTAAGCTCAACGAGAGCTCGGTGGGTGGCCAAGCAAAGGATCCAAACTGTCCGAACGAACAACACCTTGCCTTTCGGCTCCGTTTAGTCGATGGAGAGGGTTTCACTTGGCACGCGAAGCCCTCGAGCGGGAAGGTGGTGGAGAATGGTCCGATTTTTCAGAAACTGCAATATCAGCTCGAAGTCGACCGTGATTCACCGAAGGCCTGCCCCCTCGTCTTTTCCTGTACCGTAAAGCACTACCCGAATATCGGTTCCGCCATCTTTCGATTGCGAGTACGCAATCCACAGGCAGCCACACATCCGGGAGGCACATGGGATCTGGGTAGTCCGGGATCGTTTTTTATCCGAGATTTATCGATTGAATACGACGTACCCTTTCCATTGGATTCGGTTCGCTATTGGGTGCAACTTTCCCCTGACCAGGAACTGAAAACGGCAGAGCAATCCATTCAATTGTTTCAGGCTTCGAGCGGCGGCGAGAACTGGGCCTCTCGCAATCACGTGGATCGATTGGGCCAAGTTCCTTTGGCCTTTCGAGGGTTCGAACTGCGGTGCGACACCGCATGCGAACGCGGGGATCGTTCCACACCCCAGATTGGACTTGGGAACGTGGAACATCAACTGTCGCTGTGCATGCGCGACTACTGGGAGAATTTTCCTAAGTGCGTGATAGCGACCGAGGATCGGCTGCGATTAGGAATTTTTCCTGAAGAGAGCGGCTACCTTCATGAACTGCAAGGTGGTGAACAAAAAACCCACCAATGGGCGGTTAGCTTCACCCATGCAAAGGGCCCCGAGTCCCTGGCCTGGTACCAGTCGCCAAGCTTTGTCTCGCTAAGTCCTGAGTCTTACGCGCGTGCCCAAGCAGTGAGTTACCTGACCCCGCGCGCGGTCGATCCCCATCAGGATTATCTAGAGTTAGTCGATAGTGCCATCCAAGGCATCGATACCTTCTTTACGAAAAGAGAAGCAATCGATCAATACGGTTGGCGAAACTACGGCGATTTGTATGGCGATCATGAAGCTGTATTTGGAAACTCCTCGGTTCCTTGGATTTCTCACTACAACAATCAGTACGATTGCGTTGGCGGATTCGCGATTCAGTTTCTCCGCAGTGGTCACAAAGAGTGGTGGGATCAAATGATCGCGATGGCGGATCATGCCTGGGACATCGATACGTACCATACCGATCGCGACAAGAACCTCTACAACGGAGGCTTATTTTGGCATACTTACCATTACGCGGATGCCGATACAGCGACACATCGCAGCTACCCTGGCAATCTATCGCGTCTAGGAAGAATGCCGGGGGGCAAGGATCTCGCGGACTTGGGGCATACCGGCAAACGCCTGGCCAAGGTCTATGCCATCGGTGGCGGACCATCTGCGTCGCACAATTACCCAACGGGCTGGATGCACGCGTATTTCCTTAGCGGAGAGTCCGATTACCGCGAAGCGGCTATCCTTGCAGCGGATTATGTAGTGCGAATCGAGGATGGATCGAAGACCATTTTTCGTTGGCTTTCACGGTCGGATACGGGATTGTCTTTTGAGAGCAGTCCCAACTACTACGGTCCAGGTCGCGCTTCAGGCAACTCTTTGCACGCCTTGCTAACCGGCTTTGAGTTGACAGAAAACCGATCCTATCTTGCTGCTGCCGAAAAATTGATCCAACGGGTAATTCATCCGGAAGACAACATCGAAGCCATGGATTTGACCAACGCAGAGTTGCGATGGTTCTACACCATGTTCCTGCAAGCCTTGATGCGATATCTCGATATCAAGGTTGAGCGAGGACAAAACGATTGTGCCTATGCGTATGCGTGGAAGAGCCTAGTTCATTACGGTCGATGGATGCTCGCGCATGAGAGCCCCACGCTGGATCACCCCGAGCGACTGCAATACCCTACCGAAACATGGGCTGCTCAAGATATGCGCAAATGGCATATTCTTCAGTACTTGGCTTGGCTCGATCCGGGCACCCGCGAGGAGAAGGATTGCTTTCGAGCCCGTGCCGATTTCTTCTTCGATTACGTATGCAGGACGTTGAAATCGCAGCCTACCCATCGATTATGCCGCCCCACCGTGCTGATGCTGCAATTTGGGTGGCAACGAAATTGGTTTCAATCGCTCGCAGACCAAACGCAGCATCCGCGACCTGTTTGGGAACAAAAGTTCTTGCCGCGCATTCCATTTGTCCCTCAGAGAGCTCAGGCGATTCGACGGGCAAAAATACTAATGGTCGTATCTGCCGTTGTCGCAATCTCAAGTTCCGTGATCCTTGCGGCCTGGTTGCTGCGATAACCCTGCATCGTGATTCAAACCGAACCGAAAAAGCTCGTTTCGCAACCAACTCATCGCGACCATTGGTTGGTATTTTCTGATGATTGGGGCCGGCATCCCTCGAGCTGTCAGTATTTGATCCAGTACTTACTCGATCGAGTTGATGTTACTTGGGTTAACACCATCGGTATGCGTCCTCCGCGACTCGATCGCGCGACTCTCGATCGAGTCGTCGGCAAGATCCATGGAATGGTCTCACCGAAACCGCAAAGGGCGGTTGAGAATCCGGCTCCTCGTGAGCCACGTGTTGTGTCCCCTTGGATGTGGCCTTGGTTCAAACGAGCATGGGATCGATCGTGCAATCGTTGGCTGTTGAGAGAACAGTTGGTGGATATTTTGTCGCGAGGCTCGCGTCCTTCCCTGGCCATTACCACTATTCCTATCGTAGCCGATCTGATGGACGAGCTTCCCGTGGATCGATGGGTCTATTATTGCGTCGACGATTTTTCGCTTTGGCCAGGATTGGATCAAACCGCGATGGCTGCGATGGAAGACCGCGTAGTGCACCGGGCGGATATTCTGATTGCGGCTAGCGACTCCTTGAAGGATCGTTTGGCTACCATGGGACGCAAAGCAGAATTATGTACCCATGGTGTCGATATGGCCACGTGGCAATCCTCCACTTTACCCCGCTTCGATTGGCCAGCTCCGATCCAAGGGCCTGTCGCACTGTTTTGGGGAGTCGTCGATCGCAGGTTGGACACAACTTTCCTCACCCATTTAGCAAAGAAGATGCCTCATCTGGCCATTGTTCTGATCGGTCCGACACAGCAGCCGGACCCTACCATCAAAAAACTGCCGAACGTCCATTTCCTCGCGCCAGCGCCCACTCGCGACTTGGCTTCGATGGCGCAAGCGTCCGACTGCCTGATTATGCCCTATGTCGAGACTAGCCTGACGCAAGCCATGCAACCACTGAAATTAAAAGAGTATTTGGCGAGCGGTCGACCAGCGGTAGTGCGGCGGTTGCCCTCCACGGAACCATGGTCCGATGCCTGTGATGTGGTCGGCACGGCCGGGGACTTCGTTGTCGCGGTGCAGCGATGTCTCCAAAAAGGAGTCACCGAGGAGCAACGCCTTGCCCGACGTGCTCTCGAATCGGAGAGCTGGGAATGCAAGGCTCAGGATTTTCATGCGAAGGTGCGTCATGAGGAATGATTTGAGACCTCGAATACTCCATTTGCGAGTCTGCGCCGGAACCGGCGGCGGCCCCGAGAAAACCATTCTCAATTCGCCG
>CANHVO010000469.1 GCA_947463915.1 Planctomycetaceae bacterium
TATGCTGCAGGTAGCTGTCGGTTGCAGGTGTCGATTTTGGATGTTCAGATTGCATAGACTGGGATTCTAAAAGTGAAACGGGTTTTTCAAAATGGCATTTCGCTACAACTTGAGCGTATTCCTCTTGTATTCGGCAGGTAATTCTTGGTATTGCTTTCCGTTGACATTGCCTGCCCGCCAAAAGGCACCCCTGTAAAGCAATTCGTAGCGAAACTCGTCAAGAGTTTCGGTCGTACGATCCAGCCGAAAGTCTTGACGACTTTCGCTACGCAAAAGCTTGCTTTTTGCCGCGAGATGCTTCACAGCGTTGCCAAAAATCGTTCGGCAGCTGTCTCCGAAAGTACCAAAACCATGAAAAACCCATTCCAAAGCCTCATCTGCCTCGTTTGTGGACTGTTCGTTTGCTGCAATTTGGTGGGCTGCACAAGAATCGTCCAAAATGGCACAGGCGTAACCCTCTACCAGCAGGGACGCTACGCCGAAGCTTTGCATATGTTTGAACAAGCAAAGCAGGCCAACCCGACGAACCCGGACACTCATTACAATCTTGCGTCAACCTACCACCGACTTGGTACCGCGGCCAAAGATCAGAAAATGCTCGAAAATGCGGAGGCTATCTACAATCAGGCCCTGGAGCTTTCCCCTGACCACGTGGAATGCCACAGAGCTCTCGCCGTACTACTCGTCGAAACAGGTCGCCCAGACAAAGCGTTTACGCTGCTGAAACGTTGGGCGCAACGCAGCCCGAACATCTCTGATGCCCGCGTCGAATTGGCAAAACTACACCAAGAATTCAACCAAACCAAGATCGCCGAACAGTACCTGGACGAAGCGTTGGCTATGGACCCAAACAATGCCAGAGCCTGGGCAGAACGCGGCAGACTACGAGAAAACTCGGGCGAGTTGATGCAAGCGGTCCAAAACTACCAGCAAAGCATCGCCCTGAATTCGCTCCAACCCGAACTTTATCAACGAATCGGTGCACTCAACGTTCGATTGACTCAGAACATCATGGCGACAACCGGCACAAGTATCGCCGGAACTCCGACCACGAGCGCAACCCCCGCAATGAAATCGGGCATAACGCCCCCGACCAGCTTAAACGCATCAGCCCCACCGGCCACGAACTCCGCCTCCAATACCACCATACCACCGCAATCGCCCAGGTACTAAGGAGCGTCGTGCTCTGCACTTCCATCACACTTCGTTTAACAGTCAGCCGAAGGCATACTGCCAAAGCTGCAGAGAACGCCTTCGACTGACTGTTAAACGACTAAATCAATGGCCCGCAGACACGTTTAGTAATCGAATGCAAGAGCCGCGAAACGAAACGCTGTCAAGCATTTTGTAGCGAAACTCGTCAAGAGTTTCGGTGGTTTATGAATTGCAGCCGAAAGTCTTGACGACTTTCGCTACAGAAAAGCCCAATTTACATTGAGCACAATGCGAAACAGCGTTGCGTGTAACGACGTACTTATTCCGCTTGCTCGATCACCAACATCCGATCCACCGCCGGTTTTTGAATGGTCTGCTGCTGACCATTAGGCCAAGTGACTACGATTCGATCTATCGAATCCGACATACCAAGCCCGAACGTCACGGGCAACTCTACCTGCGATAGATAACTCCGCGTTGGGCTCACGCGTCGGTATTGAGCGACATCGCCGATGCGCAATTCAACCAACGCTCCAATTGCATCGCGATTCTTGCCTTTGCCCGCCAGCTTAACACGCGACCAGTGATTGTTGAGCTTCTGGTCATTGCGAAGAAGACGAGGCTTCTGGCCACAACCCATGATCAACAAATCCAAATCGCCATCACCGTCGATATCCGCATAAGACGAACCGCGACCAACCATCGGCTTCTGGAACGCACTCCCGGTCTCTTGCTCGCGGCACTTGATGAACTCGGTGTTGTACTGCGAACCCGCGTTCCAAAAAAGCTGCGGCGGTTGTTCGTAATGCTGGCTCGCTTGCACCTTGGCAATATCATCTTCCAAGTGCCCGTTGGCCTGGAAGATATCGAGACGTCCGTCCAAATCCATATCCAGAAACAACACACCAAACGTCAACTCCAACCGCGTCGCTGGTCCAAATCCGTTGGCAACTGCTGCATCATAAAACTGCAGGTTTCGGGAACGGGACACATACAGTGCCGACATCTCGTTGGCGAAGTTCCCAATGGCAACTCCTACCGAAGCGTCATTTCGAAATGCTGCAGCGTCAATCCCCATCGCGCCGCGGGCCGCCCCGGCGGCATCGAAAGCCACCCCAGCCATTGCTCCGATTTCCTCGAACTTCCCATTCCCAAGATTGTGAAACAAAAAGTTCTGAACGGTATCGTTCGAGATAACACAATCCAGCTTGCTGTCGCCGTCCAAGTCCTCGAAAACAATCCCAAGCGACTTGCCAAGCGGAACCGAAGTCGCTGGATTGATTACATGAAACCCAGACTCAGCAGACACATCGGAAAACTTACCGTTCCCTTCGTTTCGAAACAGCGAGGGAAATGTACCACCAAAATTTTGAGGACGCCCATAAGCTCTTTCGTTTCCGCCGACGAGTCGAAACTCTTGCGCCAAGTCAAACTCTCGGGTCCAGTCCACATAATGACAAACGAGCAAATCCAAGTCGCCGTCTTGATCGCAATCAAACCAACCACAAGATGTGCTCCAATCTTTCTCAACACCTCCAACACCAGCTTGATCGGTCACATCAACAAACTTACCTCCCTCGTTATGGTACAGCCGACTCCTTCCAAGGCACGAAATAAACAAATCGACTTTACCATCGTTGTCATAGTCCCCACATGCGGCTCCCATGCCGTAAAGAGTGACATCCAAACCCGTATCTTTGGTTACGTCTTTAAACGCTCCAACGCCATCGTTCGCATAAAGTGCCAATGTTCCGACCGGCTTCGCAGGATCATGTTCGCCGGGCCAATCACAAGCGTTAACCAACAAAATATCCTGATCGCCATCACCATCAAAATCAAAGAAGACACAGCCGCTTCCCATCGTTTCTGGCAACAACTTTTTTCCTTTTGCTCCACTGCAGTGAGTAAAACTCAAGCCGGCACTGTCGGTAATGTCAACCCACGCAATCGTCGGAACAATCACTTTTGGCATTTCGCGAACGGCAGGCGGTTCGACCGGCGCCGCCTTAGCAATCTCCGCTGTCGGCTTCCTTGTCAAAACAAAGTAGGAGACGCCTGCAATCAAGCCAATCAAAACGAAAACAATCGCCGACCCCATAAAGGCTCGACCAATCACGGCGTCGTCTTCAACTCGATCCTCGTTGTTCAATGAATCACTCATCCGAAGTTCATTCTGGGGCTGCGTGTAATGGATAGATGACCAAGGATTCAGCCGCACTGTTTGCCGCTGGATATTTTTTGCGAGCTTTCTCGACAGCTATTCCTTGAGCATTGTCGTCTGGCTTGTATCTCAAGTGAAGTGCTTTGTGCTTCTTTTCAAGTTCCGCATCACCCAACATGCCGTAAATCAAACCGAGGTTGTAATGGGCGTTCGCATTTTCGGAATCAATCGCGATCGATCGCTTAAACTGCTTTTCCGCTTCTCGCAACAAGACTTTTCTTTCATCGGCTTGTGATTCCTGTCGCAACTGCTCGCTGCGATCGAAGATCGTTCGCCCCAATGTGTTCAACACCTCGATGTCTCGGCTGAAATCGAAACCGCGAGCTTTTCGCTCCTCAGTGGTCTGATCCACAATGCTTCTAAAATTCGCCTCTGCCTCAACCAACCGTCCCTGCTCTCGGTTTGCCAATCCGCTGAACCAAGCCATCGTCCATTCCGGTGCTACAGGGTCAGTCGCTTTGGCCGCCCGCTGCACTGCATCCACAGCCTCATCAATTCGGCCTTCACGAAGATAAACACGTGCCAAATTGACCGGACCATCAAATCGCTTCAACTTTTCGACCATCTGAAACGCTTGCTCAGCTTGCTTGAGCTCGGCCTTGCCCTCAAGGAACAACCCAATCCCATAATCGTTCCATCGCTGCCACTCAGGAATCTTAGACTCTGAGTTCGCAGGCTCATCTGCAACTCCCTCAACCGGGAACACTACCGAATCCATGGCAAGCGTCAGTACCGGCAATGTGTTTTTATACACATCCGGTTCCTGAGCCCCCGTATTCGAAACCAACGTCGGTTCATTCTTTTCCATCTTCGCATCAGTTGCTATTGGGTTGTCGCCCGGTTTTTGGCGACTGTGAACAATCTCCATGTACTCGTAATCAAACTTGCGATACTGCAACTTGACTGTTGCCGTGATCGGTTGTGTCAAGTCGGTGGGAACCGCAAACGAATAATGAACAACTTGCCCAGACCCCGGAGGAATCTGGTGGTTATACAAAGGGGTGAAGATGTCTTGAGGATTGCGGCGATTGATTCGGTTGCCGTTCCGGTCCAACATAAAGACATTGATAAAGTGAGAACGACGATCCACTTCCCCTTTCCCATCCATTCCACCGCTTTGACCGATAAGCCGATCGCCGCTCTTGAGCGACACTTCAAGCCATACTTCATTGGAATCGACAGTCCCCTGCGTGAACTCGTGCCCAACCTTGAGAGTCCTCACTATGGACTCCAGCAAGTACTTCGAACCGGGCTTTAACTTCGGCATCTCAGGTCGAATCGGTCCCAGCAGTTTGCCATCCACACTCGCGTCTTCTTTCAACGCAAAGATATCGACGCGCATGGTTCCCTCCAGGAACTTCTTATGCTTGTCCTCGACCTCGGTTAGGAAGCCACGCAGCGCTGGCAAGCCAGTATTGCCTGCGGCAAAAGTATGGTCGTGAATCGAAAACTTGCTGTCCGCACCCGCGAATTGCTTGGCCCCGAAGTCATTCGACTCTTCAAGAGGCATATGGCAACCTGCACAAGCCTTTTGAGATTTCTCTGGATAGTAGAAGCTTCGAGCTCCGTGCCCCGAAACACCGCTGAGAAGCCACGAATCGTAATGGTTCTGGCCTCGCAAAAAGTCTTTGTATTGATTCAGCGCATAGGGCAAATGCACTTTATGACAAGTCGAACAAAACTCGGAGGTCTTGTGGAAGTCCTTCAAAAAAGTCTTCTTGTGAAAGGCAGGCTTCGCTTTGATCAATTGCTGGTTCACCCATTGCAACATCGGGTTTTCGCTAAATGCAAATGGGTAGTGCAAGGGTTCCTCGA
>CANHVO010000470.1 GCA_947463915.1 Planctomycetaceae bacterium
TGGCGGGAGAAAATGTCGCTGCTCGAACAAATCCCGGTAACGGATTTGGCGGGGCAAACGGTTCCACTCAAGGAACTGGCTGACATTCGGTTGGAGGAAACACCTCCAAGTATTGAGCACGAAGGGAACCGAAGACGCACGTTCATCTCGGCCAACGTGCGAGGCCGGGACATCGCGTCCTTTGTCAGCGAAGCCCAGAAAATTGTCCCCGAAAAGGTCGTGTTGCCGGCGGGCTACGAAATTCGATGGGGAGGGGACTTTGAGAATTTGCAATCGGCAAGTCTTCGATTGGCGATTATCACTCCGATCGTTTTGTTGATCATTTTATTGCTGCTACATACAAGCCTTGGCTCAATGCGACTAGCGCTATTGATCTTCTTGGCAGTACCGATGGCGGCATCGGGCGGAGTGATTGCTTTGTATCTGAGAGAAATGCCTTTTAGCATTTCGGCAGGCGTTGGTTTCATCGCCCTGTTCGGCGTCGCGGTGCTCAATGGTCTAGTTTGGGTTAGCGCTGCCGAGGGTTTAAGAAACACGGGCATGGCGTTGGATGCGGTTTGCAATGAAACCGCTCTCATTCGATTGCGCCCCGTTTTGATGACGGCGCTCGTCGCAAGCTTGGGCTTTCTGCCGATGGCGCTGTCCACTAGCGACGGAGCCGAAATGCAACGACCATTAGCAACTGTGGTTATTGGCGGACTCATTACTTCGACGCTGTTGACGTCGTTGGTGATACCGTGCATCTATCCCTGGTTCGCCCGTGGGCTGAAGTTGACTAGGGAATAGGACGTTCCAATATCGCAATGTGCGATTCAATCGCGAATGCGATGGCAGTAAAGAGACTGGGGTTAGTTCGCTATGCGAACGTAACCCCAGGTATGCTGCCCCCAATAATGAAGAGCTCTGAAGGAGCGGCACCGGTCCGTTAGCACACCAAGCAAGTTGCGAACTTGGGCACGAGGCCCGCGTTCGCTTTAAATTCAGCAACAATTGAGGACAATTGTGCGACTCTAATTGAGGACAATTGTGCGACACTACTCGTCGCTTGCTGCTGCCGATGCACCGATGTCCAGCTTCTTCCATTTCTTTGCGGACAGCTTTTTCAGCCCTGCTTCGGTGACGCTACCGTTCTCTTTGAAGGTTAGGGATTCTAGCTTGGGCATCGCCAGCAGCTTGGCGATGGCTGCATCCGTAACGGCTGTCGAACGAATGGTTAGTTCCTTGAGATTGGGCAAGGTTGCAATCACATCGAGCGTGGCGTCGGACATTTGCGGAATACTCCAAATGTCGAGCAACTCAAGAGCTTGGAGCGAGCCCAAATTTCTTAGGCCGCTGTCGCTGATGCCGCTAATTTCATGGAGGTAAAATCGGCGAAGCTTCGGTAGTTCCTTCAACACCGCCAACGCTTGGTCGTCCACGATTGGCAAATCTCGCAAGGTTAGCCTTTGTAGATTGAGTCCCTTTAGCGCCAATACTCCTTCGCTACCAAACCCTTGGCAACGGAAGATTTCCAGTTGAGTTAGTTTCTGCAACTTGGCTAAATGCTCACCTGTCTGATTGGTGATGTTAAAATCTTGGATGAGCAGGTTTTCGAGGGTGCTGTTGTTGGCGAGATACGACATTCCATTGTCAGAAACAGCGGTGCTTCGATGCTTGAGAGCCTTTAGTTTTGGCAGCGCGGCCACGACTTCGAGCGTCATGTCGCCGGCTTCCATGTTTCCTCGAAGATCCAAAACTCGCAAGTCTTGCAGTTTGGATAGGCGGCGTGTGCTCAACTCGTTGAATCGATTTTGAACGAGGATCAACTGCTGCAATCCCTTGAGCTCTCCGATCATCTTCAAGACTTGGCTCGACATGTTCGCATTGGAGGACAGATCCAAAATCGTTAGTTTTGGAAACGACTTCACGATTGTCTCAACGGCGGCGTCATCGATAACGGTGTTGGTCAAAGCCAGCGCCGTTAGCTCGTTTAGCCCATTTAGATTCGAAACCATCTCTGAGTTGAGGGTACGGCAGTTGTAAATTTGAAGTTTGGTCAGGTCACTCAATCGGCCGAATAACGAGAGGTCATCTGCAGTCAGAATCGAGCCGTCTTGAATTACGATTTCGGTGAGTTTGGCACCATCCATCGTGACTTTTGCTGACGAGCCTAACGCCTCAAGCCTTTTCTTTGCTGCAGCCACATCCTCAGCTTTGGCCAAAGCAGGCGATTCCGTTTTTTGCGCGAGGCAGACGGTCGGAAGCGAAATGGCGAATCCAGCGGAGAAGGCAAAACCGACCAAACACTTCCCGACAAACAAACTCACGCGGCGACAACGCATCACTTTAATCCTTGGCTCTTAATATGAAAAAGCAGGGGAGTAGCGAACTACTCCCCTGTTGATTGACGTTACGGTATTCTCTTGGACAGCAAAGACGATGTGCGGTTACGGCTATTCGAATGAGGAAATGTTGTTGTCATTTCCAGGGCACACCCGGCAGGTGTGCCCCACGGGTGGCTTTCGAATTCCTAACGCACAACGACTTTGGACTTTAGTCCAACCTGTATCCATCACGATACTTCGGTTTGATCAGATCGGCAACGCGCGGCGTCTTGAGAGAAGCCAAATTGGTGACCACGAGATTCTTGGCATCCCACTCGACCTTTTCACCCCACTCGCCCATTTCGCCATCTTTGCCACCCTTGGAAGCGGCCCAAACAGCGAGATTACCTAGCAAAATCGTTTCGGTCAAAGGACCAGCGCGATCGATGAAGTTCGATTTGCAAATCTTAGGATCATTTGCCATCTTCGCACGGAACAACTCGTACATGTTGTTCGTGTCATTGTCCCCTTTGTTTTCGGCTTTCTCGTAGTCGACGGTTACCTTGTCGACCCCCTTGAGCTCGTACTTGCCGCAATAATCGTCTGAGCTGTAGAACGCGCCCTTTTCGCCGACGATCAAAACGCCGCTGTCAGCGACCTTATTGATGCCCCACTTTTCAAAGACTTCGGCTGGTGGCTTATTGCCTTTGCGGTCATACCACCAGAATGGAATGGCTGGCCGTTCTTTGGTTTCTGGGAATTCGAACTTGATCACCGAGCTCGCTGGGAAGCTATCGAAATCGTGTCCACTTGTTTTTGCAACAACCGAAATTGGGTCTCGAAGACCGCAAGCCGCAAATGGAACGGTCAGTTGGTGGCAAGCCATGTCGCCCAATGCGCCGGTGCCGAAATCCCACCAGCCACGGAATTGGAAGCTGTGGTACAAACCTGGCCAGTATTCACGATCTTCTGCAACACCAATCCAACTCTTCCAGTCCAAACGCTCGAGAGTCTTCAAGATTTCCTTGTGCTTTGAGCCGATGAGCTTTGAGCCTTCGGCTGCGTCTTCTTTCATTGCTTCGGTAGCAAATTTTTCCATGTTCATACGTCGTCCTGGACCTTGAGCCCAGACAGGACGATTCGACCAAGCATAAACTTCCTTGAGTGTGCCGAGAACTCCGGAGCTCAATTGAGCAATCGCTTCGCGGGAGGAGTCGAGGGCGGTCCCTTGATTTCCCATTTGGGTGCAGACGCCGGTTTCTTTGGCGACTTTGGCGAGAAGACGAGCTTCGTAAATGGTTCGAGTAAGCGGCTTTTGTGTGTAGCAGCTTGCGCCCAATCGCATTGCTTCCAGGGTTACAGGACCGTGCATGTGGTCAGGGCAGCTGACCGTAACGATGTCGATGTTCTTTCCGTACTTGGCAAAGAGTTCACGGTAGTCAGTGAACTTTTCGGCGCTGGAGAACTCGGGTGACTTCGCCTTGCCGTCCATGGTATTCCGGTCGACGTCACAAATAGCAATCACGTTACCGAATTTGGCGGCATTACTCGAGTCGCTGCCTCCTTTGCCACCGACTCCGATGCAAGCAACATTGAGCTTCTCATTGGCGGATCGGCTGAGAGCCGAAGTAGCGCCTGCGGATACGAAATATCCGGCAGCACTAACAGCGGATGTGTTTTGAAGAAACTGACGGCGAGTGGTTCTCGACATTGGGTGTTCCGATCATTGGAGTGATAAAAGCAAGTAAGTCTTGGCGGTTTGGGAAGCAAAACCAGCCCAATTGGACAGGAGGCTTCTGCGACTCAACGAGAGTATGGCGGGCGACGAAAGGTGATTCAACAAAAACCACCATTACAGAACGATTGTGCCTAATTACGCACCATACATTCTGGCCCCTAGTATACTCGCATCCATAGAGTCGGGCAATAAGTTGCCGCGAGGGTAGGTTTTTCCGTTTTTTCTGATTTCTCGAATGGCAACTGAAACAGGAGGTACACCTCTGCAAATCCGTCAGAAAATCGATTCGCATGCTGGGTTGAGTAGGGATTTCGCCGAAAGGGTTCCTTGTGGAGTAGCGCGGGTAAAGGCGCACTTTTTGATCGTGACTCATTTAGGTGTCGAATCTTGATTCGTCCGAATACCATGTGGCGAGCTTTTTTTTGTGGAGTCGGAATCGTCCTGATCATTATGGGCATTGAGTGCCTTATGATCGATAGTGCGGTCTTGGTGGCTGGCGTATTGGACGATCCAAGTAGTCAAGTTCCTCAGCAAGCGGGCGGCTTTTTCTCGGCTCCTGCTCAAAATTCAGTCGACCGCGTCTTTAAACCGTCGGAATGGTTCCCATGGTCCTTGCTTGCGACGGGCTCGATCGTTTTGCTCTACTCCATTTCATTGCGGAAAAACGCTGGATAAGCACATCGCGATGTGTTTGGGGAGCAATTCGCCGTTGGGCGTTAAGCCTTATCATTACCCACATTTGAACACTTGTTTCACCGCAATTCACCGCTGTTGTTCGTGATTCCGTTCTCGTGCTCAGTCGTCTGACGGTGCTCGTGCTCGATCGAGAAAAACGATTCGATTACGAGCTCCATTTCATTGAGCACGAGCACGACGAAAGGCAAAAAGTTATGGGTAATGACAAGGCTAGTTAGCCTCGGTTTCCTAAAGCGCTCGACATTCGTCCAGAACCGCAGCTTAACCTCGATCGGCTAGTGGTGGATTTCACTGAAAGAGATAGGCCGATGTGCCTAGTACATCACATCGTGGTGTAGGGGGCTTCTTCTCCGCGCAACTGCGAAAGTGCATTTCCCGCAGCCCGTTGCTCTGCTTCCTTCTTGTTGCGCCCCCAA